>CAZHVR010000035.1:0-26488 GCA_964536225.1 uncultured Pirellulales bacterium
GGGTTTGACACCGGTGTATCCGCAGATTTGCCCACCCAAAATGAATCGATTCCAACGGTCGGGTTATCGTTGAAAACCTGGTATGCATAAACAAAGAAATCACTGAATTCGTCCTTGTACGAACCTTGATAAATGCCCGGTTCATAAACCGCATAATCAATATGTCCATCCAGCACACCGTCCCCTCCAAAGTCCACATCCACCTGGCCTCTATCCCAAGCTGACGTGTCTTCCCATAGTGCTGCTGTAACGCTCTGTGTATAGACCATAAGTACTGTCAACAGAACTCCTGTCCAAACGCAACGCCTTGCCTTCATCAGTACATCCATGCTGCTATTCCAAATCCTTCCTATCTCTTAACTCCTCGAGCGTGCTTACAAACTGCACGCGTAATATCTCGTTTCACACGCCCAGCGCGGAGTGCGCGCGGAACGGGTGCCGCTTCTCTTCTGTAAATCTCTTCCCTTAAGTATCCTCCGCCCCGATGCCGGAAACCGGGCCCCTTTTGCCCTGCTACCGGCTCAATGGCTGCAAGTCATTTATAGAAAATGACTTACAACATCTACACTTGTGAGTTTTCTTGAATCCCCCGAAAGTTGAGCTGCATTATCGCAGCCACCAAACGAGAAAGAACCCACTGTCAAAGAGCACTACTCTGTCATCTCTTCTTCTGTGAGTTTTCTCTTCAGCCCCCAAGCTGATGAGTGCATTAAAACATATTATCAAAGGCAAGTCAAGGATTTTTTGAAGAATTTTTAAAAATTTTTTAAGGCCCCTAAAAGGCCCAAAATTGCACTTAAAAAGGGTTTTTTAAGGCAAATATCAATTTCCGACTTTTTTCGATTAGAATTATTTCGGCGGCACAAGCCGGTAACTGACAAACGCCACTTGCGAGCTGTCCGGAGACCAAGAGGGGACGTTTATAGTGCCCTGTCCGCCGAACAGAGAGGTCAGCACCTTCAGCTGTCCTGCTTTAAGCGGCATAATTCGCAAGGCCACGTCTTTATTTGCGGGATGCCCCTTTACGGTCTTGTCATAGGACACGAATACGAGCCATTTGCCGTCGGGCGAGGGGTGCGGAAACCAGTCGGCGTATTTGTCGTCTTTAGTAACCTGCTGCTGGTCGGAACCGTCGGCGTTCATTTTCCAGATTTTCATAAGGCCGGTCCGCTCGGAATTGAAGAATATGAGTTTGCCGTCGGGTGAGTAATCCGGGCCGTCGTCGAGTCCGGGTGCATCGGTCAGGCGAGTTTCATCGCCGCCTTCGGCGGGGATTGTGTATATATCGTATTGGTCATTGCGTTCTGCGCAGTAGGCAAGTGTTTTGCCGTCGGGAGACCAGCCGTGCCAATAAGAAGGAGCGAGTTTGGTTACAAGGCGAGGCGTGCCGCCCGTAGCGGGCAGGACGTAGATATGTGATTTGCCGCGCGGGGTGTGCTGGCTGCTTACGGCGAGGAGTTTGCCGTCGGGCGACAGGCCATGGTCGTTATTGCACTTGACTGCTTCGCCCGTATCGAGCAATTGAGGAATACCACCCTCGACGGGAATTGCGTAGATTTTTCCATTGCTGTTGAACAGCAGTATTTTGCCGTCGCGCGACCAGTTAGGCGCCTCGAAGTGCTCACGTACGTGATAGATGGTTTTTCGTTGGCCGGTTTCGATTGACATTGTTTCAAGTGTGCTTTCGAGAACGCGCTGGTTCATATTCACCACCCCTTGTTTTTCAAGTTTAACATTGGAAAATATTGCCGCTTCAGCGGTGTTGGCGCCGTGCGAACAAAGCACTAACCCTGCATAAACGGGGTCAGTCAGCTTCAGCGATACCGAGCCGACAATCTGGAACCCCGACGCGTCGGGGGCGACTGAAAGGGTATAAGTATCGGCGTGGCGTTCAAGCATTATCGTCGCAAACCCCTTAAATCCCTTTAGGTTCCGGAGTATCTCGAGGTCGTCGCTCATTTGTCCGCCTTTGGTTTTTCGCCACTGCAGGGCAATTAGCCCATCGCCATGGACAACGGCGCCGATAAAGGCAGAATCTCTGTCAAGCGTCTGGCGGACAATCCAGCCGGCCTTGCGGTGCGGGACTTTGCCTTTTCCAACAAAGTTAATGTCCGCAACCATAGCCAGGTCGCCTTCAACTTTGTCATATAAGAAATGGAAGGCGTCCCTGTCAAACCACATATTGTAGCCGCTGGCTGTGATTCTGTATTCGTTTTTGGCGGCGTCAAACACAGCCGAGCCGGGTATTCCGATGTCACAAGCGTCGCCGACATCGGTTTGTCCTTCGAATATACCAATCGCAGCCGGAGAAGAGCCGGCCAGCAGAAGCATCAGACAAAAAACAGAAAAAAACAGTTTCATTTGCAAACCTCCACGTGCTTGCACGGGCTGGAAGCCCGTGCTACTGTTTGGGCTGTTTGGCTTTGCGTATTGGTCTTTCCTGTATGAAGCGGCTGATGTTGCGAACGGCCTGTTTGAGCCGCTGCTCATTTTCAACCAGTGCGATGCGCACGTAATTTTCTCCGTTTTCACCGAATGCCCTTCCCGGCGCTACGGCCACCTCGGCATATTCCATAAGGTCCATAGCATAGTCCATAGTACTCTTGCCTTTGAGATGTTCGGGGGGGATTTTGGCCCAGACGAACATACTGCCTCGGGGCTTCGGGACATCCCAGCCGATGCGCGTTAAGCCATCACAGACAACATCACGGCGTGACTGATACTTTTTGTTCTGGTCGACGATTTCCCGGCCACAATGTCTCATAGCAATGATTCCCGCTATCTGGACGGCCTGGAAAATGCCGTAATCGTAGTAGCCCTTTATCGTAGCCAGATAGTCAATCATATTCTTATTACCCGCGGCGAAGCCAATTCTAAAGCCGGCCATACTGTAGGGCTTGCTCAAGGTTGTAAATTCAACGCCCACGTCTTTTGCGCCTTTGGCGGAGAGGAAGCTGGGCGCCTTGTAGCCGTCGAAGCAGGTCTCGCCGTAAGCGAAGTCGTGGATGACCGCTATGCCGAAGCGTTTTGCAACATCGACGACCGGCTCGAAAAAGCCCTCGTCCACGGTCATTGCGGTCGGATTGTGCGGATAGTTTAGAATAAGCAGCTTGGGCTTCGGGTAAAGGTTTTCGCAGACCATCGCAATATTCTCAATGAATTTGTGGTCCGTGCCCAGCGGCACCGATATCACATTGGCGCCTGCCAGGGCGACGCCGTAGTTATGTATAGGAAAGGCAGGGTCTGGCACGACGGCGGTATCTCCCGGGCCGAGCATTGCCAGGCACATGTGGCTGAAGCCCTCCTTGGAGCCGATGCAGGCCAGAATCTCTTTTTCGGGGTCAAGCTCGACGTTCCACAGGCGGACATATTTTTTGGCCATCTCGTTTCGCAGGCCCTTGATGCCTTTTGAGGCGCTATAGCGGTGGTTACGCGGATCTCTTGCGGCCTCACAGAGCTTATCAATCACGACCTGCGGCGCGCCATCAGAGGGATTGCCCATCCCCAAATCGATAATGTCGGCACCCTGCTGGCGCTTTTCGAGCTTGAGGGCATTCAGCCGGCCAAAAAGATAGGGCGGCAAACGGATTATCCTTTGCGACGGCTCAATTTTGAAATCGCTCATAACCTTCTCACGAATAAAGCTAATGTTCCCGGATACAATCAACAAGCATACCGCAAACAGGTGAATTTTCAAATGATTTTATCAACAGGGGCGGTACTAAATCAGACAAGGTTACCGAAGAGCGTCAGGGGGGTTGTTTTGGTGATTTTAACATCCGTGAATTGACCTGCGAGGGACTGGGGGCCGTCGAAGACGACAATCCAGTCGCCGGCGGTCCTGCCGAGAAGCTGAGGATTATCCGGGCGCGATTTTTTGCTTTGGCCCTCGACGAGGACTTTGACGGTTTTGCCTAAAAACGCCTCTGCAAGCTCATCGCTGATTTGTTCCTGGATTTTGAGAAGCTCGACGTTTCGCTTAATCTTAATTTCCTGCGAGATGTTGTCTTCGAGGCGGTTGTCGGCAGTAGTGCCGGGGCGGGGTGAGTATTTGAAAATGAAGGAATTTTTGTATTGTGCTTTTTTAAGAAGTTCGACCGTCTGTTCGAAATCTTCATCGGTCTCGCCGGGGAAGCCGACGATAAAATCGCCCGCGACAGTGATATCAGGAACGATTTGCCGGGCGGCGTCGATTAGCTCAAGGTACTCGGCTGAGGTATAGCCGCGGTTCATTGCCTTTAGAATTTTGTCCGAGCCGCTTTGTGCGGGCAGGTGAAGATACCGGCAGACCTTCGGCAGCTCGGCCATTGCCTGCATAATCTCAGTGAAGTATTTTTGCGACGGGTAGCTCGTTACAAATCTAATCCACTCTATGCCGTCGATATCGCTTATCATTTCGAGCAGGTCGGCGAGGCAATATCCCGGCGTGCCAGGATTGTCGCCTGCCTTATACTCGTATGCGTTTATTCTCTGGCCGAGCAAGGTAACCTGTTTTACGCGGTTTTGGGCAAGCCGTTTTACCTGCTCGATTAGGGCGGCGGGCGGGCGTGAGGTTTCCGGGCCGCGGACGTAAGGCACGACACAGTAGGTGCAGAACTTGTCACAGCCGTGCATCGCCCGGACGTATGCCTGGCCGGGAATCCCGATAAAATCGGGATCCTCAATGCCGTATTCGCTTTCGAAATTTTCAAGCGACTGGTTGTCAGGAGACGGCCGGCGAATTTTTTCCGTAACCAACACGGTCTTTTTCTTTTCCTGTATTGCCTTATTGATAAGGTGAGGAATATCGGCTATCTGTGCCGGGCCGCAGACGATATTCACCGCCGGCTGCTTCAACAACTCATCGCCCAATCGCTGCGCCATACAGCCGACGACGGCCACTATCAAATCGGGCCTTGTTTCTTTTATGTGTTTGAGGTGACCAAGGTGCGATAGGACCCGTTGCTCGGCGTGGTCGCGGACCGAGCAGGTATTAAAAAGCACTACATCGGCTTTGTTAACGCTATCGACGATGTCGAAACCGGACTCGCGCAGCGACGCCTCTATAAGCCCGCTATCGAGCTTATTCATCTGGCAGCCGAAGGTTTGGAGGAATACTTTCACAGTATTCCTCCAAACCTAAACTCGGCTGCCTCCGCAGTTTTGCAATTATTTTCAGCATAAATCCTAATCAGATTCAACTTTTGTACCCGTGTCAATTTTTTAAGCCGTCTCTCGGCGCTCAAAGCATTTTTGTAATAGTGATATTCTTTCGCGTAAACCAGTTCTACAGGCAACTTGAATTTCAAGTACTTTGCTCCATAGCCGCGATTGTGCAAGGTAACGCGTTCTTTGAGGTTTTTTGTATAACCCGTATAATACGTTCCATCCGCGCACTGAACGATATAGACGAAAAATTTACCCTCTCGCTTGATTGACCTTTTAGAATGGTCGACTTTGCTTCTCATAATATATGGCTCAAAACGCTGTACTCATTCATTGGTTCTTTATTTCTACCAAATTGAGGGTATATGTTTCCGATTCTTCGGCTTGATATAATTTTACATGCTGTAGTTCCGGCCGTCCGATTAACTTCTCAATGGCTGACTTTAATCCCTTCTCTGTGTATAAGCCAAAAACAACCTTTCTTATTGATTCCGGATTCAGCCGTAAAAACCATGTTTTCTGACTGTTGAAATCTTTAAGACACGCTAAATCTCGTTGCTGTAATCCCTCCAAATCATCAACGAGGAATATCACACGAAATTCTTTCTCATATTCCCAATCGACTGATTTAGTAAATAATACTCTACGGAATTTGTCGAGTGTAATATCGGACAAAATGTTTATCTTGGGCCTCTGTTCGGAATAGTCAACAGGGCCTATCTTCATTTTTACATGATGAATATTATCAAAATCAATTCCGATCACCGCTCCTTTATGTTTATCAGAGTAATGGGCCCACATCACAGTGCTTTGTGCAGTTTCTGAAACTGATAATAAGCGTCCTTTTCGTTGGTTCCAGTCCCTTATGAAATTACGTTGCTCTTCTTCAAGTACTTTATGAATCTCGCCTTTTTCAAGTTTTTGTTTATAATCCGCAGATGGAAGCATATTTCTCCGACCTAATGCAGATAAGTATTGGGCTTCTATCGCAGATTTATCATCAGGACAATAAAGAAATGGCAGACATTCCAGCGGGTCGTTGACTTCTGATATACTCGGTAATTTTAGTTCTAACGACTCTAAAATTTTTACGGCACCCAACTGGTCGCAGTATTTGTACAAGATATTCATTTTCGTCGTCCTTTCTGAATATCCATCATAACATCACCCACCCGAAGGTTTGAAGGAATACTTTAGCAGCATTCCTTCAAACCTAAACTCGGGTGCCCCCGCCATTTTGCTTCGTAAGAGCGAAGCAGCGGGGGCAAATCTACCATTTTCGCCGATGTGAATCAACGCGGGTGGTTTGGTCGATAATCCTTGCGGGGAATGCGGCTGATTGATATTTTAGGCAAAAACGGACGAGCTGTTTTTTAAGGATTCCGTAGTGTTCGAACCAAAGGTAACGGCCCTGACATTGTTCATATCGGCGTATGTCCTGTTTATTTTTCTGCCCAACAGGCGCAGCATTGTTGCGGTCTGCGGCGCGGTTTTGACCGTACTGGCGGGCGCGATATCCATTAAAGAGGCGTTCTGGGCAATCAACTGGAACGTAATGGGGCTGTTTGTCGGAATGCTGGTGGTGGCCGACGTTTTTATGGAAAGCCGGGTGCCGGCGTGGCTTGCGGAAATTATCGTTGATAAGGCGAAAAGCACCGCCTGGGCAATACTGGCGTTGTGCGCGCTGACCAGCTTCATATCCGCATTCGTCGAAAACGTTGCCACGGTTCTTATCGTGGCCCCGATTGCCCTGTCGCTTGCCCGGAAGCTGAAGATAAATCCTATGAAAATGATGATAGCTATTGCCATATCGAGCAATCTTCAGGGCACGGCCACGCTGATAGGCGACCCGCCGAGCATGCTGCTTGGCGGATTTGCAAAAATGAATTTTATGGACTTTTTCTTTTATCACGGAAGACCAAGCATTTTTTTCGCGGTGCAGATTGGCGCACTGGCGTCGTTTGTAATTTTGTATTTCATATTCAGAAGCAATCGTCAGGACATCGAGCTTGTGCCGGTCGAAAAGGTCAAATCCTGGGTGCCGACGATTGGTTTAATTCTGCTGATTGCATTATTAGTGTGCAGCTCTTTTATCGATACCGATTTTTCCTACTCCGCGGGCCTGCTTTGTATGATATTCGCCGTCGCCTCGATTATCTGGAAGAAATTCGCCGGCGGCGGCTCAATCCTGCAGGGAATCAAATCGCTGGACTGGGACACGACTTTTTTTCTTATGGGTGTCTTTATTATCGTCGGCAGCATTACGCTGACGGGCTGGATAGAGACAATCTCGGATTTGCTCAGCGGACTCATCGGCAAAAATATATTCCTCGGCTATACGCTGCTGGTGTTCATATCGGTTTTCGTATCGGCGTTCGTGGACAACGTGCCGTTTCTTGTAGCGATGCTGCCCGTGGCCATATCGATGTCCCGACAGCTCGGAATCGATCCGTCGCTGTTTCTGTTCGGGCTGCTCATCGGGTCGAGCTTGGGAGGCAATATTACGCCGATAGGCGCTTCGGCCAACATAGTCGCCTGCGGGCTGCTTAAAAAAGAGGGTCAGCCGGTAAGATTCGGCCAGTTCGCAAAGATTGGGCTGCCGTTTACGCTGGCGGCCGTAACAGCCGCATATCTGTTTGTGTGGTTCCTATGGAGGCCTTAGGTCGGCCGAGGGCCAATCTCACCCGCTTTTTTGAGGGTCCATTCCGCCAGGACAGGCCCGATTAATTCGTGAATGATGGTAGCGCCTATAATGACGTTTATCATTATGTCAGAGATGAAAGCAAAGGCGGGATTCTGCCTGATAATTAGCGCCAGGCCGACCACTATTCCACCCTGCGGGATAAGGCCGGCGGCGGTATATTTTTTCACCTTCGGGGACGATTTGGCAAGGTGAGCGCCTGTCATCGCGCCGGTCACTTTTCCGACCGACCGGGCAATAACGAAAAACAGGACAAGCAGATAATACTTCTGAAGCACCGAGAAGCTCAGATGCATACCGCTTAGCGTGAAGAACAAAACGAAAACAAGCTGTTCTGTATAGCGTTCGAGGAGGCGAAATATTTTTTCTTTTTTGGCGTTGAAGTTAACGACGACTGCCCCCATTGTCATAGCGGCCAGCAGCTCATCGAGCCCCAGCAGCGTGGCTAATCCGAAGCAGAAAGACAAAAAAGCAAACACGAGGACTATAAGGACGCCTTCGCTTTCTTTTTGGATGAACCGGGTTATGAGGTTAAAAGCGAACCCCAGGGCGATACCGAGCAGGACCCCTCCTATGATTTCCACGGCCGGCTGAAGAATTGACGATACCAGGTTCAGTTTGGTGTGCGCTATCATTACCTGCGCGATTGTCACGGCGATACTGTAGTTGACTATGCCCGTAACGTCGTCGAAGGCCGCCACACCCATTATCGTCGAGGCCACGGGACCTTTGGCCTTGTATTCGTGGACTACGGCCAAGGTTGCGGTCGGGTCGGTAGGCGACGCCAGGCAGCCAATCAGCAAACCGAGGGGAATATACGTGGTAAGCCATGAAACATTACTGCCGGTGATGAAAAACGGGGCGGTAAAAACAATGCAGAGAACGACCGCAAGAAAGGCAAATTCCGCTTCGAAAAGAGTGATGGAGATTATACCTTTGCCGAGCCGTTTGATTCGGGAATAATGCAGGGTGCCGCCGACAGAAAAAGTGATAAAGCTCAGGGCGATATTCGTGACGATATCGGTGTTGTCGGCGAAATTTTCGGGGATAATGCCGAACAAGCCGGGGTTCAGCAAAACGCCGGCGATAATATAGCCGGTAACCTTGGGAAATTTTATTTTTGTGGCAATCTCGCCTAATAGAAAGCCCGAGAACAGAATTATTCCAATAATCAAAATAGACGGCATATCATTAAGCCCCGAAATTTTCGGCAGGCAAGTATATCACGTCCATGGGAAAGTGACAATTACTCAGGCGGACTGACAGGGGTCGCTCATTAACTACGCAGATTTCTGTTCAGCTTGCGCTGGAGGTCTTTAAGACGATTTGACTCGTCGAAGCCGAGCAGGATTATGGGAAAGGCCGTCTTGTTGTGAAACAGCGGCTCATTCATATCGACCCATTTTCGGCATAAGTCACCATCGGGCGTGCCCGGCACCGGCGAGAAATCCGCAAGCATCCCCCTTATACCTAAGCGGTTCACAAAACGCATCGATTCTTCCAAATCGCCGATGTCGGTCTTCGGATGCCCTAAAATCTGATAAGCAGTTATATTATTCGGCTCGGCGCCGGCCGATTTGAGATTCGCAACCGCCTCTTCCAATTCTTCCGAAAAGACCTTCGAGCCGGTCTGCTGCTGCCATTGCCTCGAAGTGCTTTCAAAGCCCAGGTAAAAGGTCTTAAAGCCCGCGTGAACCATCAACCCGGCGATTTCCTCAGTTACGAACCTTGCGTTAATGGCATTGGGACTGTGAAAATTCACCTCTATTTTTCGCCGAATGACATCATTGAGAAACGGGACCAGAACATTTTTTGCGTCGAATAACAGGGCGTCATCATAAAACGCAATGTTTTTAGCCCCCAGCTTGATTAAAAGCTCAAGCTCGGCCAGCAACCTGCCCGACGGCCTGGCCCGGAATTTGCCGTAAACTTTCGGCACAAGACAATACGTGCATTCGAAGGGACAACCGTCGCTAAGCTTCAAAATACCTGCATTCAGCTTATCGTAGAGCTCCCAAAATCCCGGCTGACCTAAATCGGGTGAAATACCAACATAGTCCCAAAGCGGTTCAAGATTGCTCCCCTCAATGAGCAAATCCGCACCCAGCTTTTCGGCATGTTCGCGACACAAAGTTACGTAGTTGCCGCCTAAAATTATTTTTGTTGTGGGGAGTAACTTCCGGAGGTCTTCTATAACCTCCTTAACGCCCGGATACCAATAGGTCATCACCGTATTGACCAAGGCAAAGTCGCAATCGGTATTCCGGCCAAGAAAATCCTGAAAAATCGTCCGTGGCAGACCAAACCGTCTGAAATGCCGGGGTATGTCCTTCAAACAAGGGGGGCTGGGGGTTTTCTCATAATAAAACCTGCCCCGACCCCATTTGTCACACTTAAACCCCTCAAGTTCCGAATAGAACGGATGCAGCCGGTCTAAATAATCGAAGAGTGTAAATTCGGCCCTGCCGCAAAGGTATCCCGCCACGCTCAAAAGGCCGTAGGGTTTGACCCAGAAATCATACGCGGCAAAATCATATACCGGCGGATTGACCAGAAGTATTTTTTGCATTGTGGCATTTGGCCTTAAATAAGCGCTGCATTGGCAAAACTCTTGATTTTTCTCAATTCTCAGGATATAGTGTTAGCTCGTTCTGCGGTAAAATGCAAGAGAACATACCACCTTAGCATTGGTTTGGGCCTATCATGGACGAGAAGAATCGCTTTCGGCTGGATGACCGGACGAGAAAAGCTGTCGCTCATTACTGGAGGACCAGATTTTCTCAGCAGAACAAACAGAAACAGGGCGGCCGGTCGGACCAGGGGCTTAGAAGCGCCGTGACAGGCGGCGCTCAAATGGATGGCTTCATCGATATTTTCGCTGATATGGTAATCGAGGGAGGACTTACGAAAGAACGCCTGTTTCGTAAACGAAGCATCGAGCTGCCCGGATTTTTCCGTCCAACCAAAGAATGGGACCTGCTTGTTGTCAAAGATGGGACACTTGTGGCAGCCATAGAAGCCAAATCACAGGTAGGACCATCGTTTGGCAATAACTTTAACAACAGAACAGAGGAGGCAATGGGCAGCGCTTTGGATTTGTGGACCGCCTTCAGGGAGGGTGCATTTCTTAAAAGTCCCCAACCATTCCTTGGTTACTTTTTCATGCTTGAGGACTGTACCGCATCAAATAAGCCGGTATCTGTAAGAGAGCCACACTTCAAAGTTTTCCCGGAGTTCGTTCAGGCCTCATATTTACGGCGGTATGAACTGTTCTGCAGAAAACTGGTCCTGGAAAGGCAATACACCGCAGCCGCCTTCATAACGTCCAACAACAATAAAGGGATAAAAGGGGATTATTCAACCCCGGCAGAGGATTTGTCTTTGGAGAGATTTATTAAGACGCTTATAGCACACGTGGCGAGCGTAAAATGAAAATATGGAACGAACTTCGCACAATCTGATACAGGCAGACGCAAGAGACCTTTCCTTCATTCCGGATGAGACGGTGCACCTTGTAATTACATCTCCGCCATATTGGAACCTCAAGCGTTACAATGAACACTCTAAGCAGCTTGGACACATCCAGGATTACGAGATGTTTCTCGCAGAGATTAGAAAAGTATGGGAACACGTTTTCAGAGTTCTTGTACCAGGTGGAAGGTTGGTATGCGTTGTAGGTGACGTGTGCGTCTCGCGCAGGGAGCATGGACGCCATCTTGTGTTCCCTTTGCACTCCGATATATGCGTGATGTGCCGCAAAATCGGCTTCGATAACCTTAATCCCATTATCTGGCACAAGATTTCCAATGCTTCGTACGAGGTCTCGAACGGTTCGAAGTTTCTCGGCAAGCCATACGAGCCGAACGCCATTATCAAAAATGATATTGAGTTTATTCTGATGCAGAGAAAGCCCGGGGGCTACAGGAAACCGACCGACGAACAACGCCAAGTAAGCAGAATAGAAAAGCGGGACTTTGATGAATGGTTTCAACAGATTTGGACAATACCAGGAGCATCTACACACAAGCATCCCGCCCCTTTTCCACTCGAGCTTGCGTCTCGTCTGGTAAGAATGTTCTCATTTGCAGGGGATACCGTGCTTGACCCGTTTTGCGGGACGGGCACGACTATGCTTGCAGCTATCAGGAACCGGCGTAATAGTATCGGAGTCGAAATTGACGGCGCATACTGCCGTATGGCTGCGAGGAAATTACGCAGTGAGATTTCTGCCTTGTTCGGTGAAACAGAATTTATTTACCAGGACAAACCCGATAAAGATAACACTCCCGCACTATCCCAGGATAAAACAGTTTTACATACCAACGTTAAAGAATGACACCTTACCTTCGGAAACAAAGGTGAAGATTTAATATCCGGCTGCCTTAAAGCCATAAATTCCTTACTGGCCCGTGGCGACCCTCGAAGGAAGCTGCCGGCATATCTCTTTTACGACCTTCTGAACCTGCTCGGCCTGTTGTGGAGTCAGTGCCTGTCCCGCGGCGCCGCCGAGGACTGCTCCGGCGATACCGCCCACTACGGCACCGTCTCTGTTGCCTACAGCGTGGCCACCGGCCGCGCCGGCCCCGGCACCGACGGCGGCGCCGAAAATCGTCGCAAGCAGCTTGCCCTGCCTTCCATAGCCCGTCCCCTGCCACAGGATAGAGCCATCCTCTACGCTGACCATCTTGGCGGTTATTGACATCTCGTCTTTGTAATCGGGGATACTGACGAGTATTACGGCCGGCACATTGAGGATTTTCCCGGCTTTAGCGGCGTCTTCGGTAGAAGTCATGCCGGAGGTCTGAAATTTCTGCTCCTTGAGAAGCGCCTGGACCTGGGACCGTTCAACCGGGGCATAGCCCTTTTTCAAAAGCTCCAGTACGAAGAAATCGCCAATCTGGTTTTTGGCAGCGTCGCCCATTACAATCCCGGTAACATCGATTACGGCCACCTTATCCAATTTGCCGAAATCATAACCCACCCTGCCCTGGCTTTCGCCGGTCTCCGATGCGCAACCGGCGACAAACGTTACAGCCGCTAACAAACACGTCAAAATCGTTCTCATATTCCATACCTCCAAAGGCCTGCTTCTAAATCACTGTTTATCTTCGGCAATTGACGCCCGATGTCAACAGTTTCTTCGAAGCAGTCGGATTTGGAAATGTTACGATTCTGCGGACAAGCAGCGAGGATTCAATGAGTGAATTTTAGTCCGTTCAGGAAACCGATTTTCCCTTTTTGGCTTGTTATTCAGGCCGGTCAGGCCATTTCAGCTCATCGAAAAGGAAGCTGCTCGACCGTCTTATCATTTCAGCGGGGGTGCAAGGGTTCATTTCAAGCGAGCCGATAACGTCGTTATCGAACTTATTGAGGGTTTTAAGAAGGTAATCCCAGTCGCTGCGGGCAACTCTGCCTGAGCAGGCCAGCGGCATATGGTCATCGCAACATCCGCAGTTTTCGCTAAGATGCAGATACGTCAATCTGTCCGCAAGGGCATCGACGTATTCAGTGAACTTGTGCCCGGGGTCACAACTGGCGCAGCCGGTGTCGAGGCAATACCGCACCGAATCGAATTTGCCGCCTATTTCCTTCAGCTCATCGAGCGGCCCCGTTTCTATGTACAACATTACTCCCTCATTCTGCGCCATCCTGATAATTTCGCCGGCGTAATCACCGTTGTCGCTGTTCCTGCCTTTGATTCGCAGGGACTTCAAATCCGCGACGATACCGGCCCCGAGCAGCTTGGCGCACTCGATTTGCTCCGCCCACTGTTCGGGCGAGGGATTATCATTTCGTGAGCGCATCGAGACGAGCATCCCCTCTGTGGCGGCTGCAAGCCGGGGCCAGTTGCGCTTGTCATACCGGCATTCATCCAGCCCGCCGGTATTTGGCCAAAGCTCCACTCCGAAGCCCAGCGTCCGCAAAAACTCGCACTCCTGCTCCAAAGAGAGTCGATTCTGGCGGCCCCAAAACACCATCGTTGATACGACGTATCGAATTTTCATTGCCTCGTCTCCGCTTGCCTGCCGACCGGTTACAAAAATACACCCACAACAAGATAATCGTTTATAAACCCGCCCGGCTTCAAAAAATTTATTTCTAACGGGATAAAACCTCCGTTATATTCCGGGCTGTTTTTGTGTGGCTTTCTAAAAATAATCGGCTAAAAAGGCCCAAATCCTTACAAAAACCGCATTTAAGGGCCTTTAAGCCCGTCCTTCAAACCATTAAAATATACACTTGATATTATAGTTACGTCCCTGTAGAATAAATGGTTTGAATTACCCGCCATCGGCTGTACCGACGGCAGACAAGTCCGCCAGAGGCGGATAAGTCCCGGAGAACACGTGATATGAAGAAAGACATTCATCCGAAGTATGACAAGGTTGTTGTACACTGCGGGTGCGGCAACACGTTCGAGACGCGCAGTACGTCGGGAGAAATTCACGCCGAAATCTGCTCGGCCTGCCACCCTTTCTATACAGGCAGACAAAAGTTCGTCGATACCGCAGGCCGGGTCGAGCGTTTCCAGAAAAAATACGGCACCGATTACTTCAAAAAGCAGAAAAAGTAGCTTTTTGACCAAACTACAATCAGGGCTCTATTTTTGTTCGTACTACAGGAATGGAGCCCTGATTGTTTATTTATTATATAAGCAGCCGGTGAATCGATATGTCCGAAACTAATACAACCTTAATTGCGAAATTGGCCGAGCTCGAAGCCCGCTTTGACGAGCTGCAAAAACAGATTTCCGACCCTGCCGTCTCACGCGATTCTGCGAAACTGATTGAGTTTTCAAAAGAGCAGGGCAAGCTCAAGGGCCTTGTCACCAAGTTCCGCAAGTACAGGAAAGCGGCAGAGGAGGCCGAACAGGCCGAGCACATAACCAACAGCGGCGACGACGCCGAACTAAAAGAAATGGCGAAGGAGGAAATAGAGCAGCTCGAAGCCAAAAAGAAAAAGCTGCTCGATGAGCTTCGCGACAAGCTTGTTACCGCGGATGACGACGCTATCGGCTCGGTGATAATGGAGATTCGAGCCGGCACCGGCGGGGAAGAGGCCGCACTTTTCGCGCGCGACCTTTATAATATGTACGTAAAATATGCTCAGACACGCGGCTGGAAAATCGAGGAGCTTAACTTCAGTCCGACGGACAAGGGCGGATTCCGGGAGGTCGTATTCGGCATCAAGGGCGAAGGCGTCTGGTCGCAGTTCGGCTACGAGGGAGGCGGGCACCGCGTCCAAAGGGTCCCGGAAACCGAGGCACAGGGCAGAATACACACCTCCGCGGCGACCGTCGCAGTACTGGCCGAGCCGGAGGAGGTCGATATCCACATAAACCCCGATGACGTCGTCGAGCAGGTCTGCAGGTCGAGCGGCCCCGGCGGACAAAAGGTGAATAAAACAAGCAGCGCCATTCGGCTCGAACATATTCCCACGGGGATAACGGTCCGTATGCAGGAGGAAAAAAGCCAGCACAAAAATCGCGCAAAGGCGTGGCGAATCCTGCGAAGCCGGCTATATGACTTCTACGAGAGCAAAAAAAGGGCCGAGCGCGACGCAAAACGCAAATCGATGGTCGGCTCAGGCGACCGCAGCGACAAAATCAGGACTTATAACTTCCCGCAGAACCGCGTCACCGACCACAGGATAAATCTTTCGCTTTATAACCTGGACAGGATAATGGCAGGCAATATGGGTGAGCTTATTGCTGCCCTGAGAGAATACGATATCCAGCAACGGCTTAAGAACCTGTAAGGGGGACTACCGGCAATGGTCATTGTCGTCACGGGGATAGTGGGGCTTGACAAGAAAAGCTACCTCGAAAAGGTTTGCCGGTCAGCCGCTGCGCAGGGTAAAGAGGTCCTGCTGTGCAGCGTGGGGGATATGATGTATGCCGAGGCGCCCGATATCGCACCGGGTAAAATCTTAGACATACCGCTCAAGCGTCTGCATTCACTTCGCCGCAGCGTCTTCAAAGACATAATCGCAAAGGCCGAATCGGCCCCCGACGTGATTGTCAACACTCACGCTACATTCCGCTGGCGGCACGGGCTTTTTCCGGCCGTCGATTTTGACCAGATGCGACATCTCAACGCCGATATATTCGTCTGCCTGATAGACGGGGTCGCGGCCTTGCACGGCCGGCTGCTTGACGAGCATCACACAAGCGAACACACGCTAAAAGACCTGATTGTCTGGCGTGAGGAGGAAATCATCGGCACTGAAATGCTCTGCAAAGGCATCAATGAGCAGACGCCGTTTTATTGCCTTACCAGGGGCGTATCCGAAGAAACTGTCGAAACATTTTACCGCCTGGTCTTCGAGCCGCAAATCAAACGCGCATATCTGAGCTATCCGATGACGGCCGTTGCCGAGCTCGAAGAGGTAAAAAAGAAAATAGCGGGATTCCGACAGGCGATAAAAGAGCATTTCACCTGCTTTGATCCCGGCGACCTCGAAGAATCGTTCCTGCCCCGTCAGGCGCTTCAGGCGGCCGAAGAAGGCAGGGACTTTCTCGAAACCAAGGCCGGCGACAAACTCATCCGGGTAAATCTCGACCAGATTCGGCAAATCGAACGAGACATATACAGCCAGACATACGCGAGGGATTTTCTGCTCATCGACCAGTCCGAGATGATTATCAGCTATATACCGACCCTGTCCGACGGCCGGGCGGCAATATCCAGCGGCGTCGAACGGGAACTCCAGCACGCACACGAGGCCGCAAAGGAGGTATTTGTCATCTGGCCGGCAAAACAAACGCCGTCGGTCTTCGTAACCCAGACCGCAACGAAGATTTTCGAAGGTATCGACGGCGCTCTGGAATTTTTCAGAAAGAAAAAATATATCTAATTTTATTAACCACAGGTATTATCGCTTCCATGGTGTGTAAAAATGGTTAGTCGTTCAGATTCAAAATGACAGTCAACAGCGTAAAAGAATTAGCTGGTGTAATCGACCATACGCTCTTGAAGCCGGAGGCGACAAGCGGGCAGATAAAACGGCTTTGTGATGAGGCGATACGATACGACTTTTATGCGGTCTCAATCAATCCGCGGTGGATACATGTCGCGGCGGAACTGCTGCACGGCACGAATGTGATCGTCGGCGGAGTGGTATCTCTGCCGCTGGGAGCCGATTTTACGAAAATAAAAGTGCTTCAGGCCAGAGAGGCGATTTTCGCCGGCGCCGATGAGATTGATATGGTTGCCGACATCGCGGCAATAATAGAAGGTCAGGAAAGATACCTGGCCCGGCAGTTGGAGTCGGTGCGCAAGGTTTGCTACTCGATGAGGCCAAATGTCCCGCTGAAGGTGATAATTGAATCAGCGGCCCTGACACGCGAGCAGAAGATATTCGCATGTCAAATCGCTGACAAAGTCGGTGTTGATTTTGTAAAGACCAGCACCGGTATGCACCGCTCGGGCGGGGCGACGGTCGAGGACGTGAAACTAATGAAGGAATATGCCCCGCATTGCGGAATCAAAGCGGCAGGCGGTATCCGCACGGCCAAGGAGGCGCTTGCTATGCTCGAAGCGGGGGCCGACAGAATCGGCACGTCGTCGGGAGTACAGATTATCGAACAGTTCAAGGCAGGCCGAATAAAATGACCACAGCGACACTCTCAACCGGACGCAAAGTCGTTGCATGTCGGCTGCACTATCGAAAAATTGCTGCCTATGTTGACCCTTCCGCTCTCAGTGAGGTCATTTCAAAACACCCCCGCGCAACAATACTCGGCGGCAATCCATCCAAAGAAAATGCCGACGGTTTCTCATATTGGATGGCACGTCCTGTTGAGGTATTTGAGTTTCGCGAGGGACAAAAATCACCGTTTGAAAAACTGCAAAAAGCCCTGAATAAATACAAATTCGCCGCAGACCCGCTGCCTCGAGGAATGTTCACCGGCGGCTGGACGGGTTTTTTCGGCTATGACTTAGGCAGGTTTATAGAACCAATGCCGCAGACAAACGATGATTTGCGATTGCCGCTGATACGCCTGCGTTTTTACGACCGGCTAATCGCTTACGACCACGGAACAAAGGTGTTTTGGTTAATCGCTCTTGAATTAGAAAATGACACCGAGACACCGCATCAAAAGTTATCGTATCTGGCCGCCTTATTTGACAGGGCCGGAACCGTCCGGGCAATCGAACCATCACACATTGATGTTGAGAATATCGACTTTGCGCAAATCCGGTCAAATATGACCAAAGATTATTATCGCCGGGTATTCGACAAGATAAAACGCCATATATACGACGGCGACGTTTATCAGATAAACTTCTCACAACGGTTCGACTGCAAATATCACGCTCGGCCCATCGACCTTTTCCACTGGCAAAACCGCTATAATCCAAGTCCTTATTCGGCGTATATCGACGCCGGCAATTTTCAAATCGTCAGCACCTCGCCAGAGATGTTTATTACAATCAGAAACCGCATAATCAGCACCAAGCCGATAAAGGGAACCAGAAAACGGCTCGAAACGTCAGCAGAACGATTAAACGCCGAAAACCTTCAGCAGCTTCTCAACAGCGAGAAGGAAAAAGCAGAATTGAATATGATTATCGACCTCGAACGAAATGACGTCGCCAGGATATGCAGGCCGGGCACAAGAAAAGTCACACAGCCCAGGACAATCGAGACACATCCCACTGTCTTTCACGCCGTCGCAACCGTTTCTGGCGAGCTGCGAGACGATGTTAATTTCTGCGACGTTCTTAAGGCGATGTTCCCCGGCGGCTCAATTACGGGCGCACCAAAAATACGGGCAATGCAAATCATCGATGAAACCGAGCCGACGGCACGCGGCGTATATACGGGCAGCATCGGCTTTATCGGCCTCGACGGCAGCGCCTGTTTGAATATCGCCATACGCACGATTATCATCAAAAACAATACGGCCTATGTCCAGACAGGAGGCGGCATCGTAGCCGATTCCAACCCAACGGCCGAATACGAAGAAACCTTTACAAAGGCAAGGGCTTTAATTGCCGGAATCACAGCCGTGAACAGCTAATGAAAGAAAAAGTGTTCTTAAACGATAAACTTGTGGGTATCGAAGACGCCCGTGTGCCGGCTTTGGACAGCGGGTTTCTGTACGGTGCGGGGCTTTTCGAGACAATGCGGGCTTACGACAGCGTCGTGTTTCGACTCAGCGACCATTTGGACCGGCTGCTTAACAGCGCAAAGGCATTGTCTATTGAACATTCTTATAACAAGGAATATCTCAAAGACAGCATTTACAAGGTTCTCAAAGCAAATGAACTCGCCGACGCCCGAATCCGTCTGACCTTGTCCGCGGGGGCAATGGCACGTTCGCAGGAAAAATCCAGTGCGACTTTGCTAATAACCGCCGCCAAACTGCAGCCATATCCGGCGGAATATTACAATAAAGGCGTGCTTGTGGTTTTATGCCCGTTCAGGCAAAACGTCTCAGACCCGACCTGCGGCCACAAGACAACGAGCTATATGTCGCGGATGCTTGCCTTGAAACAGGCCCACGAAAAACAGGCCGCCGAGGCCCTGTGGTTTACGACCGACGGCCGATTAGCCGAGGGCTGCATAAGCAGCGTCTTTTTAGTGAAGGATTCACGCCTATATACACCGGCCGTGAACATCCCGGTTCTGCCCGGAATCGCCAGAAAGACCGTTTGCGAGCTGGCAATCGCCGAAAAGATTGAAATTATCGAAAAAGACCTTACAATCGATGATTTGCTGAGTGCAGAAGAGGTTTTTATAACAAATGTAATTATGCAGGTAATACCCGTCGTCGGCATCGAAAAACACACCGTCGGCGACAGTAAGCCGGGCACAATAACAAGAAAGATAACGGACTGTTATAACGAATTCGTAAAAAAACACTGTAAGCAGAAAAAATGAGAGTAAAAGACGTTGCTCAAGAAATCGAAAAGATAGTGCCGCTGGGTCTTGCCCAGGACTGGGACAACGTCGGCCTGCTGCTCGGCAGCGCGGATAAGAACGTCAAGAGGATATTGCTTACTATCGATATTACCGCTGATGTTGTAGCCGAGGCCAAACGGCTCAGGACAGATTTAATTCTCAGCTATCACCCAATCATCTGGGACGGACTGAAGAAAATAACAGCCGAAGGTGAGACGGAAACCATTTACAAGTTGATTCGCTCCGGTATGGCCGTATTTTCGGTTCATACGGCCCTCGACGCGGCGCATGGCGGCGTAAACGACGGGCTGGCGGATATAATCGGCATCGAAAACGCCAAACCAATCGGCGATTATGTTAATAATCCCGCCGGCGACAACTACAAGCTCGTCGTCTTTGTCCCCGTGGAATCCGCAAACAAAGTCGCGGACGCGATGTTTGCCGCCGGAGCGGGCCACATCGGCAACTACAGCCATTGCGGCTTCGCCGCGCAGGGGCAGGGAACATTTTTACCGCTCGAAGAGGCAAGGCCGGCCGTCGGCAAACGCGGCTCGTTTGAAAAGGTTGCGGAGATGCGGTTCGAGACAATAGTGCCTGCCGACAAGCTGGCCAAAGTCATAACCGCTATGCTCATCGCCCACCCTTACGAGGTGCCCGCTTACGATATTTTCAAGCTTGTCGAGGAGACAAACAGGTTCGGCTTAGGCAGGACAGGCACACTTGCCAAACCGACGTCTCTGAAAGCGATTATAGCGAAAATCAAAAGACGGACCGGCGCAAAGATGATCGGCGTCGTGGGAAGGGAAAAACGATTAGTCAGGACCGCGGCCGTATGTGCCGGCTCGTGCGGCAAAATCATCAATCTCGTCATTGCCCAAAAAGCCGACCTTTACGTTACCGGCGAGCTGAAGCACCATCAGGCGCTGGCCGCACAGGAAGCGGATTTGACTGTCCTGTGTCTTTCGCATACGGTCTCCGAGCGATTTATTCTGAAAAAGTTCGCCGGACAGTTGCAAAAACGGCTTCCTGAGGTAACAATTACAGTAAGCAAAAAAGATTTTGACCCATTCACATGGAAAGAGCTATGACAGAGGAGCAGAACGCAGCCGTCAATGACGAGCAGCAGGCACAGGAGCCGCAGCAGGATTTAAACCAGCCGGGTGATGAAAAGCCCGAATCGGACGATGCCGTCGAGCCGCAATCACAAACCGCGGATGTCGAGCCGGGTTTCGAGCCGACGGTGGAATCAGTAGTGGAGGCGGTCCTTTTCGCCAGCGACGAATCGTTATCAGCCGCGCGCCTCTCCGAGATTGCAGGAACAAACGTCAGGCAGCTTCGCAAACATATCGACGAGCTGAACGAAAAATACAAACAAAACAACAACGCCTTTCGCATAGAGCAAATAGCCGGGGGCTTCCAGATGCTCACGCTAAGCGCTTACAGCCACTGGCTAAAGAAACTCATCCGCACGCGTGAAGAAGGTTCCCTTAGCCAGGCGGCGCTGGAGACGCTGGCCATAATCGCCTACAAGCAGCCCATTATCAGGGCCGACGTCGAGGCCATCAGGGGTGTCGCGGCTGGCGAAATGATTCGCAACCTCATGTACAAGGGCCTGGTTAAAATCGTCGGTCGTGCCGAGGTATTAGGCAGGCCTATGCTTTACGGCACGACCAAAAAATTCCTCGAAATTTTCGGCCTCAACTCCCTGAAAGACCTCCCGAAGGCCGAAGAGCTCAAAAAACCCGCTGATTAATTATTTGCATCTGTCTGCGGCCCGGCCGGCTTACCCTTGATTTTCGTAAGCTCGGTTTTAAGTTGCTCGTTTTCGGCCGTAAGCTCCGTATTCCAGTCCATCAATTGTGAAACTGTGTCCTCACAGTATTTTTTCATCTGCTCTTTTATCTTTTCGTCAGTTGTTTTCACGCAATCCTCAAGCTGGTCGGCTAAATTTTCTATATCGTCATTGAGCTTTCTCTTTTCATTTTGGCACTGTGTTTTTAGATTCTGGATCTCGTCGTCACGCTTCTTTATTTCGGCCTGCATCTTTTTTTGGATATTTCTGATTTCATCGTCCCGCTTTTTTGTTTCTGCTTGAAGCCGCTCTTTGAGATCTCTGTTTTCATTAGCTATCAGCCGATACATTCTTTCATCCGACCCCTGTTTATCCCGGCAGCCCATAGTAAAGACCATCGCTATAACGATTGCCGAAATTATTATATATGCTCTTTTCATAGCACCTGCCCTTTTCAATACCGTGTTCCGATAACATTCAATCCGACAGGCAATATAACGACACAAACGACCCTGTCAAGCACAACAGCCCCGAAATTGAGTATAAATGAAGATTTATTGAGCAGTACGCCCGTTTTAGAGCTAAAGTATGCCTTGATTTTGTCTGCGGTTTTGATATAATAGTAAAATAAATAAGAACGTATGGAGGCGGGTATAAAATGCACATATTGCGGTGGGTGGTAATTGTGTTTTGTTGTGCACAGGTGTTGCGAGCGGAGATACTATATGTTCCCTCCCAGTACGGCACAATCCAGTCGGCAATCGACAACTCTGTCGATGGCGATACCATTATCGTCCTGCCTGCCACCAGCCCCTATCACGAAAATATCGATTTCAAAGGCAAAGCCGTAACCGTCCGGTCAATCGACCCCAATAATCCGGACATAGTGGCGACTACAACAATCGACGGCTCCACTCCGTCAGACCCGAATTTCGGCAGTGTCGTCCTGTTCAGAAGCGGTGAAAACAATAATTCCATTTTAGCCGGTTTCACGATAACCGGCGGCACCGGCTCCTGGTTGCCGGTCGCATGGTCTCTTCATCAGGTCTATTGGAACCGCTGCGGCGGCGGAATTCTGTGTTATAATATGTCCGAACCCACGATTGAAAAAAATGTCTTTATCAACAATCTCGCCGGCCAGGGAGGCGGCATTTACGTCTATGGCGACCCCGTCAATCCGGACAATCCCAGCAACCCCCCCGTCCATGTCAAACCCATAATTGCCGACAACACTTTTATTAACAACACTGCCGTCATAGAGCACGGATTCATTCCGCCCGATACAAACTACCCCGTTTACGACGACGGTGACGGCGGCGCCATTGTCGGTTTCCAGGGCGTTGACGCAACCATAACCGGCAATCTTGTAATGGGAAATCACGCTCAATACTACGGCGGTGGCATTCATTTGCGACAGTGGAGCAATGGGTTAGTAGCAGAAAACGAGATAGCCGACAATAACGCGGCCCTCGGCGCCGGCATCCACATAACATACACTTCCTGCCCCATTGTCAAAGACAATTACATATCAGGCAACGTCGCCGGCGGCCTGGGAGGCGGCGGTATTTACGTTTATTACCTTTCGAATCCGCTGATTGAACGAAACACTATCACCCAAAATGAATCCTCCAACGGGGCCGGTATCGGGGTCTTCGCAACCAGCAACCCGACAATACGAAATAATATGATTATTAATAATATAAACGGCGCAGGCATAAGGATAAAAGGCGCGTCGGTGCCGGTCATCACGGGAAATACCATAGCCGGAAATACGGCATCGCCGACTTATGGAGGCGGCGTTGACTGCATTACCGATTCTGCACCCGTTATTGTAAACAATATAATCGCCTCAAACGGCAATTCTTACGGCATATACGCTTCAACCATCCCGCCCATAATAAGATATAACAATGTCTGGGCCAACGGGGCGGGTAATTATAACTCAGTTATCAGTGACCAGACGGACGTTAACGGCAATATATCGGCCGACCCTCGCTTCGTGGATGCTGATATAAATGATTTTCATCTTGCTTACTCAAGCCCCTGCATAAATGCCGGCGACCCGAATTTCGCACCGGCAACCGATGAAACCGATTTCGAAGGCGACCCGCGAATCTTAAACCAATATGCAGATATTGGAGCCGACGAGGTCCTGCCCGTATATAACCTTACCAGCGGCGGTCAATACCAGACCATTCAGCAGGCCATCGATGACGCAAATGAATATGATGTTATTGTTCTTATGGCGGGCACCTATACGGGTCCCGGCAACAGGGATATAGATTTCAAGGGAAAGGCCGTAACCGTCCAAAGCAGCGACCCGGACAACCGGGCCACAGTTGCGGCAACGATAATCAACTGCCAGGGAAGCACACCCGATGCCCATCGGGCATTTTTGTTCCAAAGCGGGGAGGATGCGAATTCGGTTTTGAGCGGTCTTACAATTACAGGCGCCGGCGGCACACTTTACGGGGCTATTTATTGCTACGCAAGCAGCCCGACCATAAAAAACTGCATCATTACACATAACTCGATGAAGGACCACGGCAGCGGAATCTATTGCGGCTATGGCAGTAACGCCATAATCACGAATTGTATCATCAGCTTCAATACCTTTACAACCGTGGGCTACGGCGGCGGAATATACTGCTACACAAGTTCCCCAATAATCACAAACTGTATTATCACCAATAATTCAGCCGTGGGTCACGGCCGCCACGGCGGCGGCATCTGCTGCTGGGGGGCAGACCAGTCAAGCGGCAGCAATGCCCTGGTCGCCAACTGCATCGTGGCCGGTAACTCCGCAGGCCACCGAGGCGGCGGATTATACGCTTACTGGTCAAGCCCGACATTCGTAAACTGCACGGTCATCGGCAATAAGGCACTCGAAGGCGGCGGCATCGGCTCATTCAGGGAAAGTAATCCTGCCGTCATAAATTGTATTGTTCGCGACAATATCGCTCCCGACGGCAATCAGCTTGCCTTAATAAACACCCTTCGCGTCTGGGGCATATCAATTCCCACCTGGATGACGGTTTCTTTCAGCGATATCGAAGGAGGCCAGGCGGATGCGCAAATAGATGCCAGTTGCACACTCAACTGGGGTGCCGGTAATATCGACATAGACCCCAACTTTGTTAATCCGGGCTACTGGGACATCAACGAACCCGGCGACCCGAACGATGACTTCTTCGTCACAGGAAACTATCATCTGCTGCCGATATCCGGCTGCATCGACCTCGGCGACAACGCATCCGTCCCGCTTGAATCCACCAGGGACATAGACGCTGAACAGAGAATATTCAACGATACGGTTGATATTGGCGCCGATGAATCTGTGACCAATCCCTTCGATTTGGACTCCGACGGCAGAGTGGATTACTACGAGCTTAATATACTGGCCGACGAATGGCTGCTCGCCGGATTACAGACCGATTTCAACTCGGACGGAATTGTGGATTTCGTTGACTTTGCCCAGTTTGCCCGGCAATGGCTCTGGAAAGCTGCCTGGCTCGAATAGCTCTATTTGCTTTTTCTTCTCAGATTAACGCAATTTATATTACTCGGAGGAATTATTCGGCTCGATTTTATTAAATGTCAGGGGCACAGGATTAGCGTTTATCAGATTGATATCGGGCGGGATCGCACCTTTAAGCCAGACAAAATCTCTCCAGTCCGCCTTCCAGGTCTTGCCGTCCTCGGAAACAGGCCCTTCGAAATAATCTTCCATTCTGCCTTCCAGATCACCCGCGGGAAAGCTAAATAAAAAATAGTCCACTATGATTTTGACTTTAAGGGTGCGTGTTTTGGGGATATATCTCGCCTCGCAGGGCCCCATCACAAAAACATAGTAAGAGCCGCCTGGCACATTTCCGTCAACCCCGCCCTCGTCGACATTTATGTTGCCTGCTAAGGAGTGAAAAATTTTTTTAATTGAACCGTTTGGTTCAAATTTAATTTCCCATTTAATAAGAGAGTTAGGGAATTTCGTTTTCCATAAGCCGACAACAGATTCAGGAAATTCGTTTATCTCAGGAGCATCTGCGAAAAAATCAGGAATCGCGTCATTGGCCGGCGGTGTCCCGTCCCATAATTCATTCGAATCCGCCAGCGGTTCGGCCTCTTCGACACCGTCAAGTGCAGTTTCTCTTACTGCGGCCTGAGGCATATCTTCCAAAGGGGACTGACCGGAATCATTTCCCTCCTTCGGATTACAACCCGCGACGGGCAATAACAAAACAATACAACCGAGAAGCGCAGATATTTTATTCATAGCTTTACTTCCTGACTGAACTTCAAAGCACCGTCATATTACTTCATATATTTACTGATTTCAATATCCTCGGGTTCTAATTTTAATTCGTTTCGTGCCGATTTGAAACCGTTCCCAGCAAAAAAAAGAGGCGTCCCCCTTAGGGACGCCTCAAAAAGTTAAAAGCTTAGGTTCTCAGTCGCGTCTTATTTCCGACGACGAAGGAACAGTCCGCCAAGACCCAGCAGAGCAATTGTAATCGGCTCTGGAATCTGGTGGACTATCACCGTGTCAACAATACTCGCTGTTGAACCATCCGTCGCAACGAGATGGATGGCCGTATCATAGTTCCCTGCTTCACAATGGAAGTCAATCTGGTCGAAGATTGTGGCGCCGGCGGGTATCAGGGATACTGTTCCCAGCGAGATAGCGCCAAATATACCATCCTCGCCCGCAGGAAGCAAACCATCAAGCGCGCCATATGCACTTACACTGTGCTCGAGCATGATACCGCCATCCTCGGGATAGTTGTCGATGCCGGTCGTATAGTCAATCGTGCCATACATCGTATCAACAACCAGCGCAAGGTAAGTTTCGCCCACGCCCGCGCTGATGTCAGAATCGGTCCAGATATCCAGCACAAGGTGGTCACTCGGCGCTATTGTGATTTCCGAATCAACGGGCTCTT
>CAZHVR010000036.1:0-26261 GCA_964536225.1 uncultured Pirellulales bacterium
TATTTCGGAAAGAACAAAGACGGCGTGCTGAAAAGCGAGTTCAGCGGCAATCTCGTGGAAATATGCCCGACGGGGGTTTTTACGGACAAGACCTTCAGCAGGCACTTCACGCGGAAATGGGATTTGCAATCGGCGCCTTCGGTCTGCACGCACTGCTGCCTGGGCTGTAATATTCACGCCGACGAAAGATACGGGATGCTTAGAAGAATACGCACCTGTTTCAACAGTGAGGTAAACTCATATTTTTTATGCGACCGCGGCCGGTTCGGTTACGAATTTGTAAACAGCGGCAAACGCATCCGCAAAAATTTATTGCGCAGAGATGATGGAACTTTCGAAGCAGTATCTAAAGAGATCGTATTGGACAAAGTCAGAGAAGCGATAAAGGATAAAAAAGTTATCGGCGTCGGGTCTTCACACGCTTCACTGGAATCAAACTACACGTTGCAAAAGCTGGTCGGAGAAGAAAATTTCTACATTGGCGCTTCTGCTATTGAAATCGATATGGTGTCAAAAGTGCTCGACACACTTCGCAATCGTGCGGTCAAAGCGGCGACTATGGAAGAGGTCAGTATTGCTGACGCTGTGGTAATTCTGGGAGAGGACGTTCTGAATTTCGCCCCGATGCTGGGACTTGCGGTCCGCAGGTCGATACTGCAAAAACCCAGCGCCGTGGTCAAGGAGCTGCATATCGAGCCCTGGAACGACGCGGCGGTCCGAGAGGCGCTTCAGCAGGAAAAAGGACCTTTATATATCGCCGCAGTGCATCGCACGGGATTAGACGATGCGGCCACGGCAGTTTATTACTCTGCACCGGACGACCTGGCCCGGTTAGGTTTTGCTGTGGCGCATAAGCTGGACAAACAAGCGCCGGCGGTCATCGGCCTTTCCGAGAATGCGGATTCACTGGCGCAGAAAATTGCCGCAGACCTGAAAGACGCGAAACGGCCCTGCATTATTGCGGGCACATCACTGGTCTCAAAGGCCGTCATCGAGGCCGCGGCCAATATTGCACAGGCCCTGTACCAGTCAAACGATAATACCAGAATATGCTTCACCGTACCGGCGTGCAACAGTATCGGGCTGGGCCTTCTGGAAGGCAATTGCCTTGATGACGCCGTTGAGAGGGTGCATAAAGGCAGAATCGATACCATAATCATTCTTGAAAACGACATTTACAGGCATATTGATTCCGAACAGGCAGGCATGATATTGCATGGAGCAGATTGCGTTATTGCAATTGATTCAATCGAAACCCAAACCACAGAAAAAGCTCAGATCGTATTACCAGCTGCGGCCTTTGCCGAGTCGAGCGGCACTTTTGTCAATAACGAGGCCAGGGCCCAGAGGTTTTACAGGGTATACGTTCCGGATGGGGATGTTCAGGAAAGCTGGAAATGGGTGCGCGACATCTGCGAAGAATCACAGGCCGAAAAATGGCAGGACCTGGACAGTGTTATAAATGAAATCGCAAACAGCCGGGATGTATTCAAAGAAATATCAGAGGCCGCCAGGCCGGCTGATTTTCGGGCAACGGGACAAAAGATACCGCGTCAGCCCCATCGCTATAGCGGGCGGACCGCGATTCACGCAAACATAAACGTCAATGAGCCGCAGCTGCTGCAAGACCATGACTCTGCGATGTCCTTTTCGATGGAAGGATATTCCGGACAGCCGCCGGCCTCTTTGACCCCTTACTACTGGGTGCCCCGCTGGAATTCCGTGCAGTCGGTGAATAAATACCAGGAAAACGTGGGCGGGCCGATAAGGGGCGGAAATGCAGGCAAACGCCTGATAGAGCCGGTAAAAGGTATAAATAAACAGTATTTCCATGAGATACCGGATGCTTTTGAAATCAGGGACGACCAGCTGCTGATTGTTCCTTCTTATCATATCTTTGGTTCCGAACAGTTAAGCTCGCAGTCACCGTCGGTCCGGGAGTTAATTGCCGGCCCCTATATTGCCGTAAATC
Source organism: uncultured Pirellulales bacterium (assembly GCA_964536225.1). Taxonomy (GTDB): domain Bacteria; phylum Planctomycetota; class Phycisphaerae; order Sedimentisphaerales; family Anaerobacaceae; genus Fen-1362. The sequence continues at coordinate 1,973 of CAZHVR010000036.1, forward strand.
CCCGTCAGGTCATCGACCTGGATATCAACGAAGACGGAACCGTGGAGGTTGCTTTTTCAAATATTTCCTACTATCTGCCCGTTAAGGTAAATCCCTCAGTGCCGGACGGCTTGGCGCTGGTTCCGATGGGTCTTGACGGTTTGCAGTGGGACGGCATCCCGGTGTGGCGCGAATTAATCAAGAAGCGGAAATAAGTAATGCCTTACATTATCAAGAGATTGCTCATAACCGTTTGTATTTTCGCCGGCGTTATGATTATTGTGCCGGGCCTGATATGGCTGGAGCGGAGATTGCTGAGCTTTTTCCAGAACAGGTACGGGCCCAACCGCGTCGGGCCTTTCGGTGTATTACAGGTCTTGGCAGATATAATAAAGATATTCACCAAGGAAGATTGGGTCCCGCCGTTATCAGACAAGCCGGTATTCATAATAGCTCCGGCAATTGCCATAGTAACGACACTTCTGTCTTTTGCCATAATCAGTTTTGCGCCGCATATTACAGTGATTGACCTCGGTATAGGAGTGCTGTTTTTTCTGGCGATGTCGTCACTTGGTGTCTATAGCATAACATTGGCCGGCTGGTCTTCAAACAGCAAGTATTCGCTGCTCGGCGGACTTCGTGCGGCTGCCCAGATGCTCAGTTACGAGGTCTTTATGGGCCTGTCGCTGATGGGCGTTGTTCTGATGGCGGGGTCATTCAACGTCTCCGATATTGTTAACGCACAAAAGGGAATGTGGTTCTGTGTACCCCAGTTTTTCGGCTTCTTAATCTTCTTCACTGCCGGCATCGCTGAAACGCATCGTTTGCCCTTCGACCTGCCGGAAGCCGAAAACGAACTGGTCGCGGGCTATCACAGCGAATACTCCGGTATGAAATTCGGTATGTTTTTCGTAGGAGAGTATATCGGGATTATGCTGATATCCGCCCTGATAACCACTTTCTTTTTCGGTGGGTGGCTCGGGCCGGTCCTGCCGGGCATCCTGTGGTTTCTTGTAAAGATGTTCGTTTTTATCGCAATGTTTATTCTGTTGCGGGCCTCACAGCCGCGCCTTCGTTACGACCAGTTGATGGCGCTGGGCTGGAAAGTAATGCTGCCCTTGGCATTAATCAATATCGTGTTTACCGGCGGTATTTTGCTCTATAGGCAATAGGAAGGAAGGATATGTTCAGTATAGTCAGAAGCATGCTGAAGGTCGGAAAACATTTATTCAGCAAACGTGATACTATCCTATATCCGGAAGAAAAACCCAAACTTCCCTCTCGCTGGCGAGGCCGGATTATTCTGTCTCGCGACCCGGACGGAAAGGAACGCTGCGTCGCCTGTCATTTGTGCTCGGCGGTGTGCCCCGTTGACTGTATCGCCCTGCAGGCAGCCGAGGACGAGAACGGCCGGCGCTATCCTGCATTTTTTCGCATCAATTTTTCCCGCTGTATTTTCTGCGGGCTTTGCGAAGAGACGTGTCCCACATACGCGATTCAGCTTACCCCCGATTATGAAATGTGCGAATACGACCGCCAGAACCTTGTTTATGAAAAAGAGGACCTGCTTATTAGCGGGCCTGGGAAATACCCGGGATATAATTTTTATAAAATCGCGGGCGTTGCGTTCGGAGTAAAAGACAAGGGACAGGGAGACAATGAAAAACCGCCCGTCGATTTGCATGATTTAATGCCATAAATTTAACTCCCATCGAAAAAACATGACAGCGGTTTTCTACATTTCGGCTGTTATCGCGGCCCTGGCCACATTAGCGGCGATTACCAGAATGAATCCCGTTCACGCGCTATTGTATTTTATTCTCTCGCTGCTGGCCGTGGGGCTCATCTTTTTCGTATTGGGGGCGCATTTCGCAGCGGCGCTGATAGTCATCATCAACGCCGGTGCAATAATGGTGCTGTTCGTGTTCATTATTATGATGGTCAACCAGGGCAGGCACACTATGGAGCAGGAAAGGAAGTGGACGCATCCCAAAATGTGGATTGCACCGTGTGTTTTAGGGGCGGTTCTGCTGGCCGAGATTATATATCTGTTCATCGAATCGAATCCCGGAGTCGCAGGTTCTGAGGTAATTTTGCCCAAGCAGGTCGGGGCGGTTATGTTCGGCCAGTATTTTTTGGGCGTAGAATTGGTTTCAATGATACTGCTGGTCGGGCTTATCGGCGCGCATCATCTGGCAAAAGGCAGTCAAGTCGTAAAACGAACGATAAAAAAGGACTGAGATGGCTGAAATCAATATGATGGCGGGGCTGATAGTTGCGGGCATTCTGTTTGTCCTGGGGCTTGTCGGCGTGCTTGTCCGGCGAAATATCGTCTTCATCCTGCTCTCTATTGAGATAATGCTCAACGCCTGCGGGCTTGCATTCATAGTCGTGGCCTCGGCACTGAACCAGGCGGACGGACTGGTGATGTACCTGTTCATTCTGGCCGTGGCGGCGTCCGAGACGGCCATTGGGCTGGGGCTGATACTGCATCTTTTTCACAAATATAAAACCCTGGATACCAACGCACTGAACAATATGCGAGGATAATATGCTGCAGTTGTTATGGCTGATACCGGCGCTTCCGATGGCGGGATTTATCGTCCTGGCAGCGGCCGGCTCGCGGCGGCCGCGCAAAATAGTTTCGTTATTGGCCGTGGGGCCGACGATTGCTTCGTGCGCAATTGCCTCTGCGGCAGGCCGGGCATTTATTCTTTCACAGCCGCAAGATGGCGCATATCACGAGAAATTGTGGACATGGTTTGCCTTTTCCAATTACCAGGTGGGGTACGGGTTATACCTGGACTCACTGTCGGTTGTGATGACGATAGTAGTCACCTTCGTCGCATCGCTGATATTCCTTTATTCGGTCCGGTTTATGGGCGAGGACGAGGGCTACAGCAGGTTTTTCGCGTATATGAACCTTTTTGTCGCTTCGATGCTTTTACTTGTCCTGGCGGATAACCTTCTTATGCTTTACCTCGGCTGGGAGGGGGTCGGGTTGTGCAGCTATCTGCTGATAGGGTTCTGGTACAAGGAGCGAGAAAACTGCCGGGCGGCGATGAAGGCGTTCATAGTTACCCGCATAGGCGACACGCTTATGGTGATAGGACTTTTCATGCTGATTATCAGGTACGGGATACTCGATATTCAGGGGGTAATGAGCCAAATCTCTCAGTCGCCCAAAGGCACGGCATTTCTCACCGTTGTTTCACTGTTTTTTCTCAGCGGAGCGGTCGGGAAATCGGCGCAGCTTCCTCTTCAGGTCTGGCTCCCGGACGCGATGGCAGGCCCCACGCCGGTCAGCGCCCTGATTCACGCGGCGACAATGGTAACGGCTGGGGTGTATCTCATAGCCAGGACACACGTACTTTTTTCGATGGCACCGGCAGTGATGCTGGTGGTGGCATTCATCGGGGCGGCGACTTTGCTGCTGGCGGGGTTCAGCGCGTTTGTCCAGAAAGACATAAAGCGAATTCTTGCGTACTCGACCATCAGCCAGATAGGGTATATGTTTCTGGCGCTGGGCGCCGGCGCCTGGGCGGCGGCGATATATCACTTTGTCACACACGCGCTGTTCAAGTCGGCATTGTTCCTCGGCGCGGGCGTTTTGATTATGGCCCTGAACGGCGAACACGATATTTTCAAAATGGGAGGATTGAAGAAGAAATTTCCAGGCACGTTCAGGGCATTCACGGCGGCGTCGCTGACGTTGGCTGCAATTCCACCCCTGACGCTCACGTTTAACAGCAAGGACCTGATTCTAAACACCGTCCGGACGTCAACGATAACCCAAAACGCCGGTTTCTGGATAGCGGGCAACGTGGGGGCGTTCCTGACGGCGATGTATGCATTTCGGCTGCTGTATGTGGTGTTTTTCGGCGAAATGAAAACGAATCCCGACAGGAAGCCGACAGCGATTATGATTGTTCCTCTTGGCATACTGGCGTTCTTAGCGTCTATTTCCGGACTGCCTGAGCTGCTGACCGAGCTTTTCAAGATTCCGTCATTATACGAATTTTTACAGGGGGCACTGCCTCAAACTTACGTGAGTATGTCGCTGCCGGTTGAGGCATGGGTGATGCAGATTTTCTACGCAGGGATACCGGTCGTGGGCTTCATATTAACCTACGTATTGTATGCGAATAATCACAAGCTGGCCAGGGCGTTTTCGAACACATCGGCCGGCTACATCCTTGGCGGTCTTCTGCGGGCAGGATTCGGCTTTGACCTGGTTTACGACCGGGTCATAGTGCGCCCGTATATCCTGCTGGCCCGCGTCAACAGAAACGACGTGATGGACTGGATAACGAAGCTGAATGTATATGTATTTCGCGGCGGCAACGCGGCCTTTTCCCGGATTGAAAACGGCAATCTTCGCTGGTATGCGGGATGTATCGGGATAGGGACCGTAGTTCTATTAGGGATTTTGATACTGATATGATATTAGCGTGGCTATTGATAATAACGTTCGGCTCAGGCGTCTTAGCGTGGGTATTCGGCAAGGCCAACAGAGTGGTATCCGGACTGATAAGTTTTGCCGGCCTGGCGGCGGACGCGGTTCTGGTAATTTATCTTTGGGTCAGCAGATACAGCAACATTCAGTCGTCCGATGGAACGTGGCTGGCGGAAATTGAAGCCGCCTGGATAAAACCGCTGGGCATATCGTTTCACCTCGCGATGGACGGGCTTGGCCTGCTTTTAGTTTCGCTGACAATTGTGCTGGGGGCCGCATCAGTGGCGGCTTCGTGGAACCAGGTCGGTAAGCGGGCGGGAGTTTTTCATTTTACATTGATGTCGGCGCTGACGGGCATACTGGGCGTTTTCACGGCGATGGACCTTTTTCTTTTTTACTTCTTCTGGGAATTGATGCTGGTGCCGGTGTTCTTTCTGATTGTCGGCTGGGGGCAGGACGGGAGGGTAAACGCGGCGATTAAATTTTTCATTTATACACAGGCGGGCGGCCTTTTTATGCTGCTATCCATCATCGCGGTTTACTGGATTCACGGCAGCGCAACGGGACAATACACATTTGACTATACAAAGATACTGGGATATTCGACGGCGGGAAATCTGGCCATAGCAATCGGATTTTTCGCGGCCTTTGCGGTCAAGCTCCCGATGGTGCCGTTTCATTTATGGGTCCCGGACGCATATACCGAGGCGCCTACGGCGGGAAGCGTAATTCTGGCCGGGCTGCTTTCGAAGACGGCGGGATATGCAATGCTGCGGTTCCTTTTTCCGCTGTTTCCCGAATCGGCGAAAGAAATGGGCTTTGTTGTTTCTATTTTGGCGGTCGTCGGGATTCTTTACGGGGGGATGGTCGCCTTTGCACAGGTTGATATCAAGCGTCTCGTTGCATATACAAGCGTGAGCCATCTCGGCTTTGTTTTGTTAGGGATTTTCGCCGGCAATCAAACGGCCTTTAAGGGGGCGGTAGTCGTTATGCTTGCGCACGGTTTGAGCACCGGGTCGCTATTCATTATCATCGGTGCGCTCCAGAAGAGAATCGCAACCTGCGATATAAGGGATATGGGCGGGCTGTGGTCGGCGCTGCCGCGGATGGGCGCGATGACGACGTTTTTTGCGCTCGCCTCGCTGGGGCTGCCGGGGCTGGCGAATTTTATAGGCGAGTTTCTGGTCCTGGCAGGGACATACGATGTGCATCCGTGGCTGGCGGGCATTGCGGCCTTCGGCCTTGTTATCTCCTCGATTTATTCACTCTGGATTATATACCGGATTTTCTACGGGCCCGCCGAGAAAAGCTGGAAGACAACGGACCTTCGCTTCGGCGAAATGCTGACGCTGTCGGTACTGGCTGCGGGCCTGATATGGATAGGCGTCTTTCCGCAAACCGTCCTGAACGCGTCGAAAATTGCACCGGGAAAAAGCGAAACTCTCAAATCCGCGAAAGCGAGTCCAAGCTCGGACTTACAACTGACCGAAACAGGACTGCTGCAAAAAATCGCGCATACCGAAGATAAAAAATGACTGCAAGTGATATATCGGCCATTATTCCGCTGCTAATTCCGGCTGTTACTATCATTATCCTGCTGGTTTGCATAGCCGTTTCGCGCTGTCATTCGCTCGGGGTGATTTTGACGGCCGTCTCGATGGCAGTTTCGTTAATCGTCATTTTTTTTGACTACGGTCAGGAATCACGTGAGGTTACGCAGCTTCTGATTGTGGACGGATACGCACGCTTTTACACGGCGCTGATATATGCGGCAACACTGGTGGTAAGCGTTCAATCCTACGGCTACCTCAAACACAGGAATATCGTGCGGGAGGAATATTACGTTCTTCTTTTGGCTGCGGCATTAGGTTCGGCGGTGCTTGCAAGCGCGAACCACTTCATCTCACTGTTCGTCGGGATTGAGCTGCTGAGCTTGTCATTATACGTATTAATCGCATATACGGGCACCAAGCTGAACGTCGAGGCAGGCATCAAGTATTTCGTTATGACGGCGGTATCGATTGCCTTTCTTCTGTTCGGGACAGCATTAATCTACGGCTCCGGCGGCACGATGAAATTTTTAAAGCTTTCAGAAATCGGGTTCGGTCCGTATCTGCTCAGTCCGATTTTTTTCGCTGCGGGAGCGGTTATGGTCCTTACAGGTCTTTTCTTCAAGCTCGCGCTTGTACCCTTCAGTTTCTGGGCGCCGGATGTTTTTCAGGGAGCGCCTGCTCCCGCGACGGGCTTTCTGGCGACGGTCTCCAAAGGCGCCGTCTTTGCGGTCCTTATGCGATACCTTTCCGGCTTAGATATTCCCGGCAATAACTGGCTGTTCTTCATTCTTGCCGGCATAGCCGTAGCATCGATGTTCTTCGGGAATATAACCGCGTTATTGCAGAACAATGTAAAACGCGTTCTCGCTTATTCTTCAATCGCCCATTTCGGCTACCTGCTTTTGACCGTGATTGCGGGAGGTTCCATCGGGGTGACGGCGTCGATTTTTTACCTGACGGCGTATTTCATAACCACGCTGACGGCTTTCGGCGTCATTACGTTTCTGTCGAGCGGCGAGACCGATTTGGAAGTTATCGACGACTACAGGGGACTGGCTTTCAGGCACCCGGTATTCGCGGCCTGTCTTACGGCTGCGATGCTTTCACTGGCGGGAATACCCCTGACGGCGGGATTCATAGCGAAATTTTACATTATTACCGCCGGCGCAAAATTTAAATTATGGGCCTTGCTGGTCATCCTTATTATCAACAGCGTAATCGGGTTGTTCTATTATCTTCGGATTGCCGCAGTTTTGTATGGCGAGCCGGAGGAAAAGATGCCGGAAAATGAAGGGATTCTGTTCGGGCCTTCTTTTGCCTGGCCGGGGGCAGCAGCTCTTGTGGTGTTGTTTCTGTCATTATTTTTTCTAGGTATCTGGCCGGGGCCTGTTGTGCAATTGATATTAACGATGACGAATCTTTCAACGTAGCGAATGGATAAATATACCCCAATTTCCAACTGCAGCATTGCCCGCCGAAGGCACTAAGAATTATCGGAGGGGCCAACCCGCGCAGATATTCGAAACGCTTTGAACCGGCAGAGAGGAAGATTATATGGCGAAACATAAACAGATTTCGACGCTGTTTCTGGACATAGGCGGCGTGCTGCTGACGAACGGCTGGGACAGAAATATGCGAAAAAACGCAGTCGAACGTTTCCACCTGGATGACGAGGAACTCGAAGAGCGTCATCAAATGACCTTTGACGCCTACGAGGAAGGTAAAATGAGCATCGACGAATACCTGAATCTGGTGGTCTTTCACAAGAAGCGGTCTTTTGAGCCCGGCGAATTCAAGGAATTCCTCTTCTCTCAGACCAGGCCCCTGCCGGACATGCTCAGGATGTTCAAATCCATCGCAAAAAACAACGCAATTAAGGTCGCCGCCATCAGCAACGAAGGCCGGGAGCTGACTATCTATCGCGTCAGTCGTTTCGGTTTGAAGGAGTTCATAGAATTCTTCATCTGCTCGTGTTTCGTGCATTTTAGAAAGCCGGACAAGGACATTTACAGGATTGCCCTCGACGTCGCCCAGGTCGAGCCGGAACAGTCCGTCTATGTGGACGACAGGCAATTACACACAGAGGTGGCACGCGGCCTCGGTATGAATACTATTCATCACACCGATATCGAAACCACAAGACAAAAACTTTCGGAATATGGCCTAACAGAACAGGAACAATAAAACACCGTACTAAATGTTTTTTTGATGAGCAATACCGGTCAAAAAAAGATTGGTTATCTGGAATTAACTGCTATTGGTATCGGCGGAATGGTTGGTGGAGGGATTTTTGCGGTCCTCGGGCTGGCCGCCCAGCTTGCAAAAGGCGCTACACCCGTGGCTTTTATAATTGCCGGTATTGTCGCTCTTATTACAACTTACTCCTATAAAAATCTTTCTGTCGCCTTTCCCAGCAAAGGCGGGACCGTTACCTTCATCGACAGAGGCTTTGGTGTGGATTTTTTCACCGGCGGAATGAATATTCTTTTGTGGCTGAGCTACGTCATTATGATTTCTCTTTATGCCTTTGCATTCGGCAGCTACGGAGCGGCTTTACTGCCGGCCTCGATTCATCCGCTCTCAAAGCACCTGTTGATTTCCGGTGCGATAATTATCATAACTGTGCTGAACCTCTTTAACGCCGAAACCATTGCAAAAGCCGAGCTGTGGATTGTCGCACTGAAGGTAATCATATTGTGTGTGTTTATCACGCTTGGAGTCGGGCTAATCGATGTCGAACGCTTGAGACCTGCTGGATGGGCGCCGCCTTTACAGCTTATCACCGGAGGGATGATAATTTTTCTCGCCTACGAGGGCTTCGAGCTTATCGCAAACGCCGCGGAAGATGTGCGGGATTACAGAAAAACTTTACCTCGCGCTTATTACACGGCGGTTATCTTCGTAATTGTTCTCTATGTTCTTATCTCAGCCGTGACCATCGGGAATCTGCCTTTACAAAAGATTGTCTCCAGTAAAGATTACGCTCTTGCCGAAGCGGCAAAACCTTTTATGGGTAACGCGGGATTCAAGCTTATTGCCGTTGCCGCCATGCTTTCAACCGCATCCGCTATTAACGCCACTCTTTACGGTGCGGCACGATTGAGCTACGTCGTTGCCAAAGAAGGCGAATTGCCGAAAGTGCTGGAAAAAAAGATTTGGAAAGAGCCGGTCGAAGGGCTGCTGATTACCTCGGTAATTGCCCTGTTTACCGCCAACCTCCTGAATCTTTCGAGCATATCAACTATAGGAAGCGCCGGTTTTCTCCTGATTTTTGCCGCCGTGAACGGTGCGAACGCATTGATGCACAAAAAAACAAACAGCAATCGCTATATTTCAATTTTGGGCGTTCTGGTATGCCTGAGCGCATTATCCGCATTGATATGGCAGACGGCGGTCACCCGGGCGGCCAACCTGTGGTTTCTGGTCCTGATGATTGCCGTTTCTTTTGCGATTGAATTCATATATAGAACCTTTAAAGCAAGAAAATTTCATCTTCATGATTAAATTTTTCTTGAAATTCAGACACATTCACTATTGGTATATGAAGTAAAGGGACTTTCCTAATACAATTTGACGGTACCTTGACAGTAACCGCCACGAAGAAACACCACACGTTTGAAAGGATAAAAAATGGCCAAAGAAAAATGTGTTCTCGGTATGGTCGGGCTGGGTGTTATGGGGCGCAACCTTGTCCTGAATATGGCCGACCACGGCTTTGCAGTTGCCGGTTACGACAAAGACCCCGAGAAAATCAAGTCGCTAAATGAAGAAGGAGCAGGCAAGACGGTCCAGGGCTTCGACAATGTCGGGGATTTTATCGAATCGCTTGACAGGCCCAGGACCGTGATGATGCTCGTTCCAGCGGGCGCGCCGGTGGACAGCGTGATTGCCGACGTCCTGCCGCTGCTTATGGAAAATGATATTCTCATAGACGCCGGCAATTCCTTCTTCAAGGACACAGACCGACGGGCAGAAAAACTGTCCAAGAATAAAATACGCTACCTTGGCGTAGGTGTCTCCGGGGGAGCCCACGGCGCCAGGTTCGGGCCCAGCATTATGCCGGGCGGCCCCAGGGACGCTTACGAGAACGTCCGTGAGATTTTCGAAGCGTCGGCGGCGCACGTCGATAATACGCCCTGTGTGACGTGGATGGGCCCCGGCTCGGCCGGACACTACGTCAAAATGGTGCACAACGGTATCGAGTACGGCCTTATGGAACTGATTGCAGAAATCTATGACATTATGGCGCAGGGGCTCGGATTTTCCTGTGACCGGCTCAGCCGGGTATATGAGCAGTGGAATGAGGGAACCTTAAACAGCTACCTGGTGGAAATCACGTCGAACATCTTTCGGAAAATCGACGAGAAGACCCACAAGCACTTAGTGGATGTAATCCTCGATGAAGCACACCAGAAAGGCACAGGCGCGTGGTCTTCGGAAAGCGCTCTCGAGCTTAAAACGGCCGTACCTGTTATCGACACTGCCGTCCAGATGCGATTTCTTTCCACAGACAAGGAATTGCGTAAAGCAGAATCAGGCATATTAAAAGGACCTTCGCCCGTTTTCAAGGGCGATGCGGATTCCCTTGTCGAGAATCTCAAGGACGCCCTGCTGGCAGGATTTATTATCAGTTACTCCCAGGGTTTTTCCCTTCTTCGAGCCGCTTCAAAGTCGATGAATTACGGTCTGGATAACAATAAAATAGCCGCCATCTGGCGAGGCGGCTGCATTATCCGCTCGGCCCTGCTCGAAAAGATTATGGACGCCTACAGCAAAAATCCGCAACTGCCGCACCTGCTGGAAGACCCCATTCTCAGCGAACAAGTTGTCCGGTCGCAGGACGGTCTCAGGAACACCGTCCGGACGGCCGCAAATTTGGGTATCCCCGCGCCGGGAATGATGTCGGTCCTGTGTTATTATGACAGCTTAAGAAGCTCATGGCTTCCTGCCAACCTCATCCAGGCCCAGCGTGATTATTTCGGGTCGCATCAATACCAGCGGGTCGATGAAAAAGGTACGTTTCATACTGAATGGAGTAAGTAAAAGACACCGCTAATATACGTATAATGCTTATTTTCGCTTTTTTACGAAGCGGATACAAATACGAGCAAAGAAAATTTTAATAACCTAATTTTTAAGGAGTGCGATTATGGCAGATATAGTTGCTCATCCACACGCGTATGAGGAAAAGGTCTCAGCAAGGGTCATCTTAGGCGGTGCAGTTGCCGAGACAATCGTCGGGGTCGGCACCTTAGTGCTGGCAATCATCGGGCTTGCAGGATTTTTGCCTACGCATATGCTGGCCATTGCCACGATAGGGCTCGGAGCTTCCTTTCTTTTCGAAGGAGGAGCAGTGGCATCAAGATTGTCGGCACTGCTTTCCGAGATTACCGAAGGCCGTGTTGATATTGCCGAACTCGGCGGCGGGCTCAGCGCCGAATTTATCGCGGGCCTCGGAGGCATCACGCTCGGCATCCTGTCGCTGGTTGGTGTTCTGCCAACGATTCTAACGGCCGTTGCAGCTATCGGCTTCGGCGGTGCGCTGGTATTAGGAGCTGGCATGAAAGCCAGAATCAGCCACCTCACTATCGGCAAGGAAGAACACCGGCTGGCCCGCGAGATCGCCCGTCAGTTAGTTATGGCCTCCAGCGGTGTTGAGGTATTAATCGGCCTGGGCGCAATCATCCTGGGGATACTGGCATTGCTTAACTTCTACCCGCTGATACTGGACCTTGTGGCGGTTCTTTCTGTTTCGGGTGTAATATTGATTACCAGCACGGCGATGGGCGCAAGAATGCTCAGTTTGTTCCATCGCTAATAAACACCTTCTTTCTCACGTTTGGAAGGCCGAGGGCAATGCGCCCTCGGCTTGCGCCGGTAGCAACATACCCTGTCAAAGAGCTGCCGGCCCGGGTAAATTGATAACGGCTTAAAAGAGGAGTCCTTAATGAAACCATATAAGCAGCCGGGGCCGACTGTGCTTGTTATATTCGGTGGCGGAGGAGACCTGACCTGGCGAAAACTGATGCCCGCGCTATACACACTGTATCTCGACGAATGGCTCGGTGAGAAATTTCATATTATCGCCGTCGATGCCAAGAAAATGAGTAAAAAAAAATATCTTGACCACCTGCGAGAAGGCGCTAACAAATTCGCACGCTATGGAAAACCGGACAAAAAGAGGTGGGACAGGTTCACGTCAAAAATCGAATACAAAAACGCCGATTTCGATAATCCGGACACCTTTCACAACTTGGCAGAGGAGCTGTCGAAATATGATGAAAAATGGAAAACCATAGCAAACAAGATTTTTTATCTGGCAGTACCCCCCACCCTGATAAAAACTCTCTCGCAGCAGCTTGACAGGGCCAAGCTGGCCTCAGACCGAGAGCACAACAGGATAGTCGTGGAAAAACCATTTGGTTTCAGTTACGAGTCGGCAAAGAAATTGAACGACAAGCTTAGAACCATTTTCAAGGAAGAACAGCTTTACCGAATCGACCATTTTCTCGGCAAGGAAACCGTGCAGAACATCCTGGCCTTTCGCTTTGCCAACTCGCTTTTCGAGCCGATATGGAACAGGCGTTATATCGACCACGTTCAAATCACGGTCGCCGAGCGGCTGGGTGTCGAGCACCGTGGCGCATATTACGAAAAGGCCGGGGCCCTGCGTGATATGGTCCAGAACCATCTGCTGCAACTGATGTGCCTTACCGCAATGGAACCGCCGGTATCGTACCAAGCCGACGAAATTCGAAATAAAAAAGTGGACGTTTTGCGCGCGATTCGTTCCATACCAGAGGAAAAGGTCTCCCAGTTTGCCGTTCGCGGTCAGTACGGTCACGGATGGCTCGCTGGCAAACATGTCGTGTCCTACCGCAATGAAAACGACGTCAGCCCGGAATCAATCACGGAGACCTATGCAGCCGTCAAATTCTTCGTCGATAACTGGCGATGGCAGGACGTGCCTTTCTATCTGCGCACCGGCAAGAGAATGCGGTCGCATATTTCGGAAATCGTAGTCCAGTTTCGTTCCGTGCCCCACCGGTCCTTTCCCTCGACTGCGGCCGCCCAGCTCCAGCCCAACCGGCTGACAATCCAGATTCAGCCCGAGGAGGGTATCCGTATCCGCTTCCAGGCAAAAAAACCCGGAGAGATGATGGAGCTCGGCCCCGCGGACATGCGTTTTCTTTATCGGGAGACATTTTCCAACGTACCCCCGGAGGCATACGAGACATTGCTGCTTGACGTAATGCTCGCGGATACCACCCAGTTCATGCGGGCAGACCAGCTCGAGCTGGCATGGCAGGTAATTGACCCGATTTTAAGTGTCTGGGAATCCATCGAGCCGGTGGACTTTCCAAATTATGACGCCGGCACAATGGGACCCGAATCGGGCGAAGTTCTTATTTCACAGGACGGCCGGGTGTGGCATATAACAGAAGAACCGGCGTATGAAGACGAAGAGAAACCAGAAGAGGAATAATTCTCTTGGTTTTACGTACCCGCAAGTGTAGCATTGAATCAAAATGTGCAGCATCGCCGATAAAGCTCTATATGAAATGATGCGATAATGGACGCTGTTTTTTTGTCAGGATTACAATTTGCAATAACCATAACCGGCTACGCCCTGGTGCTACTTATCATCCTTTTACGGATATGCTTAAAAAAGGATAGCGCCCCCGTACGACTGACTTGCGTTTTTCACCCGCTGCAGGGTGAAACTGACTCGACCGGCGGAGAATCTTCGTCTCATCCCGAACATCCTCCCGCTCAATCTGAAAAAAGAAAACAGGTTACAACCAACGAAACTCAATCTGCCAATGAGAACTATCGTAATCTTCCAACCTCTCCGGTGACCTTTGTTTTGGTCGTCGTAGTTGTAATCGTCATCATCGCTACTTCGGTCATGCTGGTTTTCAGCTCTTTCGTTACAACCAAACCCATCCCGTCTATCACAACTCAGCACATAACTTCTAACCAGCAGACAATATCCGTCCCGCCTGAAAAGGAATTGATGACCGTGAAATCCAATGCGCCTTCTCCAAATGACGCGCCCGCAGACGTCCCGGCGAAAAAATGAAACGCCCGATTGACCTTGCTATAATGGCAAACGCCTGCTTTACGCAGTATTTAAATACTAAGCCAGCTTTAACAAATGTATCGCCTGTCACGGCGAACACGGCCAGGGGCTGCTGCCTTCCCGTGCCGCGCCCCTCCGGGGTAAAGGTCGCGACCGCGGCCAAAAAGGCAGTACAGGGAATAAGTTAAAATATGCAGTTTCCGTATTTCCAGTTCCCGCTCTTCGGCGACGGGCTGATTATCGCCATCGATGCCATACTGCACGTCTTTATAAGCCACGGCGTAGCCATAGGTATGGTTACAATGATTGTGTTGGCCGAATATATAGGCCACCGCCGCTGTGACCCGGAATGGGAGAATCTTGCCAGGGCCGCTATAAAGCCGGCGGTCATTATTATTACCAGCGTCGGCGCAATAACCGGCGTGGGCATCTGGTTTATCACAAGCGGAGTCGTCCCTGCGGCTATCGGCTCGATGCTGCGCGTGTTTTTCTGGCCCTGGTTCCTGGAATGGATCGTATTTGTCCTGGAGCTTATCACTATTCTTATCATTTATTTCACGTGGGACTACTGGCAAAAAGAAAAAAAGAAATATCACGTTCGACTTGGATTTGTCTATGTCGTTTTAGCGTGCGTGTCCGCGTTTTTAATTACCGGCATACTCGGGTTTATGCTCACACCCGACGGCTGGCCGTCGAACAGGAGCTTCTGGTCGGCCTTTTTCAACCCGACGTTTCTGCCCCAGCTAGCCTGGCGCATCAGCGTCGCCGCTGCAATGGGAGCATTGTTTATAATTTTTTACCTGCTGTTTTCACTGAAAATAACGGCTCAATTCCGCAGAGTCGCTTTGAACTATTACGCCAAAGTTCTCGCCGCACCACTCGTACTAATGCCGTTTTGTGCGTGGTGGTGGTATTATATGGTCCCTGAGGGATTCAAGACCCATGCAAAGCCGTCGACACTTTTGTGGGTTATAGTAAAAAGCACCGGTCTTTTAGGCATTTTCAACGAGATCTTCTGGATTTCGCTTGTAGTCAATATAATTATCGCTTTCTCTATTATTGTCGTCGCCTGGAAAGGACGGATATTTATTTCACGGCTGATTATTGTGCCGGTGATTCTTATTGTTATGTTCTTCGTCGCGGAATACGAACGGGTCAGGGAATTCGTGCGAGGTCCGTATTTGATGCCCGGGTATATGTATGCCAACACGGTGCTGCTCACTGAAAAAGATCTTTTTGACAAGGAAGGAATGCTCAGGCATTCATTCTGGTTCGAACGAATGGCCCCTGAGGCGACCCTGGAACAGAAGGGCGCATATCTGTTTGCCGCCAATTGCGGGACTTGTCACACCATCGGGGGAAAAAATAATATTATCGACCGTTTCAAAGGCCGGTCGGAACCGGGCATATATGTCATACTCGGAAGAACCGAGCAAATGGTGCCCTGGATGCCCCCCTTTGCAGGAACCGATGAGGAGCGGAAAATTACCGCGCATTTTCTCAGTAATCTAATCGAAAACAAATATTTACTCCAGGAACCATACAGGTATCCGCCTGTTGAGGAACAAGGTAAATGACATCGCTTCACGATTTATTGCTGCCGATTCCCATTCCACGGGGACTTGCTAAAGCCCTGTTGTTAGGCGTTTTTACTATACATCTGATGTTCGTATTGCTAATGCTGGGAACGGCGATTCTCGCTTTGGCATACTTCATTGATGCGTGGTGGCACAACCGGCTGACGGAATTGCGCTGGGACAAGAAAATTCTGCGAATGTTTATGGTGCATAAAAGCTTGGCAGTGGTTTTCGGTATCGGCCCGCTTTTACTTATTCAGGTTATCTTTTCGATTCCTTTTTTTACTGCCGTCGCTTTGTTTTCACCTTTCTGGCTTCTCATAATAGCATTTTTAATTATTTCCTTTCTTTCGTTCGATTCCCTTGGTCATCGCATCGAGACACACCGCTATCTGCACCTGTTTTTCGGGGTTGTAGCAATGATATTTCTCCTTTGCGTGCCGGGGTTTTTTGTTGCGGTCCTTGTGGCCACAGAAAATTCCGACAAATGGATGGACATTCTCGGGACTGGCTTCGGCTTTGACTGGAGGATAAGCGTCCACTGGTTAATGCGATATTTCCATATTCTCGGGGCCTCGATAGTTTTTGCGGCTGCATTTCATTACTTTTTTACAATGCCCAGATATGACATCAAATATGGTCCTGCCCTTCTCAAATGGATGCTTGCCGGCCTGCTTTTCCAGATAACAGCAGGATTCGCCCTGTATATGTCTTTACTGCATAAACCGGACACACTTGCGTTACTCTATATGGGTGCCGGTATCATTCTCGCGTTAATTACAATCTGGGTTGGGGCGATGGCAATGCAGCCGGGAAGAACCCTGAAATACTCATCCGTAGTTCCGCTTCTGATGTTTCTTCTGGTTTCCATGCTCCTGACAAGGCAGCGGTTCCAGGACAGGGCCTTCGCGGGGATAATTCCGGAGGTCTCAAAAAACGCCGAACAATACAATCAGAAACTTCTCACTTATCAACAAAGTTCGATAAATCACTACAAATCGCAAATGAGTATAATATACGATAACGGCCCTACTATCTACGCCCAAAGCTGCGGATTCTGTCACGGAAGCGATGCTATGGGCAACGGCCCGGATGCTTCCCAGCTTAAAATCCCGCCAGAGACCTTGGCTGATGTTCGGGCCGACAAGGACTATCTATTGAAAATACTTAAAAACGGCGTGGATGGAACAGCGATGCCGCCATTCGATTACTACGACAAATATCAGCGTGACTCCGTGCTGGTTTATCTGAACAAACAATATGACATTTTTTTATCTGCGCCTGCTGCTCCGCAGGATTTCGATACCGGGCAGCTCCGGCAGGCCGAAAAGGAGTGGTCTAATACCTGCGCCTTATGCCACGGCACCAATGGCAGCGGCTCTGAAATGGCCGCCAAATTTAAACCTCCCCCTCCTGATTTTACACAATACTCTCTGATTCCCCAAAGGGCCTATCATATAATAACTAATGGCTATCCGGGAACGGAGATGACCTCGTATTCACAGCTGCAGGAGCCATTGCGCAGAGCGCTTGTAAAAATCGTGCTGGATAAAAGAAAAGTTCCTCAGGATTAAAACCACACTAAGCTTCCGGAGACAGCGTAACCGCGATTGTGATGTTAATACTGACGATAATTGCCATACCAGTTGTTATCAGTTACACAATTTATGCACGTCTCATATTGAAGCAACCGCCTGATTTGGAAAACTGAGTATGTGTGATTTTTTCTGGAATTATCAACGCCATGGAAAAACGATTATATCTCACTAACGTTTATCAGGTAAGATTATTATACAGCTTCCTAATGAATCCGGAATAAAGGCATTGATAAAATCGCAGTCCGTTTTATCCGGCCTGATTTTATACGGCGTTCTATTGTCTCTTTCGGGCTGCGTTGTCGGCCCCGATTATAAAAAACCTGAAATTGAAATGCCGCAGCAATGGCCCTGGCGACAGACAGACCTCTTAACAACCTTACAGGAACCTAATAACGAAAACTGGTGGAAGGTCTTTAATGACCCCAATCTTAACGCCCTTATCGAGCTTGCTGTTAAAAACAACTCTGACGTCAGAATTGCCCTTCATCGGGTGGAGGCATCGAGAGCTTTACGCGATTTTACCGCAGGACAGTATTACCCTGCTGTCGATGCCTTCGGCTCATATACGCGTTCGCAGGAAAGCAAAGACGGCATGGTAAAGACCTCAAAAATACCGCCCGACATCGACATTCACTCAGCTGGTCTCGACTTCCTCTGGGAAATAGACCTTTTCGGGAAGATTAAGCGCTCCGTCGAATCTTCACAGGCCTCCTATCAGGCCTCCATTGAAGATTATTACAATGTGATGGTGACTCTGCTCGCCGAGATCTGCAATAATTATATTGATTATCGCACCACCCAGGCCCGGATAGCGTACGCCAGGGACAACGCAAAAATTCAAAGAGAAACGCTCGAATTGACAAAAAGCCGTTATGAGGCCGGGCTCGTAGGCGAACTGGACGTCAGGCAGGCAGAATTCAACCTTGCAAACACAGAATCCGTCATACCGACACTGCTTATCGCCGAAGAAGCTTTTTGCAATCGGCTCGCGGTCCTGCAGGGCAAGATGCCCTGGGAATTGAAAGAGGAATTAGGGCCGTATACGAAGCTGCCTTCTATAAATGATGATGTGACAATAGGTCTGCCGGCAGACCTTCTTCGTTATCGTCCTGATATACGCAGTGCCGAACGCACGCTTGCAGCCCAGACCGCACAAATAGGCGTTGCCGTCGCAGACCTTTATCCCTCTCTGCAGCTTTCCGGCAGTTTCGAAATTCAGTCGCGACGGTTCACAGGTCTGGGAAATATCAATAACAGGGCTTATAGCTGGGGACCTGACGTGCTGTTGACTATTTTCGAAGGAAACAGGATACGAAATAATATTAAGATTCAAAAAGCTGATACCCTCGAGCTGTTGGTAAACTGGCAAAACACCGTTTTGCTGGCAGTAGAAGATGTCAGAAACGCCATAACCTCATACGTCCAGGAAACGGATCGCAAAAGCTATCTGGAAACCTCCGTAAAAGCTGCTTCGCGTTCAGTAGAGCTGGTCGAAAATCTTTATAAGACCGGCCTGACTGATTTCCAGAACGTCCTCGACACCCAACGGACACTTTTTCTCCAGCAGGATAACCTTGTGACAAGCAAAGGGCTGGTATCGAAGGACCTCGTTCAAATTTATAAGGCCTTCGGCGCCGGCTGTTATGACATTAACGTAGTATATACACCGGATGAATTGCCGACCGGTTCAAGATAAGGAATTTATGAACAAGTTCTGTGACAATCAGTGATATGTTCGAAAGGCCGGTTTTATAATTATGAGAAAAAGAATTATTTATATCATTGCTGTGGTGTTAATCTCTGCGGCGGCTCTGTTTATCTGGCACTTGATTTCCGCAGGCAAAAGACCGGGTCAAAATCCAATGGCAATGGCACCTGTTGTAACCATCCAAACCCCTGTAGTGCAGGATATCGAGGATTATTATGATTTCACCGGCAACACCGCCGCCGTCGAGCAGGTTGAAATCAGGGCGCGTGTCGAGGGCTTTTTAATCGCTCTTCATTTTACCGACGGTCAGGACGTCAGCGCCGGGGACCTTCTCTTTACGATAGAGCCAAATGAATTTATAGACATACGCAACCAGGCACAGGCACAGCTTCTTTCAAGCAAAGCCGAGCTGGTCAGAGCGCAACTGGATTATGAACGTATCGAAAAAGCGACCCGGGCCAATGCCGTCAGCGAACAGGACCTGAGCACGGCAAAAGCGAATCGCGACAAAGCCGAGGCCCAGGTAATGTCAGTTGCCGCTGTCCTGGACAATGCAAACCTTAATTTAAGTTACACAAAAATAACAAGTCCAATTCCCGGCCGGGTCAGCAGGAGATTTGTGGACCCCGGCAACCTTGTCGGAGCAAATGAGCAGACCCTTCTGGCTACAGTTGTCAGAATGCAGCCGATATACGTTTATTTCAACGTCAGTGAAGAGATTTTCGAACAGCATTTCACTGCCCAAAGTCCGGCGGAAATCAAAACCCGCAAGCTCGGATTTCGAATCGGATTTGTCGGCCAGCAAGGCCACCCCTATGAGGGTCTTCTGGATTACATCGACACCATCGTTGATCCATCGACGGGAACAATAGTTTTCCGCGGGCAGGTGCCGAACACGCAGCGAAACCTGCTTCCGGGAATGTTCGTGCGCGTCCGTGTGCCGGTCGGTATCAGGCACAACGCCATCCTCATAGAGGACCGCGCCCTGAATTCCGATATCGGCGGGAAATATGTGTTCATCGTTGACCCGAACGATATTATCCACAGAAGTTACGTTAAAATCGGAAGAAAAGTCGAAGATATGAGAGTGATTGACTCAGGCGTCACTGACAATCAGCGGTATATTGTCAGCGGATTCCACAATGCCAGGCCGGGCTCCCGTGTCAGGCCCGAATTCGAAAGCAGCCGGAACAATACAAAACCTTTAATGAAGACCGACTCTAAAAAGAACCGATAGTTATGTGATATTAACTGCTCCTCGCAAAAACGATTCTGAATTCTATGTTCAGTAAATTTTTCATAATTCGGCCGATTTTTGCAAGCGTCATTTCAATTGTCATTGTGCTCGTAGGGTTACTGAGTATCCGGTTATTGCCCGTCGAGAAAACGCCCGACATTACACCCCCGACGGTTGTTGTTTCAGCGGTTTATCCGGGAGCCGATGCCCAGACCGTAGCCGATATCGTGGCGACTCCCCTCGAAGAGGCAATAAACGGCGTTGACGGTCTGCTCTATATGTCTTCGAATAGCGGCAATGACGGACGGATGCAGCTGACCGTAACGTTCGAGGTAGGCACCGATGTCGATATTGCGACCGTGCTTATCCAGAACCGTGTTGTCAAGGCCGAGGGAATTTTGCCCGAAGAAGTCATTCGGCAGGGAATTGTCACGCAGAAACAATCTCCGAATATCACACTCGTAGCCAGTTTAATTTCCCCGACCGGACAATATGATGAAACCTATATGAGCAATTACATCAACCTGCGGATGAAAGATGTCCTTGCACGTGTCCCCGGCGTCGGAAATATCAACGTATTCGGCTCGAAGGATTTTTCTATGCGCCTCTGGCTCGACCCCGACAAGCTCAAGGCCCGCAGTTTAACAACCGACGACGTCCTGCTTGCCGTGCGAACACAGAATATTGAGGTGACCGCCGGACAACTCGGCTCGGCGCCCGCTGCGAAGAACCAGCAGTTTCAATACACGGTGCAGACCCTCGGCAGATTAAGCACGCCGGAACAGTTTGCAGACATCATTCTTAAGGCAGCTCCGGACGGCAAAGTGCTCAGATTAAAGGATGTTGCAAGGATTGATCTCGGTGCCGAAACATATTACTGGTCTGTGAAACTCAACGGCCGGCCCTCCGTGGCAATGGGTGTTTTCCAGACGCCCGGAAGCAACGCTCTTGCAGTCGCCCGGGGAGTAAATGCCGCTCTTGTCGAGTTGTCAAAGAATTTCCCGGAGGGCCTCGAATACCGGATTCCGTATAACCCTACGACTTTTATCAATGAATCGATAAAAGAAATTGTTATTACTCTTGCTTTTACTTCTCTGCTGGTAATATCAAGCGTTTATATTTTTTTGCAGGACTGGCGTGCAACACTGATACCTTCGGTGGCGATTCCCGTTTCGCTTATCGGCACCTTCGCGGTAATGCTGCCGCTTGGAATGTCTATAAATACACTTACAATGTTCGGCCTGGTGCTTGTTATCGGCATCGTCGTCGATGATGCCATCATAGTCGTTGAAAACACAACCAGAATAATGGAAGAGGAATCACTGCCTTCGAAAGAGGCAGCAATAAAAGCAATGACCCAGATTACAGGCCCCGTAGTTGCAACTACGCTGGTCCTGCTTTCCGTATTTTTGCCTACCGTTTTTCTGGGGGGCATCACGGGAAGATTATACCAGCAGTTCGGAATAACCATTTGCATTGCATTACTCTTTTCAGCAGTCAACGCCCTGACAATGAGCCCCGCCCTGTGCGCGATGCTGCTCAGGCCTCCGTCCAAACGCCGCAATCGTTTAGGCCTGAGTTTCGGCCGCCTGATGAAGAAGACGACCGCCGGATACGTATCACTGGTCTCCGCCATAATACGAAAATCTTTTATCGCAATGGTCATTTTCGTGATTATGACAGCTGCATCGGTTCTGCTTTTCATATCTCTGCCCACCGGCTTTATCCCCGATGAGGATGAGGGCTCGATTTTCATAAACGTCCGGCTGCCGGACGGTGCCACTATCGACAGGACGCGCCGCGTGATGGACGAGGTCGGCGATATACTAAAACAAACGCCGGGCGTGAAAGATTACGTCGCCGTTTCAGGGTTTTCAATCCTTGATAACGGGATAACTCCCAGCGGAGGCGTCTGCTTCGTTAATCTGCAGCCCTGGTCGAAGCGAAAATCCTCTTCTCTGAACTCCTTTGCAATCATAGACCGGCTCCAGCAAAAATTTTTCAATTTCCCGGACGCACTCGTGCTGGCCTTTACCCCGCCGTCCATTCGGGGCCTTGGCAGGGCCGGCGGCTTCGAGCTGGAGCTTCAGGACCGTGGAGCGGGGCTTGCATCGCTGGAAACTGCCGCAGAGAACCTGATGCAGCAGGCGGCTTCAGACCCCATAGTAACGCGGCTCAACAGCACCCTGCGAACTAACGTCCCCCAGCTTTTTGTCGATATTGACAGGGTCAAGGCAACAAGCTTGGGAATCCCGATGGCAACGGTTTTCGATACTTTGGGAACGTACCTGGGCAGCACGTTTGTTAACAACTTCAATCTCTACGGCCGGACGTTCAAGGTCATCGCACAGGCCGAAAGTAGTTTCAGGAGCGACAAGGAAAATATCGAGCGTCTTGAAGTCAGGAACCTTCAGGGGCAGATGATTCCGCTGCGAACATTCGTGTCCGTCAGGGACATAGTCGGCCCGCAGTCGGTCACGCACTACAACATCTATCCGTCCACCACCATCAGCGGCATCGCCAGTCCGCCTTACAGCTCGGGACAGGCCATTACTGAAATGGAAAAGCTGTGCAGCCGGGTGCTTCCCGAGGGGACGGGATATGAATGGTCCGGCATCAGCTACCAGGAAATAGCCGCAGGCCATCAGGCGCCAATAATATTCACGATTGCTGCCGTTTTTACCTTTCTTTTTCTTGCCGCCCAGTATGAAAGCTGGACCATTCCGTTCGCCATCATTTTCGCCGTCCCCATAGCCATCCTCGGGGCGGTGCTGTTCACCTGGGCCAAGGGTTACGAAAATAACATCTACACGCAGATAGGGATTGTCCTGCTGATAGGTCTGGCCAGCAAAACCTCTATCCTTCTCGTCGAGTTTGCCAAAAAGCACCATGAAAGCGGCTATAGCATACATGACTCGGCGGTCGAGGCCTCGAGGTTGCGTTTTCGGCCGATTCTGATGACGGCTTTTTCGTTTGTCTTCGGCGTGGTTCCTCTGGTCATAGCAACGGGCGCCGGCGCCATCTCAAGACGCGACCTGGGCACGGCCGTATTCGGCGGAATGCTCGTCGCAACCATCGTCGGCGTCCTGATGATTCCCGTCTTCTACGTCGCTGTACAGAAGCTGACCGAAAAAATCCTCGGGCGAAAATGAATATCGATATTCATAAGGACTTTGTTCACCGTGTTTGGCGATGAGTGCCTCGGCTGTTTCTTAGATTACAGCGATTGAAATTGCATTGTTGGTAGCTCTCGCCCATCAGCACCCCTCCCCCCAATAAAAACACAAGAGTTTTTCAGCCAATTCTATCTCAGGAGTACTGGCACTCTTTTTTGCGGATTTCACACCTTCCCAAGCCAAAGGCCAGCTCTTTTTGGGCTCTTATTTTAAAATCAGACATGAATTCTAACTTGCAATCAGTGTCAAAAAAGTCTCAGTCGTCAGCAGTAAGCCACTCCAGAAGCGACTTGTCATTGACTTGCTTGCTACTTGTAATCCTCGATTTCGGCTCAGAATCGAGCCGTAAGCTATTGTTGGGAATGGACTTACTTGCGGAAGGCGGGATTATGAGTCCACTGCTCTACCGTTGAGCTACGGGCCCGTCAAAACTCTAACTGCTTTAAGCATAATCGCTTCCACTTCAAACCGTCAACAATTGATTCCTAAAAAACGCGCCTTGGTGTCAATCATCCACTTATGTCGTCTTAATATTCTTTAAAATTCTACCAGCCGAAGCAAGGTCGTCCGGGAGAACAGCCAAATAATATTTTTGTAGTTCTTGGTTTTATCTTCCCAAGTCGTCCTTTTAATCCGTAACAACTGTGTCCTACCTGTTAATACTTAGTTTTCGGATCATTTAAAGGTTGTGCAATCCAGATGTGGTCGTCGGACATTCAATCTGTTGCTCGGTTTGTAGCCTTTACCAACGGATATATAATCCGGATAAAATCATACTAATCTGCCTGAAATAATTATCATAACTATCATAATATGACAGTATCTAGAATATATATGATAACATGTAGTTCAAATACTTGCTGAAATTGACATCAAGACGATGAAACTGTACCATCTTGCCGTTGAAGAAATTCATCTGGAA
>CAZHVR010000037.1:0-25974 GCA_964536225.1 uncultured Pirellulales bacterium
TACTATAGGACCCCGCTAATAACCTTATCGGGAGGCTCTGCTTTCATAGCTTATCCGTGTCTAAAATTTACCGTGTCAATCCGTGTCGGAAAATTTTTTATTCACCACCGCTCCGAATCGCCTCGTCCGGCCGGCGTACGCCAGAATTGCTTTCTCCAAATCGGGCTGTTCGAAATCGGGCCAAAGCGTATCGGTCACATAGAACTCGCTGTAAGAAATCTGCCAGAGCAGGAAGTTGCTGACCCTCATTTCGTTTGCGGTCCGTATCAGAAGGTCAGGGTCGGGCAGACCAGCCGTATAAAGATGCCGGCTGATGCATAGTTCGTCGATATCGGCAAGCGCAATCTCTCCCGCCTTATGCAGGCGTGCGATTTCCTTCATCGCGTCGATTATCTCGGCACGGCCTCCATAATTGAGAGCAAGGGCGAAGACCATCCCGGTATTTGCGCTGGTCATCTCGATTGTCTCGAGAAGTGCCCGTTTAACCACTTCCGGCAGAGGCGCTATACGGCCAAGATGAACAAGCTTGACATTGTCCTCCATCAGAGTGGGACGCATCTTAGTAAGATACTCGGCATAGAGGTGCATCAGGGCATCGACTTCTTCTTTGGGCCTCTTCCAGTTTTCCATACTGAAAGAATACAACGTGAGGGTTTCGACTCCGAAATCGACGCAGCACTGGGAAATTTTTTCGGCGGTTTTGCCGCCCTGCCGGTGACCTTCATAGCGCGGCAGTCTCTTTTTTTGTGCCCATCGCCCGTTGCCGTCCATAATTATCGCTATATGGCGAGGCATATCCTCGGGCTTTATGCCAAGGCGGGCACAAGTGATTTTCAATTTATTATTTTCGATTTCCAATTTCTCAAATCGTGAATTTTTTAACGTTTGAAAATCGTTTGTCTGCGATTCGGGCCCACACCTATCATCGTAACGGGTTTTTTAATGCACTTCTCGACAAAAGTAACGTAATTGCGTGCATTGAGGGGCAGCTGGCTAAAATCGGCGGTCTGCGTGATGTCCTCTTTCCAGCCGGCAAGCGTATCGTAAACGCATTTCGCCTTGGCCAGTTTACCGATATTGGCTGGGAAAAACGAGGTCCGTTTACCTTCGATTTCATAAGCAGTGCAAATTTTCAGCTCATTGAGACCGCTGAGCGTATCGAGGTGCATCAGCGCGACGGCATCGATTCCGCCGATTGCGACCGAATAAGAGGCAATAACGGCATCGAACCAGCCGCATCTCCGCGGCCGGCCGGTGGTCGTGCCGTATTCGTGGCCTTTGTCGCGAATGAGCTGTCCCGTTTCATTGTCAAGCTCGGTGGGAAACGGCCCCGAACCGACCCTTGTCGTATAGCATTTGGCAACACCGACAAACTCATCGACACATTTTGCCGGTACACCCGCTCCGGCAGGCATACCCAGCGCGCTTACGTTTGCGCTGGTCACGAAAGGAAACGTCCCGTGGTCGATATCAAGCAGCGTCCCCTGGGCGCCTTCGAAAAGAACTGATTTGCCCTGTGCCAGGACGCCGTGCAGATATTCGGTTGTATCTATTACAAATGGGAGCAGCTTTTCGGCATAGGACCTGCATTTATCCAAAACCGACTTCAAGTCAATCGGCTCGGCGTTATATACAGACGTGAAAATCCTGTTCTTGTATTCAACGATACCGCGAAGCTTACTTTCAAGCCCGCTTAAGTTTAGCAGGTCGCCCATTCGTATGGCGTTGCTTCTGCCTGCCTTGTCGGCGTTGCAGGGGCCGATACCTCGTGCGGTGGTGCCGATTTTATTTTTACCCAGCGACTCCTCGCGCAGCCGGTCTTCCATCTTGTGGTAATCCAGCACAAGATGCGCATTTTCACTGATGAAAAGACGATTATTTAGGCTGATACCCTTTTGGGAAAGGCCGTCAATCTCACCAAGGAGCGTTTCCGGGTCAACCACGACTGCGCTTGTAATCACACATACCGTTTGTGGTCTGACCGCACCGCTCGGCAGAAGATGCAGGGCAAACTTGTCGCCGCCCACCACAACGGTATGCCCGGCGTTAGCGCCGCCGTTATAGCGAACAACAATGTCGCTGTCCTCGGCGAGGATATCCACGACCTTGCCCTTGCCTTCGTCGCCCCACTGCAATCCCACGACACAGCGATTCACACGTATCTCCTTCGATTAGCTCAGTATTACCTCAAGGATTAGCCGCAGCAATACGCCTGTGCGGCCTGAAAAGAAAAGCTTAAGCGTTGACTCTGAGAATTTCAACTGATTTTCGCCACGAGATGATCTAATATCGGCCGCAGGTCGTCGTAATCCCTATAGCTTATTTCGTGGTCAATATCTTTGCCATCAGACCCCTTGTACGTGAGAGTAAAACGCCCCTTGGAATCAAAATACGTCTTATCGATTTTTTCCATGGAGTCGTAAGGTATATTGATTTTCCCATCGATAATAAGATTGGTTTCGTCAGCAACAATTTTTTTGTTGCGAACGAGATAAAACTTAATACCAAGCAGCAGGATTATAACACCCAAACCAATTGGTAACCACTTCCGATTCCAAATCATCATCTCATCCGGCTTGCCATTATTGTCGAGAACATGCTTTTTATAGAAGGAATGCCGCATAGACCATTCATATTTGCTAAGATAACCATCGTAGAGAAAAATAGCAGATAAGACAATACAGGCACATATCCATTTTATTAAAGATCTTTTCTTGTAAGACGGTGCAATTAGGGCCATATCCACTCCTTAAATTATCCGTTTTTGCGCAATAACGTTTATAAGCGGGTGAACAAGATTGGGAACGATTTTGTCGGCCATCAACTCTTCAGCCAGCCGGCACTGACGCTCAAAGGATTCGAGCACGTCGAACTTGCCGGCCCCGGAAGGATACTGTCGAACGGTGAAAGACAAGCTTATCGGCTCTTCGAGCGATTGTGGCGGCTTGTCAGGGTCGAAAATACTTGTCCGGGATTCGACACTTATTCTTGCCTGTGTGCGGCAGTCATCCGACAGAGCAACCACTATCGAAGGCGAATGGTCGATTGTCTTTGTTCCGGGCAGGTCCAGCAGGCAGTTAAAAGCCGACGAGCCGAGCGCCTCGGCTATGACCTGGTCGTGGCCGCCCACGCAGTAGAAATCACAGGCATATGTCACATCCAACGAATCAATGTCAAGATGGCTTATGCCCAGCATATAGGGAACAAGACCGAGAACGAACTTGTCCTGGGCGTAAACCTCCGCAAAACCCGACGGGTTAACGACGCCTGAGCCGACGCGGTCCAATTCGAGCGATACCCAGCGATACCGGCCGCTGCGGCGGTCTTCTTCCAAACAGTACTCGCCGTTGTCCTGCTTGGAAAAGCAGCCCATCGCGGGATACTGTTTTTGAACCCGCTCAAAAAACGCAAGGACGGTATCACTCTGGACGGGCAGGTCAAGCTCAGTATTTACAAACATATCCAGAAAGAAATCATCACAAAGCGAACTATACGCATTAGCCATAACGCTGACGCCCTCAAAATATACAACCATCGCCCGCCGGCGGCACACCCACACCCTGAAAGCGGGCCTGACGATTATTATACATCGAGGTATTCGCTTTTCCAGATTTTTTCGGTCAACTGCTCCAGCTGTTTGTCGTAGGTGGTCAAAATCTCCATATATTCAGGCGATTTGAGGGCTTCTCCGGCTTTTTCATCTTCCGGGTTGATTTGTTCGGGCAGAACGGAATTCCGGAATACTTCGTAATGGTCCCTTATCGAGCAGGGCATCAGCCAGTTTTTGGGGCATTTCCAGTTATTCAAACCGTATTCTTTCTGCCATTTCCTGCCCTGTTTCATAAAGTCGGAAAACAGCGCATCGGCCAGTGTCTTGCCGTTGCCGTAGAGGTCATAGATATTGTCGGCGTAGTACGGAATAAAGGCACAGGGTGTTACGTTGCCGTTCCAGTCGATGTAGAAATAACCACCGCCCCTGCCGTAAGCGATACAGCCCCTCGACAGCACGCCGCTGTTCCAGAAATCAGCTATGCAGTATTTTTTCTCGCTTAAAAGCTGTTCCCATTTTCTGTATAGCTCGACCCGCTTTTCCGGGACAACCATCAGGTCAATTTCATCCTTGCCCCTGCCTATCGGCATAAGCTGGAACTGCCACATATAACTGGCGCCCTGCTGTTCGAAATAAAAATCGTAAAATTCGTCCGTGAGCAGCAAATCGGCGTTCTTGCTCGTGGCGGTAACGGAAACGCCGAACGGGACGCCTGCCTTTCTGAGCCGTTCAAAGGCATCGAGTATTTTTCGATGCGTTCCTTTGCCGCGCCTGTAATCGGTGTGCTCTTCAAAGCCCTCCACCGAAATGGCCGGGGTTATATTGGCGCATTCGGCATACTGCTGCGCTATCCGGTCATTGATTAGCGTGGCGTTGGTGTACATCAAAAAGAACATATCATTGTATTTTTTAAACAAGTCGAAAAGTGTCTTGCCCTCACTGTGGTACATAAGCGGCTCGCCGCCGCTTATCGTCACAAATCTGCCGCCGAAACAATCGTGCACCTCGCCGACTATCCTGTCAACGTAATGATAGGGTATCGTGGAAGAAGTGTCAGCGGCTGAAGAGGCGTAGCAGCCGATGCACTTAAGATTGCATCTCTGGGTCGGTGATAAAACTATAAAAGTCGGGGGCGCTTCACCGTATTTTGCTGTGTATTTTTTAACGGTCTCTTCATAGGTTTGGTCCTCGAGCGTCAAGTTATTACGGACAAATACATCTATAATCTTTTTGATTACATCGCCGGAGACATACCCTTTCTCAATGTTCCTGACTATACAATGCAGCATCGCCGCAAGAAACTGATACCTTTTTTCCTGCACGGCCTTGAGGTCATCGGAGCCGTTGTTGACCATACTCTTGCGGATATACCCGTCGATTCTCCCTGCAATGACTTTGCGCAGACGCTTGTGGTTTACCATTGTGACCAGCGCGGCAGATATTACCTGCGGTTTCATATCGTCTCCCCTTAAATAAAAACCGTCATTTCCGAGACAGGGCCTCTGCTTACACCTTTGAATTGCAGAACCCCGTCTAATCGCTTTCACACCTATTATGACACAGACAAAGTCCGCACGCAAGAAAAAATAAAAATAAAATTGTGAAAAAATTTGTCCCTCAGGGACGTTCTTCCAGGTCGGGGTCGGGCAGTTTCAGCTCGGTTATGATTGCCCCGATTGTTGAAAAAAAAGCGGAAACGAAGGCAAGCATCGCTCCACGCGCTGTTATTTGCGAGGCCGTAAATCCGCCGCCGTGACTTATTATTGCGGTGACGGCGATGGAAAGCGTCCCTGTCATCGCTCCTGTGATTGCCGCGGCGACGATTCGTTTCCATAATCTGGCCCCCCCGCAGCCGAGGGTCACGCCTGCTCCGCAAAACAGCGGAACGATAATAACGAGCCACCAGATGCCGCCCAGTTCCGGCAGCTTACCATATTTGCTTAAATGAACCGCATCGGTCACTACAAATACCAAAGCCCCCGCCAGGGCACATACGGCCGTATGCCAGTATCGCGGAGCAAATTCGGCCCGAATCTCCGTCCGGCGGGCCATACGCCGACGAATAGTCAAGGGCCAGTTATAAAACAATCCGAATACCCAGTGTTCGAACAGCGCCCCCCTTTCACCGAATACCGGCACAATATGAACAATCTCCGTTGCCCAGTGGGCGGCCATGAATCTCGCCAGTGCAGGGTAACGATACGTCATCTGAATAGGGAAGGCCAGGTATCCTATGTATTTGAAGAAGCCGAGGAACACGGCGATATTGTAGTCCTTAAAATTACGTTCT
The DNA here is from genome assembly GCA_964536225.1 of uncultured Pirellulales bacterium. Lineage (GTDB taxonomy): Bacteria > Planctomycetota > Phycisphaerae > Sedimentisphaerales > Anaerobacaceae > Fen-1362. The sequence goes on from CAZHVR010000037.1 coordinate 5,841, forward strand.
CTGATTACCAGATACAGGACATACGCGCCTCGGCAAAACGAGCCGGGCGAAACGGGAACGACCTGGAAAAGCGCCACGATACCTGCCGCAACGGTCCAGACCTCCGCACGCGGCATCTCCGGATGCATCAGGACATAAATTAACGCCAGCGTCACCGATACTATCTGGGTGACGGGCAGCGTCATCAGGTGCACAACCAAGCTTATCAGGTATTTTTGTATATACGGCTCATTTATCTGCGACAGAATCGTCGCCGCGTCCTCGTCGGTGAGCATGTGCTTTTTCTGCCCTTCGGCTACCATATCTCGAAGCCATTGTTCCCGCAGGTTAGCGTGAAAATACAGCCGAAAAGGCCTGACGAACAAAAAGATTAGTTTGTCCTTCCTGAAATCAGAATCCGTCAAAAACCTGTGCAGCCCGGGAAAAACAAGAAGCAAACAAGGTAAATGAAGGAAGTATCGCCAGGGCTGCTGAGAAATTCTTATGGCCTGTACGTCGCTTATTCGCCCGCTCCTGTACCACGAAACGGCTTTTTCCATAACCCTGCCGCGAATTGCCCTGCCAAGATAATCCGCGCTTGTCAGAATCGCGGCATAATGGCAGCGCCAGTCGGCCCGTCCCCATAAGCGCCTGATTATTTTGCCTAAAAAGGGTATAAGCCCCGCAATAAGAAACATCACCGTCTTAAAGCGGCCCGTGCGAAGGTTTCTCTCCGATGACCCGTCAACAAGATTACGGACCTTCCAGCCGGTGATTTCACTATCGAGAATCGTTGACCACAGGCCTCCGTCATAAAGAAGCCGGATATGATTTTGCGTTATATCGGGGATGCTGTTCCGGTATATCTTTTCGTCCGCTTTTAGTTCTTCGAGCATCGGCTGCATATCCGAAAACGATTCAGAGTGTTCCTGCACGAATGCTTCGAGCTTTGATAAATCGCCCCGGTCGAACTGCACAATAGCGCCTCTGCTGATACCTTTTACTATCAGTGCGAAATCGCCGGGACTCATCGGCAGGAAAGGCAACAGCACCAGCCCCGGCCTGAAATCGACCGCTTCCAGACCTGCCGCCGGCCCGCTATCCGCATCTCGTCGTTTAAGAACATTCGGCTGGCTCTTGCAGGTCCACCACTCATACTGCCTGGCAAACTCGTATGCGCCTGTGTCGTGCAGCAGCTTAACAAAATCCGCCATAAAATGCTCTTTTGCGCGGTATTCGGGAGAGCCGAGGTACTGCTCCCCGGTTATTTTCCCCTTTCGCCACAGCTTGAGCAGGTCCATACGGTAATCGACCTCCAGCCGCCAGGTCCTGCCATCGACCCACTCGCTTAACTCCCCGCAACTGCCGATTCTTTCATCAATAAATATGGCGTGGACATCGACGACGGCTTTTTCGTTGCCGAAGCGAATTTTTGCAGCCCGGCGAATGAACTTTTGCCAAAGGGCGCCCGCTCTTGCAGCCGCGGGATTGACCTGTAATTGAAATGGCCCCTGAAAACCGATTGCATACAGGAAATTGCGAAACAGGCACGCAAAACCCGAGGGCGGGACAAGAATCTTCATCGCATAAACGCCGCCCGGCCTGATTTCTTCCATCGAGCCGACAGCACCCTGAATATCGAGGACTTTTACTTTGTAAACCTGGCCGGCAAAACCCCCTCCGACAAAGTTTTCTACCAGCAGATGCACACGTGCGGCGTCGGGCTTTGTGATACCTTTTATCTCATAAACCAATTCTTCGCCGGCGTCATATCTGCTGATGCGCATCGGCCGATAAAGGCCGGACGCCTCAAACTTCACCTGTAATTTCCTGCAAATATCAGCGCTGTATTGCGTCGCCATTATTTCAGTATCCAGAATTTAGCGGCTATCACCAAGGCAAGACCGGCATACACACCTGCCATCAAGTCGTCGGCTAAAATCCCCCAGCCGTCAGGCAATTCTTCGAGCCGATACGAGGGCCAGGGCTTGACCGTATCGAACAGCCGAAACAAAAAATAACCCAGCAAGACAATCACGAGAACCTGATGCCCCGAAAAGTCCCGGCCGGCAACAAACGGCATCGCCATAAAAGTCAACGCCTGGCCCGCAACCTCATCGACCACCACCTCACCGGGGTCGGTTTTACCCGTCGCGGCAACCGCCGCACTCGAGAATTTCAAACATACAACCGAGCCGAAAATAAAAAGTACGAGCATCAATAAAAAGACAAGCAACGCAGGGCCGCCATAATAGCAGGCAAGACCAAAAACAACCGCAGACGGCAGCGAACCCCACGAACCGGGCGCAAGAGGAAGCCAGCCCAGCCCAAAGCACGATGTAAGCAATCTTTTCATAAATAATCAGATGAAAAGCAAACCCGAAGATTATAACGGGCTTGCGTCAGATTTCCTCTAACATTTTCAGCGTGAACCTGTCGGTCATACCAGCGATATAATCACAGACGGCCCGCTGAAGGCCCTGGCTTTCAATAAACTTCTGAAAATAATGCGGCATTAATTCCGGCTTTTTACAGAGGTGTCCGAATAATTTTCCAAGCCACACTTCAACTTTTTGCGCCGTCGATACAATCGACGGATGACGATAAAAATTATCGAACAGAAATCGTTCCAGCCCCAAAAGCTCATCAACACTTTTTTGCGGCAGCACAATCAAACTTTCCCCTCTGCCGTATATATCGTCAATATTCTTAATTCCCGCCCCGGCAATTGCGGCCCTGCTCTGCCCGATGCACTCCCCGACGAGCTTGTCTATTATGGTTTTGGCGGTCCTTGTCCTGCGAACTGTCCTATCTTCTATGCTGTCGGCCTGCACACGGTTCTGAGCGTCCCGAAACAAAACGACATCTTTTAGCCGTCCGGCGTCTATTAAGCCGGCCCGCATACCATCTTCGAGGTCGTGAGAGCTGACGGCTATTCGGTCTGCGATATTGGCAACCTGGCCTTCCAAAGAACAGTTAATCTCTGAAAACCCGTCACCGGTCGGCTTGTCGTATGGACTTGAGTGCCTGGCCAGACCCAGCCGGGTCTCGTACATCAAGTTAAGACCCGCAAAACCCGGATAAGGGTGCTCCAATAGTTCCACGACCCGCAGGGACTGCCGGTTGTGCTCAAAGCCGCCGTAATCCTTCATTAAATCATTCAAGACGCCTTCGCCGGTATGACCGAAAGGCGGATGCCCCAAATCGTGGGCCAGGCATATCGCCTCGCTAAGCGCTTCGTTTAGACCGAGGGCCTTTGCAATAGTCCGGCCGATTTGCGCCACTTCTATGGTATGGGTAAGGCGGGTTCGGTAATAGTCATCGAGTCCCGGCGTGAAGACCTGCGTTTTGCCTTCGAGCCGGCGAAACGCAGAACAGTGAATTATCCTGTCTCTGTCTCGCTCGAAATCGGTCCTGAAGGCGTGCGGCTTTTCCGAAAAAGACCTGCCTTTGCTGGTATCTTCCGTTACAGCGTAAGGAGAAAGTTTTCCGTGCATAATCTTAGACAGATGGAAGGCCGTTTTGGGCGCTGGTTTGTTTAAGAACATCAAGAAGCTCGGCTAAGCTTTGACTGATGAGGTACGTGTCGCTGCAGGTGCGGACAAAATTAGTATCGCCGTTCCATCGCGGGACAATATGTATGTGCAAATGGTCGGGCAGTCCCGCGCCGGCGCATCTGCCGAAATTCATCCCTATATTGAAGCCATGCGGTTTTATCGCAAGAGTCAACGCCTTCCGGGCGTCCCTTATCAATTTTACCATTTCGAGAAGCTCTTCGTCACTTGCCTGTTCCAAATCAGGGATGTGGCGAACCGGAGCGATAAGAAGATGGCCGTTATTATAGGGGAAACGATTGAGCATAGTGATATAGTTTTTGGAGCGCCACAAAACAAAATTTTTGTCATCATCCTGCGGCATTGCGATAATGCGGCAAATGAAGCACTCATTTTTGTCGGCAAGGCCCTGGATATACCCGATTCGCCACGGCGCCCAGAGATTTTTGCGTTTCAACCTGCCATCACCTCCCTTTTGCATTTCCGGGTGAAGCAAGAAGCTCCGTTTTCATCGTCTGGTCAATGGTTATCTCCGGATGAACTCCTCCAAGCCCGAAAGGCAGCGACGCCGTGACGTGCAGCGTGTAATTTTGTGTGTCCTGCTCGATTCGTCCCTTGTCTATGTTGAAAAGCTCCTGCCCGTGACCCTGCAAATCTTTGACCTTGTAGCCGCGAAGGAAACCGAACATCCCGCTCATCTGAAATATCTCGGTGTAGGGGACGGGCCAGTCCGAAGGACTCGGATACAACAGTGAATACGTACTGTCTATTACAGCGATTTGGCCGTTCGGGTCCTGTGCTTCGTCCGAGCCGCGTATCGCGGCAAGCCGATAGGTTACGTCCCTTGCCGCAAACAGAATCATCGGTGCAGGCACAAAAAGCTTCGATTTCCACATGTCGCCCACGGCAACACCCTTGACCGGGTCAGGAATGCTCGATATAGAATCCCAGAGAAACCACTGTGACGCGATAAAATCATAAATCATATCCGGCTCTTTTATCAGGCCCTGGCTCCTGTCGCTTCTGAAGGCAAGTTTGCCCACCTGGCGAATTACAGCAAGCAGCTGCGAGCGGTCCTCCATTTTCCCCGCAGGGCCGACCGTAAACGTCCAGCTTTTCCCGGCAAAACTCTCCGCGGCGTCCCCCCTGTTGGCCCTGCGTCCCCCCTTGCGGCTTACCTTGGCAGAAACACAATCGGCCTTGATTGTCGCAAGGCCGTACGGGTCAACTTCGATGGGCGTATAATCAATCACCATCACCAGTGACTCGAAGAGCTTGTCGATTTTGTTCTGGCTGCCCTGCCTAGTCGGCCCCCAGTCCATAGTTATATCCCTGCTGCTGACGAACTTGTATCGAAGCGTGTGGTCTTTTTGGAAATCAACCGTCAACCGAATGGTTTCAGGAGCGCAGCCGCTTATAATCCCCGCAGTAATAACGACAAAAAGAATCTTCGCAGATTTCAACTCAGTACCTCCGGCCCGGATTACTTAATCTTTTCAAGCGAGTAATCTCGCGTAGCCGTCATCCTGAGCACCACAGGCTCATTGGGGTCCGACTTCGCGTCCGACGGGAAAGCGGTTATCCAGCTTGCCCTGAGATTTTCTTTGTAGCTGTTGATGCATCCGGCCGTCAAATCCACGGTGCCGGAGCCCGTGTATATGTCATTTGTATCGAACATCCTCGGAAAATCGGTTTTTGCCTGAGGATTCTTAAATCCCTGCTCGATTTCGGAAGTCGGTATCGCGTCCATATCGATGACCGCAATTTTGTGGCCTTCCATATCCTGTATTTCCTTAAGAGTATATATTTTCTCGTAAGATTTAACGCCCATCATACCGAATGAAAATGTTTTGGTTTCGCTCCACGTACCGCCCGGCTTGATGCTTTCTTTACCCGGCGGCGGCAAAAGCAGGGCGCTTTGCCGCTCCTTAATCGCTTCAGGCGACAGAATTTCCTGTGCAGCCCTGTCGGCACCGGTTTTACCTTTCACCAGTGATTGCGCATTAGATACATCGAAGACAGAAGTTATATTATCGTTGGGTTCGAATGCTATCATATAGCGCTGCCCAACCAGTTTTGCCAGGGGGCTGTCCATATCCGACTTTCTGGAACTGTCGAAATCGATATTGGTCTGATTCTTAACGACGTTCGAATACTTCAATGAATTTATGGTGATTCTAGCGACGGCTTTTCCGGCCTTGTCCACGCTCTGAACATACTGGGTCAGGCCCAGCCCGACTTTTTCTTCAGTGAAGCTCTGCTCGAAGGCCTCCTTTTTAGGAACCGGCCCCTCCCATTTGATGTTCCGGCGCGCGTATGTGGTAATCTTGTAGCTGTTCTGCTGGCCCGGGGCCGGCTTCAAAGCTATCTTTTGCGCACAACCTGACGCAAAAACAAAAAAACATACACTAACCAAGGCCAAACGACTGCAAACTCTGCTTATTATCATTTTTCGGTCTCCCTGCAAATTTTTTCACTCTACGCACGGCCTGGATGGCCTGAGCCGCTTCAACAAAATGGTTATTATATCCGTCAAAGCCCCCCATACAACTCATTTTTTCTTCATTCCTCCCTGCTTTACCGTTAAAATAGTGCATTCGCACCTGAACCTATCGGGCAGGGATTATAGAAAGGAAGGCATATATGAGAAGCGACACAATAAAAAGCGGATTTCAGCGGGCCCCGCACCGGGCCCTGCTGCACGCCGTGGGCGTCAGCGACGCCGACATCAGCAAACCCTTTATCGGCATTGCAAACAGTTTCTGCGAGGTAGTTCCCGGCCACGTCCACCTCAACAAGGTGGCCCAGATTGTTAAGCAGGCCGTTCGAGAGGCAGGCGGCGTTCCCTTCGAGTTCAACACGATAGCTGTATGCGACGGTATCGCCATGGGGCATACCGGTATGAAATACTCGCTGGCGTCGCGTGAGATAGTCGCCGATTCTGTTGAGACAATGATTAAAGCACATTGTTTCGACGGGATGGTCTGCATTCCGAACTGCGACAAGATTATACCCGGTATGCTGATGGCGGCGGTCCGGCTGAATGTCCCGACGATCTTCGTCTCCGGCGGACCTATGGCGGCGGGCAAAACAAAAAGTGGAAAAACCGTTGACCTCATCAGTATCTTCGAGGGCGTCGCTAAATATAAGTCGGGAAATATTACCGAAGAGGAGCTTAAAGAGCTCGAGGCGACCGGCTGCCCCACCTGCGGAAGCTGCTCCGGAATGTTCACCGCAAACTCGATGAACTGCCTGTGCGAGGCAATCGGCATAGCCCTTCCCGGCAACGGCACAATACTGGCAGTAAACCCGAAACGCGATGAGCTTTATAAACAAGCCGGCAGGCGAATAATCAAATTAGTCGAAAAGAACATCAGGCCCCTCGATATAATCAGTGTCAAGTCAATGGACAACGCCCTTGCACTGGATATGGCTATGGGCGGCTCGACAAACACCGTTCTGCACACACTGGCCGTCGCAAGCGAGGCGGGTATAAAATACGATCTCGAAAGAATCAACAAAATCTCCGCCCGATGCCCCAATATCTGTAAGGTCTCGCCTTCGAGTGAGTTCCACGTCGAAGACGTTGATGTGGCAGGCGGCATAAGCGCAATATTGAAGGAGATAAGCAAAGTTCCGAAACTGCTCAATCTCGACTGCCTGACCGTCACGGGCGATACACTGGGTAAAAACATCGCCGACGCGAAGATTACCAATACCAAAGTAATACACACAATCGACAACGCTTATTCGAAAACGGGCGGGCTGGCAATACTCAAAGGCAATCTCGCCCCAAAGGGGGCAGTAATAAAAACGGCTGGTGTAACACCGAAAATGCTCACCCACTCAGGCCCGGCGGTCATCTTCGAGAGCCAGGAAGACGCCTGCGAAGGGATTCTGGCCGGTAAAGTCAAATCAGGCAACGTGGTCGTAATCCGTTATGAAGGCCCAAAGGGCGGACCGGGTATGCAGGAAATGCTCAGCCCCACCAGCTATATTATGGGCGCGGGACTGGGCGATTCGGTTGCGCTTATAACCGACGGCAGGTTCAGCGGCGGCACTCGCGGCGCCTGCATCGGCCACATAAGCCCCGAAGCCGCGGTCGGCGGGCCGATTGGACTGTTGAAAAAAGGTGACCGTATAGAAATCGACATACCCAACCATAAACTCAGCGTGAAACTATCGGCCAAAGAGCTTGCAGCAAGAAAGAGAAAATGGAAGCCGAGGAAACCCAAAATAAACACCGGCTACCTTACCAAATACGCCTCGATGGCAACCAGCGCCGACACCGGCGCAGTATTGAAATGGTAGTGCGGATTAAGAAAAAGCGAGCGGTTGGTCCTGGGAAAATGAAGCTAAAGGGCTTACATCCGGATTGACACCAGACAAAATGGTCCTATAAAAAATTAGTTCTTGAAAAACCATCGCCCAAATGCTAAATAAGGGTGCCATAGAGGAGTGGAAATTGGTTTTCACTTCCTGAGGGAAGCCGGGATGGAAACCGGCAGTACTTTTGCGGGTTTTATATGGATATTAACAGGATGAACAATCACATTTCGGACGAAGAGGGAGAAAAGTTCGTCCCTACCTGCCCTATATGCGGCGAGAAGCACTGGCCGCACCATCCTAATGTACCCTGTTTTAATGCAAACAAAGTCAAAGAAAGGGCAAAAGCCGAAGCCAAAGCAAAGGCGCTGGCTGCAAAGCAGGCAAAAGCCGAAGAAAAACGGTTGGCAAAAGAAAGAGCAAAAGCAGAAAAATTAGCAAGAGCACAGGCAAAAGCGCAGGAAAAGGCCGACAGGCGCACCTATCAGGAGGCAATCGGCAAAGCGGAAGAAATCGCAGAGCACGAGGCAAAGGCCAGGAGTGAGGCCGAAAGAATAGCACAGGCCGAAGCCAAAGCCAGGGCGGCCGCAGAGGAAAAAGCAAGGGCAGAAACCGAGGAAAGAGCAAGAGTCGAACAGCAGCACAAAGCCGAACTCGAAAAAAAGGCCCGGGATTTACAGGACGCTCAAAGGCAATTCGAGGCACGGCTAAGAACCGAAGAAAACGCCCGTACCAGGTTACAAAAGCAGCTTGACGAATACAACCGGCTGATTAACGAGCTTCAGGAAAAGCTCGATACCCAGACAAAGGCCCACGCCGCTACCGAGAATCAGGCGCGGGCCGAATCCCAGGCAAAAACCGAAATCGACAGGAAGCTGCAGGCGCAGATTGCAGCCGGGGCACAACTGCAAAAACAGCTCGACGAACATCGCAAACAGATTGAAGAATTGCGAGAAGAGCTCGAAACACAAACACAGGCCCGTATAGCCGCCGAAAACCATGCCAGTATGGAAACCCAGGCCAGGACGCAGGCGGAATCAACCCTGGAGGAAGAGGCGCAGGTATTCGAGAAATCACTAAATGAGGTAAAACAACGCCTGCAAACCCAAAGTCAGGCGCTTACCGAAGCCCACGAGAAGCTTAAACAGCTTAGTGAGAATTTAGCACAAAATGAATCCCGGCTGCGGGCAGAGGAAAAAATACGAAGGGAGCTTGAAGAGCAACTCGCAGGTGAAATCCAGAATAGAACCGCTGCCGAAAAGCAGACGCAACACCAAAGCGAAAAGCGTCTCAAGGCCGAGTCACGGGCCGAACAGGCCGAACTGCAGATAGAAGCGGAGAAGCGGTCGAGAATCAAAGCCGAACAACAGGCCAGGGTCGAACTGGAGGAAAAAGCTAAAACATACGGACAAACAGTTGCTCAGCTCGAAGAAAAGACACGAGCGCTCACGGAATCGCTGGCTGCCGCCCGCAGAGAGACAGAAGTTCAAACGGCCGCAGCTAAAGAAGCACAGGAGAAGCTTAAAAAACAAACGGAAGCAGTTGCTGAATTAAAAAACACCATCGAACCTCGGACGCGGACAATAGCCGAGCTTCGGAAAAAACTAGACGCACAAGAGACATCGCTAACCGAAGCGACGAAACAGGCGCAAGCCGAGGCCGAGAGAAGGGCAAAAGCCGAGGCAGCGGCGGATGCCGAGGCAAAAGCAAGACGCCGGGCCGAGGAGCAAATCAAACTTGAAAAACAATTGCGTCAGCAGGCGGAAGAGAAATCGCGGATAGAATCCGAGGAAAAGGCGAAAACCTACGGCCGGGAAATAGCAAAACTCGAAGAACGGCTCAACAATTCCCTCGAAGCAAGAACGCAGGCCGAAGAGGACCTGAAACTTCAAACGCAGACACGACTCGAAGCGGATACAAAATCTCAAAATCTCGCCGCAGAGCTGCAACAAGTACGCTCGCAATTGGAAACACAAACCGGCGAAAAAGAAAATATCGGGCATCGCCTGCAGGCGGAAACCCGGGCAAGACAACAGACCGAACAACAAGCCGGGGCACTTGCCGAAAAGGCAGCAGAATTTGAGCAGACGCTTAGACAGGTCGAAAAGGACCTTGCAAAGCAGGAAAAGCAATTAGAAACAGAAATCAAAAGACGAACGGCCGCGGATGAAAGAGCACATCGGCTCAGCGAAGAAGTTGTCAAAGCAATAGCGACCGCACAAGCTGAACAAAGAGCCCGACAGGAAGCGGAAAAGAAGACACAGGCCGCACAGCAGGCGGCTATTCAGACGGAAAAACAGGCAAGGGCGGAGATTGAGGAAAAGGCAAAAACCTACGGCCGGGAAATAGCGACAGCCGAAGAGCAGATAAAGCAACTGACCGAAGCGTTAAAGCAGGCCGACAACAAACTAAGCGATGCGATAGAGGCAAAAACCCGCGCCGAACAGCAGGCAAAAACAAATGCTGAAAAACTGGCCGAAGTCGGCAAAGAGCTTGATTCACAAACAAAGGCACGTGCCGCCCTTGAAGAGCAATTAAAGGCGGAAAACCTGGCGAGATTAAAGGCCGAGCAGGCAACCGCAAAGGCAGTCGAAGAGAAGGTGCAGGCACAAACCGTTGCTCAAACCGAGGCAAAGGCGCGAATCGAATCGCAACGCTCGGCAAAGCTCGAAGGCGAGGCAAAGGCCAGATTGGCCGAACAGCTAAATGCGGCTGTTCAGGCAAAGACACAGGCCGAAAAACAAGCCGAACAGCAAAATCAGCAACGACTGTCGGCAGAGAAACGAGCACAGGCCGAGGCCGAAAGACGGGCACAGGCCGAAACACAAGCGGCAGCCGCCGAAAACGCCAGAGCACAAGCGGAGCAATCCGCAAAAGAACACGTGCTGGCCCGGGCCGAATTCGAACGTCAGGCAACTGCACAGTTAGAGGAAAAGGCCAAAACATACGCCCGCGAAATCACCGTAGCGCAGGAAAAAACTAAGCTGTTCCAGTCGCAAATCTCGCAGCTTCAGCAGAAAATAGACGCAGAATCACAGGCAAGAGCGTCACTTGCCGAACAGCTCTCAGCAGAGCAAAAGGCAAATGTGGAATCTGCCGAAAAAACAAAACAAATGACAGAACAGCTTAAACGGCTGCAAAACGAACTTTTAACCCAGATAGCCGCCAGGACCCATGCCGAGAAGAAATTAGAACAACAAACACAGGCAAGAACAAAAGCGGAATCAACCATAAGCGCGCAAACAGAAAAGCTTGCCGCACTGGAAACAAGATTCAAACGGGAGCTTGACGCACGTTCCGAAAGGATAGCAATCGCCACAGCCAGGGCAAAAGTGAAGGGTCAGGTTGATGAGATGCAGGCCGAGCTTGTAAAGGCAAGTCAGCAGGCCGAGGTGCGGGCCAATACAATAAAGGAATTTGAAACAAAATTGAAAGAGGAAACCGAGGCCCGGCTCCGTGCGGAAGAAAAAGCGGGCATCGAAGCCCAGCAGCGAGCAAAAGCGGAGGCCCTGGCTGAAGCACAGGCAAAGGCCGTCCAGCAGGCACAGGGAAAAATCGAGGCGCAGGCCGGGAAATGGCAGCAAACCGAACAACAGATACGGGCCGAGCTGGAGGAAAAGGCGGTCAAATACGGCGAGGCGATAACAAAAGCCCAGGAAAAAGCGAGGTCGCTTGCTGATTCGCTGCGGTCGGCCGGAGAAAAACTGAACGAAGAAACAAACCGCCGCGAGCAGGCGGAGGAAACCGCCAAAACTTACCAGCAAAAGATTGCGGAAATAGAGGATAAGCTGGCAGCACAGGAAAACGAAAGGGACGAAGCCGAAAAACGCATAGCCGAGGAACAGGAGACCACGGCACAACTGCAGGAACAACTGGCAGCCCACTCCGAACAGCTGAGGCAACTGGAAAAAGACCTCAACACCGAAACCGCGGCCAGGACCGAAGCAGAGGGAAAACTTGTTGCGGCTATAGAACAGCGTATGCAGGCCGAGGAAAACGCCCGACAGCAAACAGAAGAAAAGGTCAAAGCCCAGGCCCTTATACAGGCACAGGCCGAGGCGCGGGCAGCAGCAGAAGCAACAGCGAAAGTCGAGACACAAGCGAGAATAGAAGCCGAACAGCGGGCAAAAGCGGAACTCAAAGAAAAAACCAGGGCATACAGCGAGACGATTGGCAATCTTCAGCAGCGGGTCGAATCGCTGGTCGAGGCAATCAGCCGGGTCGAGGAAAAGCTGTCAGCCAGCCAGTCGGCCAAAACCCAGGCCGAACAGCAACTGCGAAATTATGCCGAACAGCTCACGGAGCTTGAGACAAAGCTCGATGCGCAGGCGGCTATGATGGCCCAACTCGAGGAAAACATCGAAAACGAATCCCGGCTGAGAAAAGAATCGCAGGAACTGTCGCAGGAATACGCCCGGCAAAAGACGCAGGCAGAGGCAGCCGCGCAGGTCGATGCACAGGAAAGGGCCAAAGCTGAACAAAGGGCCAATCGGGCGGCCGAATCAGCTATGCAGGCACAACAGCAGGCGAAAACCGAGCTGCAGGAGCAGCTAAGGGATTTTACAAGCACGCTGTCGAATTTGCAGGAACAGCTTAATCGCCAAACTGAAGTCAGGGCTTCGGCTGAGCAGCAGATAAAGTCGCTGACCGAGACAGTAGAGCAGCTAAGACAGCAAACAACTGACTTGGCACAGTATAAAAATCAGACAGAAGGCAACCTGAGAGAACTTAGCGATGCGCTGTCAGAATCGCGCAAAGAGCTTGAGGCCGCAACGCAGGCAAGAGCACGCCTCGAAGAGCAGCTCGAATCCGAAACATATGCAAGAACGGGTGCCGAAGAGCAGACCGACCGGTTGTCCGAAGAATTAGCCAAGGCCCAGGGCAGGGCTGAGGCCGAAGAAAAGGCCAGACGATTGTCGGAGGAAAAGGCCCGCGTCGAGACCGGGGCTAGGGCCAAAGCCGAACAGCAGGCACGCGCCCAATTAGAGCAAAAAGCGCAGGCCTACGGCGAGGCAATAGCGACCGCCCAGGAAAAGGCCAGATACTACGCCGAGGCCCTGACCGAAGTCAGGAACAAGCTGGCCGAACAGGAAAAGGAGGCCAGACAGCTCGACAGCCGGCTAAACAGCGAGGCGGAACATCGGCTGCGGCTCGAACAGCAAATGGAACAATACCAGCGGCAACTCGAACAGGCACAGGAAAAACTGCAAATTGAGACATCGGCAAGGCAGAAAGCCGAGGCCGATGTTTCAACGCAGATAGACAAAGCAGCCGAGTTCGAACGGCAGCTGCAGGCCCAGATGGATGAGCAGGCCGAATCCCTCACGGAGCAACTCGCCCAATTACAGGAACAAATTCAGACCGAACTGCAGGAAAAAGAAATCCTGCGCGAACAGCTCAGGGCCGAGTCCGAAGAGAGAACCCTGACCGAGCAAAAATCAGATGAGCTTTTGCGCCAGAAAACGGAGGCATACGAGCGTGTAATTGCCGCCGCGGAAGAACAGCTAAAAGGCGAATCCGAGAAATTCTCGCAGATGGAGGAAAACCTAAAAGCGCTTCAGCAGGAAAAAGCCGAGGCCCAGCGAAAACTGGAAGAGGAAATCGAGGCAAGGATTTCGGCCCAGGAAAACCTGAGGGACTATGCAGACAGATTAGCGGAGCTTGAAAACCGGCAATCACAGTTTTCCGCCGAGGCAACTGAAACCCATAACAAGCTGACAGCCGAAGCCGAAGCGAAAGAGCAACTGCAAAGACAGATGGACCTGCTGACGGCCAAAATTGCCGAGGCAGAACAAAAACTGCAGGAGGAAAGCGACACAAGGGCCGCATTAGAACAGAAGCTCGAAGAAGAAACTGATGCACGCCTGCAAGCCGAAGAAAACGCACGGACCGAAGCCCTCAAGCTGACTGAAACTGAGGAACTGTTGAAACAAAAAATTGAGCCGACAGAAGAGCGGATAATCATCGGCAAGCAGGACATTGAAGAAATGCAGGCCGAAGAGCAGTTGGAACCTCAAATGGAAACAGCATTGGAAGAAGACGTAATGGCCGGCGTAAACGGTAACGGAGAGGAACAAACCGACCGGCAGCCGGCGCCATTTGAAATCCACGAAATACCGCAGACAAATCCCTCAACGTCGCCGAAGGAAGAAAAATTTGTCTGCGACTGCTGCGGCAGAAACGACCTTTCGCGGGAAGAAGTAAGCAGGATTGACTCAGGCCATTTATTCTGCCCCGACTGCCTTGCGGCGCTGAGACACTGACAGCGGACTAAAACCATAAGCCCATCAACCAAAAGAAGTTGCGACTCCCGGCATGCCCCACAATTAGGCGGTTTTGCAAATTTATTTGACAGTACGGGGTTAATTTTCGTATATTGACAGTTTTTGATTTTGTGAATGTGAACACAATCACTAACTGAACGTAAAATTATTGTGAGATACCGCAAAATTCCAAATGAGACCGTTCGCCGGCTGCCGATTTATCTTCGGGGGCTTACGCTTTTGTCGCAACAAGGAGTCACCAGCATCTCCAGCGGCAAACTGGCTGATTTTGTCCACGTGAACCCCTGGCAGATAAGAAAAGATTTTTCTTACTTCGGCGACTTCGGCAAACGCGGGATGGGCTACAATATCGAGCCCCTCGCACGACAAATAAAGAAGATTCTAAACCTTAACACTTTGCACAAAACCGTTTTGGTGGGCGTGGGAAATCTCGGCTCCGCCCTGCTGTCTTACCCGGGCTTCAAAATGTACGGCTTCGAAATCACAGCAGCATTCGACAACGATCCCGCCAAAACAGGCAAAAAAATAAACGGCGTTACTATTGAGGACATCTCGAAACTGAAGACGCTGCTAAAACGAGGGGTGGCTATGGCGATTATAGCCGTCCCCGAACAGACCGCGCAGGACGTCGCCGATGCGCTCGTAAAAACCGGAATAAAGGCAATATTGAATTTCGTCCCCCGAAGAATAAATGTTCCCAAAAGGGTAAAAGTGATTACAATAGACATAGCAACCGACCTCGCCCGTCTGCCCTATTATATTCCCTCGACCTGAGGATTGCAGGCGTCGCGGATTTTGATAAAGTTCGATAAAAGGAAATTTTGACCGAGGCGAAAATGACAGTCAGCAAAATAAGTAAAGACGCCTTCAGGCAGTTCGTGGAAAACCTTGTGAAGGAAAAGAAGGTCTTCGGCCCCTGCGCCAAAGGCGATCGGTTCGAATTCGAGCAGCTCGAATCGGCAGGCCAGTTTCGCCTGGATTACGACGTGACCCTTAGGCCGCCGGGCAGAAAGTATCTCCTGCCGCCTTCAGAAACGCTTCTCACTTACGAAGTGGGCGGCAATTACCACTCGGTGTTCGACGAAACCGAATTTGTCCTGCTTGGCGTTCACCCCTACGATATGACGGCGATAAACCAGATGGACGTGCTTTTCAGCCAGGACAATTACGACACCCACTATATGAAAAGACGACACAACGCCACAATAATCGCCTGTGACGTCGTAACGCCCTCGAAGGACGTTTTTGCGGCATCGATGGGAACAGCCGTCGTCAAGGCTGGCTTCGACGCCCTGCTCACGGATATCGGCGATTCGTACCTGATGGAAAGCGGCTCTGAAAAAGGCGACAAACTTCTTGCGAAGATTAAAGACGCGACCGGGGCAACTGCAAAGGACCTCGAAAAAAGAGAGAAGGTCTGGACGGAAAACAAGAAACGTCTTAACAAACACAAACTGAACTGCGATTACTTGTATCTGCCCAAACTGCTCGAAAAGGCATACAATCATCCCGTCTGGGAAGAAAAGGCCCGGACCTGCTTTAGCTGCGGCTCCTGCAACCAGGTATGCCCGACCTGTTACTGCTTCAACGTGCAGGATGACGTCAACTGGGACTTCGCAGGCGGGAAAAGACAACGCGCCTGGGACGGCTGCCTGCTCGACGGCTTTACCAAGGTGGCAGGTGAGCACGAATTCAGGAACAAACGCGAGTATCGCTTCAGGCATCGCATTTATCGAAAAGGCAAATACGTACCGGAGAAGATAAAAAGCGAAATACCGGCCTGCGTCGGCTGCGGCCGATGCGTCCACGCGTGTCTGCCGGATATTGCAAATCCGATTAATGTATATAACCGGCTAATTGAAGACCTGGGGATAAAATGATTTCGACCCTGAAATCTTGTTTAACAGATAAGGAGTTAGGTAATGTGTGAGCGGTGTGCTGTTGAAAAAGATATTTACCTGCCGCGATTAGCGACCTTAGAGAAAAAACGGCTGATGAACCCAACGGAGATGTATTTGCGCCTGGAGCTCGATGACCCCGGTGCACCGGGGTTTGATTACATACCGGGTCAGTTCGTTGAGGTTTCTATCGCGGGTATCGGAGAGGCGCCGATTACAATTTCCTCCTCGCCCACGCAGAAGGGATACATCGAGTTGGTCGTTCGTCGAATCGGAAACGTCACCAATGCCATCCACAAGCTCAAGACAGGCGATAAAATCGGCATACGAGGCCCGTACGGAAAAGGCACATATCCCGTGAAAGAGGCAAAAGGCAGGAATATCGTGTTCATCTGCGGCGGTATCGGGCTGGTGCCGCAAAGGTCTTTCATAAATTATATTCTCGACAACCGAGCCGACTACGGTGAATTGACTGTTCTGTTAGGCACAAAATGCCTGTCCCAGCGTTTCTTCCACTCGGAGCTTGACGCCTGGTCCGGCAGTAACGATATGCATTTCATAGAAACAATCGACCAGGCCGACGACTGCTGGCAGGGAAACGTCGGCGTGGTTACCACGCTGATACCCAAAATCGAAACGGAGCTGACCTCGGCACTTGTTTTCGTATGCGGACCGCCGGTTATGTATAAATTCGTCCTGCTGGCCCTCGACGAGGCCAACGTGCCCCGAGAAAATATATTTCTTAATCTCGAAAGGAAAATGAAGTGTGGCGTCGGCAAATGCGGACACTGCCAGATAAACAATTTTTACGTTTGTATTGACGGGCCGGTATTCAGATATTCCGACCTGGGTAACGCGCCGGAGGCAATATAAAAATGGATAAACCCAGAGTAGCTATTTTCGATTTCGCCTGCTGCGAAGGATGCCAGCTTCAGATTGTCGACCTCGAAGAGGAACTGCTCGACCTTATCGAGGTCGTTAATATGGTTGAATGGCGCGAGGCGATGAGCGAGCAGAGCCGCGAATACGATATAGCCATCATCGAGGGCTCAATCACAAGACCAGAAGACAAAAAACGCCTTGAGGTCATACGCACAAGGGCAAAAACACTGATTGCACTCGGCGCCTGCGCGACAATCGGCGGCATAAACAAGCTCAAGAATAACTTCGACCTGCAGGACGTCAAAAAGTGCGTTTACGGCAAGTCGGCAAATATGCCGCACCTCGATACCGCACCAACAAAAGCCGTGGATGAGGTCGTAAAAGTGGATTACAAGGTCCACGGCTGCCCGATAGACAGGAAGGAATTCACATACATAGTCCGCTGCCTGCTTATGGGCAAAAAACCCGAGATACCGGAGTGGCCCGTCTGTGTAGAATGCAAGGCCAGAGGCAATCCCTGCCTGTGGGACTACGGCCAGGTGTGCCTGGGGCCGATTATAAGGGCCGGCTGCGGCGCGAGATGCCCGTCGTCGGGTTTCAGGTGCTTCGGCTGTCGCGGCTATATAGACAACCCCAATGTCGATGCCGCCAAAGATGTTATCAGCAAATACGGACTCAGCGTGGAAAAATTGAAAGCCAAGATGATTCTTTTCGGAACCGGTTATGAGCCAACAAATAAGTAAAAATCTGGATATTAACGTTCATCATATAACCCGCGTCGAAGGGCACGGTAATATCGCCGTTAACGTTACCAACGGCAAAATCGAAAAACTCCAGTGGCAGGTGCCCGAGGCCCCGCGGTTCTTCGAAGCGATGGTCCGCGGCCACAATTACCAGGACATACAGCTAATCGCCTCCCGCATCTGCGGGATATGTTCCATCACGCACTCATTTGCCGCCACCAAGGCAATCGAATCTGCAATGGGCCTGGAGGTCTCGCAGCAGGCCGACAAGATTCGCGTACTGATGCACTATTCCGAGCAGCTTCAAAGCCACAGCTTACATATCGGCTATCTGGCAGCACCGGATTTCTTCGGCGCCCCATCCGTCGTGCCATTAGTTGCCAAGGCCGCGGACGTCGTCAAGACAATCGTGAAGATACACAGGACCGCCGATGAATGGTCGGACCTTATTGCGGGCAGGACGACTCATCCGGTTACTATCATACCCGGCGGGCTTACCCGAATACCGACCGAAAAACAGTTCTGCCAGTTACAGCAAAACCTCAAAGATACAATACAGGACCTGAAGAAAATCGCCGAAGCGGTCTTAAGCGTCGCAGACAACCTCCCGAAATTCGAACGCCCCACCGAATACGTATCGCTAAAACAGACCGACCCGCCAACTTATACCTTCTATCACGGCGGCATAACTTCAACCGATATTAACGGAAAAATCCTGCCGATTGAAAAATGGCACGAAGTGGCAAACGAATACATCGTCGAGCAGTCAACGGCCAAATGGGCAAAGTGGAACCGCGATGCATACGCCGTCGGTGCACTGGCACGATTCAATAACAACGCCGAATTGCTCAGCCATTCGGCCAAAGAGGCCGCAAAAACTTTCGGCCTCCAAAAGGGCTGCTGCAACCCCTTTATGAATACGGTCGCACAGCTTGTCGAGTGCTTCCACGTCGTCGAAACGAGCATCGCGATGATTGACGAATTGCTTACCAAAGGACTGAAAGACGAAAAGGTAACAAGCTCGCCAAAGGCAGGCAAAGGCACCGGCTGTGTAGAGGCGCCCCGCGGGATTCTCTTCCACGAGTACGAATTCGATAAAAACGGCAACTGCGTCGCGGCGGATATGTGCATCCCGACAAACCAGAACCACGCCAATATCCAGAAGGACTTCGAAAAGCTGCTGCCGGAGATATTAGACGAAGAGGAAAATCAGATTCGGCTTAAACTGGAAATGCTTGTCCGCGCCTACGACCCCTGCATCTCCTGCTCGACGCATTTCCTCGACGTGCAGTTCATCAGGTGACAAATCAAACGCAAAAAAAAGATACCGTCGTTATCGGCTTAGGCAATCCGCTTTTGTCCGATGAGGGCATCGGCGTTTGTCTGGCAGAACAATTATCACAAAGGCAAAGTGAATTCCCTCTTGTCGATTTTGTCGATGCCGGCTCGGCGGGTTTGAATCTTCTGCACTTAATCGCAAATCGCAAAAAGGCCGTAATCATCGACTGTGCCAAAATGGGAACACAACCGGGAACTATAAGGCGATTTACCCCCGACGACGTTCAAAGCGTCAAAAAGCTAAACCAGTATTCGCTTCACGAGGCCGACATCCTGCAGGTAGTTAAGCTTTCCCAACAATTAGGCGAATGCCCGCGAGAGATAGCTTTTTTCGGCATTGAGCCGGAATCTCTGCAGCCGGGCAGGGAATTGAGCGAATCGCTTTCGGCCAAAATCAATGCTTTTATTGAAATAATCGAAAAAGAGCTTCGCTAACCCCTCTGCAATAAAAAATAGCCGCTGACCGTCTTAAATATTGTTATGCACGAACCAAATTACAAAAAGACAGGCCGGGCCTTTACGCTCGTGGAGCTGCTGGTGGTTATCAGCGTAATCGCCCTTTTAATGGGGATATTAATGCCCGCAATCGGCAAGGCCAGGAACGTCGCCAAAAGGACGGCCTGCCAGTCGAATCTTCGGCAAATCGGCGTCGCTTTCAGGGCATATCTCGATGACAACCGCGATATCTTTCCGCCTGCCTGCGAATATCCCACGCTTGTTACCGACCCGAACGACTACGGATACAGACCGCCTATAACAGATTTCTTACTGCCTTTGTTAAAAGAGCCGCAGATATTCAAATGCCCCGCCGATACCTATTACTATGAAAACTGGGGCCTGAGCTATGAATATTATGCCCGAATGTTCAGCGGAAGGACATTAAGTGAAACCCGTTTTGCACAAAACGGCGTCAAGGAACGAAATATGCACCTTATGAGCGATTTTGATGCCATCCACCCGAAAACCAGCCAGCAGGAAGAAGAGGGCTTCAGGGGCCAGATATATATAAAAGGAGAAAAGAATTACCTTTACGCCGACTGGCACGCAGGCAATTCGAAAAACCAGGACTGAGAATATGACTAAAAAAAAGAAAACAACCTTAATAGTGATAATAGTCCTGGCCGCCGGCG
>CAZHVR010000038.1:0-24938 GCA_964536225.1 uncultured Pirellulales bacterium
GCAAAACGCCGCGCAGCTTGTTGACGACCAGTGTCGCCAGCGCCTCGCCTTCGATGTCCTCTGCGATTACCAATAGCGGCTTGCCCTGCCTGGCGACCTTCTCAAGCAGCGGCACAAGCGATTTGATCGAGCTTATCTTTTTCTCGTGTATAAGAATATACGGCTTGTCTAAAACGACCGTCATATTTTCCGGCTTATTGATAAAATGCGGGCTTAGGTATCCCTTGTCGAACTGCATCCCCTCGACCAGCTCGACGACGGTCTCTAATGACTGGCCTTCCTCGACGGTTATGACGCCGTCTTTGCCGACCTTGTCCATCGCCTCGGCCAGTTTTTTCCCGATTTCGGCGTCCTGATTGGCCGAGCACGTGGCCACCTGCTCAATCTGTTTGCCGGAGGCGACCGGGATGCTCATCTCCCTGAGTTCTTCGATGATTTTATCTACCGCCGAATCGATGCCACGCTTTATCTGCAGGGGGTTTGCGCCCGCGGTTATGTTTTTGAGCCCCTCGTCGAAAATGGATTCGGCCAGTATTGTCGCGGTGGTGGTCCCGTCGCCTGCGACGGTCGATGTCTTGGAGGCGACCTCCTTGACCATTTGAGCGCCCATATTCTCGTACGGGTCTTCGAGCTCGATTTCCTTGGCAACCGTTACGCCGTCTTTCGTGACCGTGGGCGAGCCGTACGACTTTTCAAGAACGACGACCCTGCCGCAGGGCCCTAAGGTTATCTTGACCGCGCTGGCAAGTTTCTTTACGCCTTCTCGAATCGCCGCCCGTGCTTCGGTGCCGAATGCTATCATTTTTGCTGCCATATTTTATTTCTCCTTCCGGGTTTTATTTCAATAGTCAATTTGTTTTACTCTTGAATAATCGCCATAATATCCGATTCGCTCATAATCAGATATTCCTTGCCGTCCATTTTTATCTCGCTGCCGGCGTAGCTGGTAAACAGCACCACGTCGCCTTTTTTGACCTGTGGTTTCTGGCGGGAGCCGTCGTCTAAGAGTTTGCCCTCGCCGATTGCCACAATCTTGCCCCTCTGCGGTTTTTCCTTGGCGCTGTCGGGCAGGACTATCCCGCCTGCCGTTTTATTCTCTGCTTCGACTCGGCTTACAAGCACCTTATCAGCCAATGGTCGTATCTTCATACTCTCACTGCTCCTTTCAAAAAAAGTTTATTAGCCTTTTTTCAGCTTCTTCAAACCGAAAAAATATGGCTGCCGTACCTTTTAACGAACAGCCGGTTCAGCAGGTCCTTCAGAATCCTCATATCGACGGGCTTGTCTATCACGCTGAAGACGTCCAGCCGCAGTGCCTCGTCTAAAATAGACCCCGTTGTGTCACTTGTCAGTAATATGCACGGTAACGCTGGACACTCCGTTTTGATAATCTTTAATGTCCACAGGCCTCCCTGCCGGCGGTCAGTGCCCACGATGGCCGTGCGGATCCGCCGGTGCTGAAGCACGTTAACTATATCATTTGTATTCTCGACTACCAGCAGATTAACGCCTCTCGGCTTAAATATATTACGCACCGCCCCCGGCCAGTCCCAGTCCGCCCGGCTGGCCAGTACGTTAATTTCATCGCTTTGTAAAGGGTTTGCCATCATACCTGAGATTTGAATATGCAAACACTGTGCCAATAGGCGGTCGTCGACGCCTATTTGCGCAAGTGCTTGTCGGGTAAGATGTTATCAAAGATAGGCTGCCCGTTCGTTAACTGCCAAAATTAGCCGGGGTAAGCATCACTTCTGCCACGCTGACAGTTTTATGTGGCTGACGGGGAAAAAGCCGTGGGCAGGATTCAAAACACGATTGCGGCGTAACCGACGGATTCGGCGCCTGTAACCCCCATTTTGCGGAGCATTATTTCGTTGCTGTTGGTATGGGCCAGCAGGACGCCTTCCGTTTTGCCCAGTCCCCTGGCCGCGGCCACGGTCGCGGCCGCGGCGCCTGCTCCGCAGGCGTTGTAATTCTTGGCTGCGCTTTCGAGCATTTTCTCGGCTTCCATGCCGAGCGCAAAATCGATAAATTGTTTGTCGTTGACCTCGGTCGCCCATTTGAGACCTTCTTTGCCTGTCCCCATCGGTATGAAGCCGTAACGGGGCCCGTAGTGGGTCAGGTCGGTTGAGCCGATACATACGATTTTTCTTTTGCCGTCGTTACTGATTAAACCGGCGATGATTTCGCCTAAGCGTATCGCCTGTTCAGAAGGCGGCGTGAGAATCGGCACTATCTGCGCATCAGGAAATAAATACTTAATAAGCGGGACCTGGACCTCCATACTGTGCTCCGTGCCGTGCGCATCGGGGTCGCTGATTGCCGCCTTGCTTTCGAGTATTGTCCCGGCAAGCCCCTCGTCGATAGTTACATCGCCCAGCGGTGTGGCCCATACTCCTTTATCGTAAACTGCCGGCATCTGTCCCATATACCCGTGCGCTGCGCCGAAAATAATAAAGGTGTTAACGGCTGAGTGCCACTGCCTGATTGCGGTAAATACCATTGCCGCCGTAGCGCCGCTGAACGTCCAGCCCGCGTGCGGGACGATTCCCGCGACGATGGTTTCAGGCAGCGCCTGGGTTATGTTTGCCTCTTCGAGGCATTTGTGTACCTCGTCGATGCACTGGTCGTGCCTGCCCGGATAAAACTGGCCGGCCACAATTGGTTTTCGCTTTTGCATATTTTTCACACCTTACTTGCGTTGGCGGCTCCCGGTCGGTATGATTATACCATTATGCGACAAGCAGGTAAATCTACAGTAGCGGTAGTTATGGGTTCGGATAGCGACCTGGGCGTAATGCAGGCCTGCATCGATATTCTTAACGATTTCGCCATTCTGCCGACTGTGCGGATAATCTCCGCTCACCGCACACCTAAGGCCGCCTCGCAATTTGCCCGCTCGGCCGCCGGAAAAGGAATAAAGGTCATAATCGCCGCCGCAGGTATGGCCGCTCATCTGGCCGGCTCGATAGCGGGCTGGACTACGCTGCCCGTCATCGGCGTTCCCCTTGCCGCAAAAGACGGCCCCGCGGGCCTTGATGCCCTTTTGAGCACGGTCCAGATGCCTTCGGGCGTCCCAGTTGCCACGGTCGCCATAGGTAAGGCCGGCGCGAAAAACGCCGCTATACTGGCGATTCAAATCCTCGCCTTGTCGGATAAAAAACTGGCCGCAAAGCTCGCCCGCCTCAAGGCCTCACAGGCCAAAGATGTCGCCCGCAGGGACTCCGCAATAAAATAATTGCTTTTCCGCAGTTCCCAAAAGCGTGCGCGAATTTTACTCTGCTTTTGGCCGCCGATATTTTTCTTCCGTAAGTTAAACGTATTTCTTGCTTGTGAAAGGGCAGGAAAATGCCTTCGGCCTGTGTGCCGAAGGCATATTCGAAACCAGTCAAGCAGAATAAACTATTCTACCTGTCATCAGATTTGCGGATTGTTTTGAAATGTGGTGAATAGTTTGGCTCTGGGATCATGGATAGATTTGGATCGATTATATAGCTTTTCTTATTTACTTGGTCGTCGATTCTGTAACCTCTGGGAAAACTAATTGTGAAAACACTTTCGTCAAAATTTGGGGCATTGGCAACGACATTAGATGCCTGGTAAACAATACGTTCCCAAGGTTGTCCAGCCTCAAGAGGCGGTTCTACGAAACACACTTCCATTGGCCACCATATATTTTTTGTTACTTCTTTAAGTTTTGTGACATTTATCGAGGATTTTATCTGCCAATTTCCATCTGTGTCCTTTCGTAGTTTTTCAGACCTTAGTAATGCGAAGCCGCGATTTGGATCAAGCCACCACTCCTGAAGTAACGAACCACTCATGCAAGCCGCCTTTATACACTGTATGCCTCCAAGTTCCTCAAAAACAACCTTATGTTTAAGGGGCTTAGCGTTCAAATACTTGGGGTCAGCAACAGCCAGAGCCGACAAGAAAGAATTGGGATCGGCAGCAGCCTCAAAATTAGCTGAGAATCTCTTAGGAAACGGCGAGGGCATGTTACGGTAATAAAAAAACACAGAAGCTTCTATTCCTGTGATGCGACCGCAACCTGTTAATTGTACGGGTTCTTCCGACAAAATCTCGCCTGTTTTTGTATTAAAAGTATTTCCATTGTAGGAGCTCGAAATTTTCTTGCGTCTTCCTTGTACTCCATTATAACTGACGGAGAAATTTTCATCGAGGTATGGAGCCGCGCCATTTTCCCATCGTGCAACATTTTTATGGAAATCAATCCTTGACCGATTGCTTGATATATTGCCCAAAAAAGCTGTCGTTGACCAGCATACAGGCGTTCGTTCCCACGGTCCTGATGGAGATGGTCCTTGCTCTAACCAAGCATTTGAATCAATGCGGACATTGAACAACGAATCCTCCACCATTTTCATAGATTGAGCAATAAATCTTAACTCATCTGCCGATAACTCGTTAGATTTCGTTTCTTCAGCATTAATCTTTATTGATGTAAATAGAAAAGATGGCAAAATAGCCACAAGCTTAAGATTTTTCATGGTTTTTATGCTCCTTTAATCTTTTTTTTGGTGAAAAAAAAGCATGCTTTAATTTGTACATTCATAATGACTACCTCTATCATCAGCATCTTCTAAACGCGGGTCACATACGCAACCGCATACCAATAAAAAACATGTAGTTTTACAATGATAAGGAATTATGTTTACACATTCACGGATTCTTGTTCTTAAACAACCAGGTGCACAGGAAGCACATACTGCTTCATTTTGCCATATGGTTATGAGATGACCACAGAGTTGCCCCTCTATATATTCCTCGCACGTAGTATCTTCGGGGTCGATGCTTTTGCAATCCACATTTGGATCATCAGGTAATTCTCCGTAATCACACTGACCGGTATTTTCACACTTAGGAACACATGTAATATCATTGCAGCATTCATTTAAATTGCATAAAGTTACAAAGCCGGTACCAACATCATAGCAGCATTCCTGAATTGTTGGGTCATAGCACTTACCATCGCAGCAGGATAGTCCGCCTGTACATTTGGGCACCCAAGCGTCGTTTTCACATTTCATACAATTGTCTTTTGTGTAAACCTGTCCGCCGCAGCATTCCTGGGTCGCCGGATTATAGCAACTGCCGTTACAGCAGGTCTTGCCTTGCTCGGCGCACCAGTCCTTGCAGCCCTTGCACTTCTCGCAAGTACCGCCTTCTTCACAATACTGGCACTTCCAAGGGTCGCACTTGGATATACAATGGGGCTCGCCCGGATCCGACGTGTCGCAGCCACTGACACAGTCGCTGCAATCAGCTACGCAGCCAATACATCTCATAGTGCCGCTGCAGTAGTCGTACCAGTACTGGTCGCAGGGCGAACACCCCGGCCCGATACCCAGCGTATCGCTCACGAATACGCCTAACAGCAAAACCATAGCAGCAACAATATATGATAATACGTCTTTATTCACTTGTGAAAGGGCGGAAAACCACCTTCGGCCTTTGCGCCGAAGGCATTTTTAAAATCGCGATGATTCGAAGCTGACTATTTTACTCTTTGCTTTCCGAGGCAGGCAGATCCTTGACGAATACCAGGTTTGCGTCCTCGTATTTATATTCCTTGTTTGTGATTTTATCTTTAATTTATCCCATCATAAAGGCAAGTACATTCTGAAAATGTATTGTCTAGAATGAATGATGTTGATACTTATATTGGTTCAAGCCACAATCATCTAATCATCAATCGACTATAGGCTTCTTTAATTAGACAATATGCCTATTATTTTTTTGACCGATAGTCTGTGATTTTATAACCTTTCGGTGGATGAAATTCAAACACCTCGGCCGGTATCGAAGGGTTTAATTCAACCTTTATAATCCTGTAAACCGATTTTTCTACTAAATTACCATCTTTATCATATTTTATTTCTGTAATATTATGTGGAAATCCGTTTGAATCAAAATTATTGCATTCGCGAAGATATATTAATTTATTTGTCGTCGGGATATGAAATTCAGCACGATAAACTTGTGAATAATCTTCTATGTCGCATATCAAAATGGTTGTTGGAAAATAATTAAGGTCACCCATTTCTATTATGACCCTTGTGCTTGGAGCATTTGGATCAGGGCGGATACTTATTCTATTTACTACCTTATTTCCTTTTGCTTTCGTTCCTCCTATAGGTTCTATAACAGCAAGGCCAGTTCTGGCAAGCTTAGCTATTTTATTTGGGTCAGGAATATAATTTAGTGATTTTGGAGTGCTTCCTTGGTCCAAACCAAGAAATAATTGTAGACTCATCTTAGTTATGATTGGTACACCCGCAAATTGTGCAATATCCTGTTTGGCCCACATTGTCGTATCGACAAATACTGTGTTCATCTCACTCGCGTAGTGATAGCTGACAAAATCTCGGGTATTTGCGTCTTTTGTGTTAACATAAGTATCAACAAAGGGAGTATCCAGTCCCAGTGGTTCATTAGGTCCAACTATTACCATATCGATTCGCTGATTATTACCTGATATCCATACCCGACTTTTGGCCTTGCGAGGAATTTTCTGTCTCTCAACCCAGTTTTTAACGTTTTCCTCTATAAAATTATTGCGACTTTCAATTTCATAAGGCTTAAGTTCATCAAATGAACGTCCTTCGAATTCTTCGTCAGCAATTTCTTCAGCTCTCTTACGAAGCTGTTCGACCGATTCTGGCGCTATCATATAGTCTTTGTAGAAAGTAATATCTATGTTTTTAATTGGTTCCTTCCAGGCAGCGGTGGCTAATTTTTGTACCTGCTCTTCTGTAGGAATACTATTGGTTTTTTCTATACCGTATACATAGCCACAAGCAAAAACCACCAATGGCAGGACCAACATATTCGACCTTTTCATATTAACTCCTTATTTTTATATCTCTTTAAATCATATTTTTTTAATATCCTATTATCCGGAAATATTAACAGCCAAAACTTGAAAATGCCATTTTGCTCACAGGCAGATATGACCAAGGGCTCTTTTTGCATTCTTCAACAAAATCACAGAGATCACATCCGTCCGGACAACAATCTACTTCGGCTCCCATAAGACAATTAGCACACCCAGCGGGGTCCCGAAAAAGATAACATTCCGCTGCACACCAAGCGCCTTGTGAAAGGCACCAAGCCATCTTGCTAACATCCCAGTTTATCTCGCATGGATAGGTTTTCCCTACTATCTGCCATGTATCAGTACATTCACAATGTTCACCTTGACCAACTCCTACATTTAGACATCTCTCATAACTTTCAATCTCCTCAGTAGATCCATCGCACATGTGTTCACCAGGAATATATTCACATCCTTGGCAAGGCTCAATGGATGGGCCTATAGTCTGTTTAGTCCAGACCTTATCACAACAAGAGCCGTCACAGCATTTCTCGGTCGCCGGATCGTAGCAACACCAAGTGTCATCGGGGCCCTCACAAAGAGAAGGTCTGTCATTCGGGCAGCAGCGGCCGTTACCTTTACATTGAAAGCCTGGTGGGCAGCAGTCTATATAATATGGGGGATTGTAATATCCCGGGCAATATTCCGAATTAGGCCGGCAGCAGGTGTGTCCGTTATTATGACACGACCAGCCGTCAGGACAACATTCACCATTACCTTCATTGCAGCAGTAATAGCCCGGCTGGCAGCAGTTCTTTTGGTCACAGCATGGCCAATCCGGCCCACAGTCAGTATGTCCGCAGCACGTAGCGTTTTCTACAGCACAATGACCGTCAGGACAGCATTGAGGATAAGCAGGACAACCTTCGCTGCAGGGACAACCCTCACTGCAGTTATATTCACTGCAGTCAGGTCCCGAAAAACACGGCGGGCACTGAGGCGGACCGCCGACTCCGAAGGTATCTGTAATTAAGGCGCCGAACAGCAAAACCATAACGATATAATATAATAATATGTTCTTTTCTACAAATCGTGATGTTTTCATTAGTTGGTTCCCTCCAATATTGCAAGTTTTGCCTCTGCACTGGCTATTCGGCTGTTCCCGGGCTTTGCCAGTTCGAGAAACAGTCGGTAATAGCCGACCGCCGCTGTCTTGTCGCCTTTTGCTTCGCTCATTACAGCGAGCTGAAACGCCGCATAATGAGCGATGTAACAATCAGGATATTTCGAAAGGACGGTCGTGTAGGCCTGCTCGATTGCCGGGTTTGCCTGCTCTTTCGTTATTGCGCCTGCCCTGACCATCGCCTCATAACACCAGCCGACCCCCGCCTCCGCCCCGCAGACATATTCAAAGTTAGGATAGTCATCCGCTACCTTCTGATAGTTTTGTATCGCTTGTTCCCATTGTTTCAGTTGCTGATGTGTTGCTGCAAGGTAGTAACACAAATATCCGTCGTCTGCCTCGACCTTGAGATTATTCGTTATTATTCGCTCGAATATTTTAACTGCCTCTTCGAAGTGTTGCTTCGCATTATCAATCTGACCTGTCTCTTTGAGCTTGTAACCTCTTTTGAATTCTCCAATCGCCACTCTGCCTAAGCACGTCCCCGCGTATGGATGGTCTTTGAAAACCTCCGCAAATTCATCCATCAAAACCTCTGCCCCGTTAATATCGCCTGCGATAATCGAGTCCGTGATAATCCTTTTTTGAATGTCGAGAACGGCTTTGTCCGCCTCTTTGCTTTCCGGGAAGTCCTGAACTATTCGCTCATACGTCCGCATTGCCTCGGCACCTTTGTTGTTCGCTTCATCGTCCTTCTCTTCGTAGCCGCAGGCAATCCAGTATAATTCCCCGGCCGTTTCGGGCCTGCCCTGCAAGTCGGCGACCATTTCTTCGATAGCAGCGTCAACGGCGTTCTGGTCCGGTTCCTTTTTATCCGCCGAGGCGGACATCAGATTGAATATCTTCATTCGGTGGTTTAATCGTTTCTGGTCCCATTCGGCCTGCTGGCCGTAAGGCGTGTCTCCGAATTCCTGCATCAGCCGTTGATAAGCGCTGTTGGGTGCATCATACCAGCCGGCCCGGTTTATATGAGTGCCGTTTGTCCATTCATATTCCTTGCCTATCCAGTAAACCGCCTCCGGCAGCCCTGAAACGACGTTAAAATCGTTAATCAGCTTATCTATCTCTGTTATAATTTCCTTGTCTGTCGCCCTTCTCCCGTAAATAAGCGCACAAACCCCTGCCTTTGCCGACCACAACTGCATTTCTTCCGATGCCGGGCTATAGGGAAACATTTCGACGCCCCTGTCGAATGCGTCCTTCGCCTCGCCGTAGAACCGCTGCCAGAAAAAATCCTGACCGATATGAAACAATGCCGTCGCCAAGTCCGGCTCATCCTGAAAGTCCGCTGTCATCACATCAATTCGCTGGTTCGCTTCCGCGTATTCCTTTTGCCCGATAAGTTCGAGAACCTCTAATCGTGCCAGCCCCAGACGCGCCTTTGTGTCCCACTCGGTATTCGGCGATTTTTCAATCACTGCCCGATACAGACGGTCTGCACCATCGTATTTTCTTTGCCAGGTATAGGTATCTGCGATAAGGGTCATCGAAAAAGGCAGCTCTGTATCGGCGGAATAATCGGTTATTAACCTGTCAACTGCCGCATCTGCCTGTGCCCACTTGTCCTCTGCGATAAGGTCGAAAACCTGAGACCTCGCCGATTCGATTGATATGTTTTCCACGGGCTGTCCTCTTCCGATACCCACGAACACAACGGCAAGCGCTGCAAGAACTATACATACCGGCAACGATGAAATTAAAACGATTTTCTTAGCCATAAATTACCCTCCGGATTAATAAGAGCACAAGTGCACAAGGCCGCAAGTGCATAGGTGAATAGTTGATAGTTTTGAATGGCAAAAGATATATTTTTGCCGAGCGGCGACCTTTTTGTTGTGGTGTGGAGCAGTCATATCGTCCCTTCTGTTATAAAACTCTATGTTACTATATATCGCCAATCCGGATTGTCAAGAGGTAAATGTCGAGAAATTTTGCCTTCCGTTCGTAAGTCCTTATGGGGGGGGGCATTTACGAATTTAATTTTTTTTTGAAATTTGTGAACGCGAGGGTGCAAACAACTTCCGGGCCGCGTTTATTTCAATTTATCCGCCGGCACGGCCATTTCGGCGGCCCTTCACTATTTTATCCTGTTTATACTGGCATTGGCCGCCTGTGCGCGTATAATCTGCCAAAAAGCCCAGGCAGGCGGCTTCCGACGAATATCGAAAAATTATGAAGACAGGGACGGCAAAACTGGTCATTGTGCTGATAGCGTGTATGCCGATTTGCTCGGCGTATGCAATTGACGATATTGCTGCCAGGGCCTTTGAGGGGCAGGACGTTCACATCACCGCCGACCGCCTTATTGATTTCACTGGCAGCAGCGGCCGCAACGTCCTCGTTATTGAGCGAGAGTTCTCGCTCGTCGCAGGAGCCGACACATTCACCGGCGACTCGGCCGTTGTATGGCTCGAACAAGGTTCCGATGACGGCAGGGTCGTAGGCGTTTGGGCATACATCTCAGGCGGGGTCTCCGCCGGCAGGGGCAAAGGCACCCGACTGCCCGGCCTTAACTGGGAATTGCTCGAATCAGGCAATGCGATGGTTGTCTGGTTCGATACCCGCGGCGAGGTTTTCGTAACGGCACAGAGCAGGCAGACCGCCGACGTCCGCAACTTTGATTTTTACGGCGAGGCATTCTGGGCCGTCTCGAAAATTGACAAGGATTTCGAAGCGAAGCTTGCAGACGTCGCCCCGCCGAAGCCGCCGCCCGCACCGCCGGAGGTGCCGGTCGAGCCGACACGTGAGCCGGCTGTCGAACAGGTCAGACGCTTGCCGGAAGCGCTGGGCTTTCTCGGTCGATTGCTGGGTCCTGCCAAAAAGCCCGCGGCCGTCGAGCAGAGGCCCGCGCCCCAGGCCAGAATTCAATACCCCGTGAATCTTGCGCCCGCCGGTGACACCGAGCCAAACGTCGAGTGGGGCGGCCCGGATAAGGAACAGGATATCGCTACGGTAATCGGCCGGTTCTACCTCTGGCAAAAACAGGACGAGCGGGGCGGGCTGCTGGAAATGCAGGCCGATGCCGCCGTGATATATTACCAGAGTGAAAAGCTCGCTGATGACGAGGCCCTCGGCGGTGTCCAGGACATCGGCGCAAAGGGTACGATTAAAGCAGTTTACCTCCGCGGCGACGTGGTGATGACGCAGGGCCTTCGCACCATTCGGGCCGACGAGATGTATTATGATTTTGTAAATAAAAAGGGCGTGGCTGTAAACGCCGTATTGCGGACCTTCGATGTAGAACGCGGTATCCCGATTTACCTCCGGGCCGCCGAAATAAAACAGCTTTCCGAAGACCACTTCGCCGCCAAAAATGTTGTTCTCACAACCAGCGAATTTCATACGCCGCAGATTTCCCTCCAGGCCTCGATTGTCCGGGTTATCGATAATACCACCATAGACCAGCAGACCGGCAATGTCCGCGACGACTCGTACGATGTTCAAATGCGGGACATTCGGCTAAAAGCCGGAAAAACCACATTTTTCTACTGGCCCTTTATGCGCTCCAATTTGCAGCGCCCGGATGTCCCCGTTAAGAGCGTGCGGGTCGGAAACGATTCGATATGGGGAACCAGCGTCGAAACCCGCTGGTTTCTGTCTCGGCTGTTGGGTTTGCAGGAGCCCCCCGGCACCGACGCCACATTCGAGCTTGATTACTACAGCAAACGCGGCGTAGGCACGGGCGTTGACGTGGATTACGCACAGGAAGACCGCCTCGGACACCTCATCGCCTACATAATCGACGACCACGGCGAAGACCGCCTCGGACGCGAGGAGTTCAGGAAAGACCTTAAGCCGGACGAGGATTTACGCGGACGCTTTAGCTGGGTGCATCGCGTCTTTATGCCGTATAACTGGCAGGTGACGATGGGCATAAATTACGAATCGGACGAGGATTTCGTCGAGAGCTATTACCGCAGGGAGTTCAACACAGGCCCAGACCGCGAAACTTACTTTCATCTCAAAAGAATCGAAGACAACTGGGCACTGGCTTTCCTTGGTAAGGGCAGGATTAATAATTTCGAGGACGTCTTGGCAGAATATCCCACCGGAGAGTTTCACCTTACCGGCCAGTCGATTTTTAACGACAAGCTGACGCTTTACAGTGATACACAGGGCGGCCAGTACCGGCAGTTCATAGGTGATTATCATTCGACAATGATAAGCGGAGAGCCGTTTGTCTTCGCCTCGCACCGCACTGAAATCGATATGCCTATACAGCTAAGCGGTGTTAAGACGGTGCCCTACGTCGCCGGAACGCTCGGCTACGACGACCGCAGCGGTTTCAATAGGTCGCTGGTGGACGGCTCCGACGCCGGAACCGAAAACGAGGACACGGTGGCAATCGGCGAGGCGGGCGTTAGGATGTCAACCGAATACTGGAAGGTTTATCGCGAGGTAAACAGCCGACTGTGGGATTTGGACGGCCTGCGACATATCATCAGACCCGAGCTTGTCGCTGCCGTTTACGGCGAGAGCGACGTTGTCGTAAAACAGCACGACGCGGTTTATTTCGGATTGTCTCAGCTCCTGCAGACAAAACGCGGGCCTGATGGCAATAAAAGAACAGTGGACTGGATGCGGCTGAATCTCGGCGCGACTTGGGTCGACGACTCACAGCCGCGAACCGCTGACTCCGCGCCTTACAGGTTTATATGGAACAGGCCGATGACGCCACTACGGCTGTACACGATGCCGAAAATTCTTAACGGCGACTTCCCGGACGGTCTTAAAAAATTCGAAACTTACGGCCCCAAGAGAAACTATTTCAGCGCAGATTTCTCCTGGCAGATTAGCGATGCCACGGCTTTTCTCAGCGACGCCTATTATGATACGGATGAAGGAACTATTGAGCAGCTCGATTTCGGGTTCTCGCGATTCCGCTGGCCCGATTTGAGCTACTATATCGGCTCGAGATACCTGCGGGACGTGACCGTCCTCGACGAGCACGGCTCAAACACCTTTGTCTTCGCGGCAAGCTACGTCCTGGACCCGCGCTACACGGTTGTCTTCTCGCAGCAGTTTGACTTCGACTACGGGGCAAACGTGGAAAGCGACGTGACTCTCATCAGGCGTTATAACCGCGTCTTCTGGTCGCTGACTTTCAGCGCCGATGCCTCCCTCGACCGCCAGGCAGTTGTTTTCAGCATCTGGCCCCAGGGTGTGCCCGAGCTGGCAATAGGAAGCAGAAGATATATCGGTATGACGGACTTCAGCGGGTACTGACCGGCCGGTATGGCTCTCGTTTGGTTCGAATGGTTACTGTGCTGAGACCACTACTGTCGGCTTTACCGAAGGAACTATAGTGTAGCCCCTTTCCGTCGCGTCTTTCTCGATGTAATTCATAACTATCGCCAGGTCCTCTGCGGGCCTGACCTTGTTGTCGCCCCCGTCGGGGTGAATAACCCGCAGAATTTTGCCTCGCTCGAATTCCTTCGGCTCAATCTCGAGCTTTATTGCGAACCCGTAATGATGAACTTCATCCAGCGTCGGCACGGGCAATGGTTCGGCTCTTGCGCCCACACACACTTCCTGTGCCAGTGTCGGCGTTACCAGACCGTCGTACAGCCCGATATCGGTGTTCTTTCTGAGGTCCACGATTGACCTGTCTGATATCTCCTTGGCTGCCTCCCTTGCGGTCTTGCGCGTCTGGGCCTGCAGCTCTTCGAGCTCGTCTTTAAGAAGGATTGTCATCGCCCGGTTGTAATTATGCCCGCTGTCTTCGACTGCTTCAGCACCAAGCCGCGTACCCAAAAGGTTCGAATATATGTCCTCCCACGAAAATGCCGAGCTGAATTCCGGCAGGAAAAATACGCACTTGTAGCCGAACCACGTCAGCACCTCATGCCACGTCGTCATCGTGTAGGCGAAATACTGGCTCATGTCCAGCGCCATCTTGTCCGCTATCTTTTCCCGGTATTTCTCAGGTATTTTTTTCCAGTATGACGGATACAGCACCTCAACGTGATAGCTCGACGGCTCCACGTTGAGCTTGAACTTAAACTCGGGGTTGTTGTTCAAAAGATGCTCACGGACCTTGTCGTGCAGATACTTCGTATTGTCCGCCGCGATTCTCAGATGCGCAATATCGATGTGTCCGCCCTTTGCCGTATAAACCAGCCCGTTGTTCTCGCCGAAGCCGATACTGTAGTTGTGGCTGCCCAAACTGTTTACGTCCAGAAATTTCGTCGGAAGAGCCGATGCAGGATAACTGCCCATTCTCGGCCTCGGACCGCCGCCTACCGAACAGCCGCAAACAAATGATATGATTAAGGCAATTGCCCCCGAAGCAGTATATTTATTCATTATTCTTTCCGTCGATGACGTCCTGTCATCATCCTTAGTAAAAATCACCCCTGTTCCTGTGTGCAAATCTACAAAACAAATCATACGTAAATGATTCGCGTTTTGTGCTATATCGGCCGGTTTACGGGCTGAATTAAAATATAAATTATATCATACAACGTAACAAATAACGGTTAGGTTCGTGTTAATTTCCGCGGGGTTTTCCATAAAGACGCCGCAACCGGCGTTATCAGTATGGAAAATGGTGTCGAACGGATAAAAAATATTTTTTTTCAAACCCGATATTCGCGGATTTCATCTCAGCCGCTGGTCGATTTTTTTTTCGATTTTGAAAAATTCGTCGATAATTTCTCCGCCCTGGCTGCCCGACTGTGACGGATTTGAATTCACACCGGCCGCCTTGGTCCTGCTTATTTATCTACCGGATAAATCGGGCCCCACTTGAGTATCAGGTTCTTGCCCTCGTGAAATTGGGGTATCGAAAGCGTGCCCTCCCCCTCCAGTTTTTTGCTCACCCACGCGTTGACGTATGCCGTGCCTCCGGGCCGGTCCTGCCCCTCGGCCCCGGCCAGCTCGTAAAGGCCGGCGTTTAGAACGTAAAGCTTCGACCGGTCCCTGCTGTTCTCGTCTTCGTAAATCTTCAGCGGGTAGATGTTGCCGGAAAACGAATTATATAGCTGTTCCGTCCGCTTGTCTCGATGGGGTTCGACTTTGTAATGAGTCCCGTCAATGTCGAACTCGCCTTTCCACGATGATACCGCGTCAAAATTCTTCATCAGCAGTAAGCTCAGTTCCCCCATCGGCTTCTCGCCGTCGTATAGCTCCGCCTTGTATTGAATGTCGCCCGTAATCTTCGGCTGAGAGCGAAAAGGAGGACGCCTGCCGCTCATCCCCTAACCCTCTAACATACCTCCCCATATTAAATGACCCTCCTGCCACGGCTGGGCGTTCGGGTCCGAATACCGGTCCCTCTCCGTCCCTTCCCACGCCGAAAACGGGTTGCCCGCGCCCGAGTATAGAACCATTATTATCGCCGCCAGACCTATCGTTAAGATAAAAACAAGAAGTATCGCAATGCCCGGACGGCTCTTTCTGTTAATTGCACTGCTCCTCAAAACGCTCATTTTTATACCTCCCTTTTGATTTGTCTTGACCATTTTTTTCGCCGCGTCTCCTCGTATCCGCAACCCGACCCGGTTACTCAAACACCCGCCAAATCTTAAACCCGACCATTGCGATAGTCAACTGCTCATTCCATAAAAAACAATCCCGATAATGTCGGGACTAATCTCTCGCCTTGTTAATGCCTGAAACCCGACTCTTTCAGGCCTTCAGCCAATTTGCGCAGGTCTTTGCTCTTGCGCCGGATTTCCGCGTCGGAAAATTTCCTGTCCTCCGGCCGGGTGATTATAAATCCTTCTGCTTCCACAACACCCCCGGGCCCGACATAAACCCCCGGCATTATTCTCAGTTCGCCACGCTTGTCTCGATTCGCTTGCGAGGCGGGCCCGTGGAAAACAAGTGCGTATGCAAATCCCTTTCGCCACCAGTCGGCGGGATTCCCGGCCTGATTGCACCTGTTACGCACCGGCTGCAATAACGCACCCAACAGACCCGAAGGATAGCCGCGAAGTTTGAAAACCTTCCTTATATATCCTTCATCACGCATAACCGGCGCCGCCCTCAATGCCTTCAGGTTTTTCGGGATCCCCTTTTGCGTCCCCGCGAGTATACGGTCGATTTCTTTGCATCTGATTGTAGTAAAGGTCTCGCTCAGTTCCCGCATAATCTCTTCGAGCATCGCCGCAAGCGGCTTCAGACAGCACCCGAAGAAACCAGGCGCCTTTAGAACCTCCGGCACCGATGAATTAAACCCTGTATATACACCACGCTCATCGATGACCCACTTGTGAACGGGCAAAAGCTTGTTGAACAAGCTGCCTTTCGAAAATTTCTTGCCCATCCTCTCCTTTATCAGCTTTCCGAATGGCTTCGAATAATTGTTCTCGCCTGACAGACGCCGTAACGGGGCCGAAAGCGACGAGACGGAAACCCCTTTTGCTTCCCATTCTTTTTTGGTCGTGTTCTTCCTAAAAGAAGGCCAGCCCCAAAAATGCGGGTGCCATTTCGTCGGTACGCTCTGGAACCCCGTCTTTTCCTCTTCCTCGCCCCACGACCTCGGCGACCAGTTATAGCCCGCGTGAATTGTTGCAACTGTCTTTCTCTCGGCTGTCAAATCCAGTATGCACGCCCAAATCTTCATCAGCCGGTCGCCTTCCTGGTCCGGAATTTTCTCCGGCCCCGGAACGTAACGGTTGGGACTTGTCTCGATTAACATCAAATGAATGTCCGGACTGTATGCGCTGTAAACCGACGTCGCCGACCATTTCCCGTTCCCTGCGTCAAAGGCCGCTATCTCGCTTGTGCGCATTTCACTTATCATCCCCCTCAAATCCAGTGAGTCGGCCGGCCGGATTCTTTTCATCTTCCCCGGATTTCGCTCCCCGGCCCGAAGATAAGGAAACAGCGGAATCGTCAGTGCTGTGATTTTCTTTGTTTTCATTGGGCTGCCTTAAAACAAAACCACGCTATCAGGATAATACAACGACAAAAACAGCAGCAGGTAGTCGCGGATGTGCCGCGTTAACAGGTAATTATTCCTTATATGCTCCCGTCCGTTCTCACCGAGCTTCTTTGCGTATTGAGGCGAATTAAGAAGCTGCTTGACCGCAAATGCCGCCCCCTCCACCGAATAGCACAAAAGCCCGGAATACTTGTGGCTTATCTGCAGCGGAATCCCGCCCACTGCCGAGGCCACTACTGGCTTGCCCTTCCACAACGCCTCCGAAACCGTCAGACCGAAACCCTCCTTGAGCGATTTCTGAATAATCACCGTCGAGCCCCGCTGCAGCGCATTGACCTCGATATCGTTCTGAGACATCAGCAGTATATGTATGTCCGGGTCCTCCTGCGACTTGTCTTTTACCTCCGCGTAAACCTCCACGCTTTCCGGGTCGTCGGCCGCCGTGCCACCCGCTAAGACAAGCTGACAATCCACACGCTCTTTTACAAGCTTATACGCCTCGATAACCCCGACCGGGTCCTTCAGACGGTCGAATCGCGATATCTGCGTAATGATGGGTCTGCTCCTGTCTATCTCGTATTTGTTAAAGACCGCCTCTATCGTTTCTTCGGGCAGCTCCTTGTTCTTGTCGCTAAGCGGGTCTATCGAAGGGGCAACCAGAAATTGCCGCATCCGCAAAATTTGTGAAAAATTGGGTGCCGAAAATACCGCCGCGTCATATCGCTCGATAAAACCCTTCAAAAACCGCCAGACCATCTGGTGCGGGCTCGATACGTCGATATGACATCGCCACACCCACTTGTTGCCGTCCCTTTTTTCTACCAGCCCTATCGGCTGCGGGTCGTGGATATAAACAATGTCGCTGTCCGTCTGCATCTGTTCGATGTTCTGTCGAGTGTTGTCCATAAAAATATCGAAATCGTGCTGCGTTACCTCTTCGTCCCTGCCGTGAAGGACGTTATGAAATTTCTTCGTCACCGCGTAAAACTCCGCCCCGCCCCGTATAACGTCCCATCTGGTATTGATGCCCAGCTCGTTGAGAAGCGGGACCATCCTGTTCAATATCTCCGCCACTCCTCCGCCTACGGCCGTGGAATTCACCATCTGGATCGTCTTGTCCTTTAGCTTCTCCGCCGCAAGCTGTAAGTCATCTATAACGCCCTGGCCCACAACCGGCAGGTAGTCCTGTAATGTGCTCATATTATTCCTGGATGCTCTCTTCTATCAGGTTAATTATTTTGTTCCGTAAATCTTCGAGAGTAAAAGTATAAGGGTCCAGCCGTGAAATCTTGTCCGCCAGCGACTTGTCGCCGATTGCGTTTTCTATCCACAGCGACAAATCGTTCTTGCCTTTCTCCAATCGAAGCTTCGACTCGAAAACGTGAAAGTATATGCTGTCGATGGTTATCTGTTTGAGAATCTCCGCCAGCTCCTTCAAATTGTGCGCCTCGTGTCTCGTGGGAAAAACGAAGCTTACCGAGTTTATGAAATGAAACTCCGCGCCGGGATTGACGAACTTCTTTTCCGCCGACGGCCGCTTTTGCAGATATTCTTCGATAACGCCTGTGATTTTCTCTCTTAAACTGTGAATGCTTGGGAATCGGATAATGTCGATACTGGCAAGTTTCTCCCCCAGTTCCTGCTCACCCAGTACGTTCGATACCCAGTATGCAAAATCGTTCGGCGGCTCCGGCGAAAGATACTGGTGTTGCTGCAAAAACCGGTGCGTGTGATGATAGATACTCGAGCCCGAAACCGTCTGCACCAGCTCTAAAAGCTCCCGCAGCGTCGATGCCTTAAGGCCCGTCAGTTCCGACAAATGCAGCCGGGTGCACAATCGAAACGCTTCCGTCTTTTTTACCTGTTCCGTCATCTTCTAATTCCGCCGCGACACAATATCTCTTTGCCCTTACAATCAGCCAGTGTTATCCTAATGTTATGGCAAAACGTGAGTATTCGCAATACCAGAAAGACGTAATATCGAATTACTACCAGAACCTCGACACTATCGCCCTGCAAAAGCTTAGCGAGCTGGTCAGCGAGCTGTACCTGGCCGATACCGACACAAAACGGGACCGCCTGTGGCAGCGCGCCAACAAGGCAATGCTCAATCTCAAAATACCGCCCGATATTATCCGCCATATTATGACAAAAAAGGACGTTTCGGTCCTCGCGAAAAACCTCAACGACTGGCTCGCACGCTCTAAATAAAATTCGCCTGTTTCCCTCTCAAAACCGCGCGATTTAACTTTTCACACCCCCTCTTTTTGCCGATACACACCCTTAAGGGCAGTTGCACCGCCCCCGCTTTTGGAAACCGCATTCCCAAAAGCTATACTTTGTATAGTGTTTTTTAATAAGGAGCCGGAAAATGCCTGTGCTTGCCGATACTAAAAAAAGCGTTTATCCAAGCGAGGATATGGGACAGTTGAGCATCCACGATATGCTCAGCTATTTCGAGGAAGCCGGAACAATGCGCGTCTCCGACCTCCACATCAAAGTCGGAGCACCGCCTACTTACCGCGTTGACGGCGAACTCAAAAAAATGAGAGGCCCCAACCTGACCGAAGAAATGGCCGAGCAGCTCATCCTGCCCCTGCTTTCTGAAAACAGCGTCGAAAAACTCCGCGAGCTCCACAGCGTCGATTGCTCCTACCGTCTCCACTTCACACACTTCCGCATCAACGTCTTCAAGGAAAATGACGGCATCAGTGCGGCCATCAGGGCTTTGTCTGCCGACATACCGCCCGTCGAAAAAGTCGGCTTCCCTAACGATATCTGGAAAGACATCATAAATCGAAAGCATGGCCTGGTCATCGTCACAGGTGTCACGGGCGCCGGAAAATCCACCACCATCGCCTCACTGATTAACCGCATCGCCGAGGAACGCGCCTGCCGAATAATCACCATCGAAGACCCTATCGAATACCTTTTTGAGCAGAAAAAAGCTCTCGTATCTCAGCGGGAAATCGGCCGAGACGTCTATTCCTTCATCGACGGCCTCCGCTCCATGCTCCGTGAAGACCCCGAAATCATCTTCGTCGGCGAAATGCGCGACGCCGAAACTATCGCTATGACCCTTATGGCCGCCGAAACCGGCCACCTCGTCTTCTCGACACTGCACACAAGGGATACCGCCGGGACCATCACCCGTATCCTCGATTACTTCCCCCCCGGAAGACAAAACGAGGTCCGAAACCAGCTCTCCATGGGACTGGCATACATCCTCAGCCAGAAACTCATCCCCAGAAAAGACGCAAAAGGCCGCGTCGCCGCGATGGAAATCCTAAACAACAATTACGCCATCGCAAACCTCATAAGAACAGGCAAGCTCGAACAGATTTATTCCCAGCTACAGACCAAGACCACAGGCCGGTGCGACGAAAAAATGATTACTATGGAAAGGTGCCTCGCACGACTCGTCGTCGAAGATTTGGTCGAATACGAAGAAGCCCAGAAATGGGCCAACAATCTTATCACCTTCGCCGAGGCAATCCGCCTCGAAGATTAACCTTCACCCCAACGCAGCCCTCGAACCCCCGGCCAATCCGGGGGTTTCTTTTTCCGCATTTGCGCAGGAGGGTTATTGCCGCCGATGCCGCAATCCGTATGAACGATATACGCACGACAAAAAATTATACGTTCGATTCGACCTTCGTCTGTATTAGCTCTGACCCGCTGAAGTCAATCGTAACGCTGTCGGCCCCGAACGCCTTGCCCAGCGTCTCCAGCGTCTGCTTGGCCGAAACTTGAACCTCCGACCGCATCTTATCGACGAAATCTCTCGCCATATGGCTGGCCTGCTGTTTCGCCTCTTCCTTGAGATGGTTCTTGTCCGTTTCGGAAAATCCCGGCCCGAACGCCCGGTTCAGCAAATCCGGTATCAGCCACGACAGAAGCTTCGAGCTTTGCTCGTCGTAGAAGCTCACGTCCCGTATATGTGTCTGGTAGAAGCATTTCGGCATCCTTAATCGATACGAATTCTCCCCCGTCTCTTCGATTACGAAGTCATTGCTCCGAAGGTCGTATCTGAAGTCAATCTCGAACTCGAATATCATCGCCATTTTCCTGTTGCTCAACAGCCACGCCAGATACCGCTTGCCGAACTCGCCGAACCAGTGGTCCGCCGCCGTAACGATTTCCTTTGTTATCATCTTGAACGCGACAAGCTCGCCCACGCTGCGCAGGTCCTCTATCGATGCGTGCACGTGAACCTCCGCCCCGCGCAGTCCTTTCTTGCCTCTGGTTTTGATGAATAAAACAAGCCCTATAGTCACGACGACGCCCGCAATCGCCCCAATCAAAAACCCGTCCATATTCTGCCTCCCGAAACAAATTCGTTAAACTCAGAATTCCTAAACCCCTTTTAGCGTACCCCCATTCTTGTTGAAAATCAACTAACTTGTCCCCGCCTCCTTCAGTACCCTCTGTCTATGCTCTTCCGCTGCGCCGTTAAGATAATACTGCACCTGAACAATCTCAGCACAGTTTCCCTCGAAAACCGCGAAGTACTTGTTTTCAATTATCGACCCTTCGATAACCGCTGCCATCTTAATTGCGTCGTTGTGGTCGAACTCGCCCTTTGTTGTCTTTTCAATAGCCGCGTTTATTCGGCCAAGGGATTCCAGCAGTGCGCTGGCCTTGAATCTCTCGTAAACAACCCTGCCTTCTCCTGCCTCAATCCGCGACCTTAATCTGCGAAGCATATTAGCGTGCTGTATTTCCTCGCCCGCCAGTTTCCGCCAGAAATCACCGTGCCCCGCAAATCGCTGGCCGTATAAATTGTAGAGTTTGGCGATGGCCTCCTCGTGCCTGGCCAGCAACTCGACTATATCGTTTTGCTCTTTGTCTGGCATTGTCATATCCGGTCCTCAAATATCTTACCACACTCATCCGAATTTTCTACCCTTGCCGGCGCAACTCGAAATTCTATCCTGAATAGGGGGGTTGGTTGATTTTCGAATGTTCCTCCTCGCCGACCCCTTAATTTTCACCTCTTTCACTACCTTCCCGGCCTCCTTTCCTTGCATAACCACTGAAAATACAAGCATTTACAATATTATAAAAATATTTATAAAAGTTAGATTTCTATTGAACTTTCGCCTTTAATTTGGTATAATACCCCCCGTACGGGCCCGTCGGCGGGCTGGCCGGGTTTACCCGTTTCAGGCGAGGTTGCATTTTTGCTTTTTGATATTTGATTTTTAATTTAATGAAAGGGGAGGATTATGAAAATCAGATTTTCGCTTTCGGTTCCGAACTGGCTCGACAAATTCTGTGCCTGGCCTGTTCTAAAATATCGCAGCTTGCGATTCGGCTATCCCTTCCGCAAAATACGATTGACTGAAGGCAAATTCACTATTGTCGAACCCGACGATTTCTATCTGCTCAATTCCTTCGACTGGCTTACCTGCGGCAGGGACGACATCCCTTACGCAGGCCGCGTCGTCCGTTCCAAAACAGGCCGGCTCAAAACCATCCTTATGCACAGGCAAATTATGCTCGGCCTGAGCGGAGTCGAAGGCAACGCTCCCCCTGACCTGCTCGTTGACCACAAAAATACCAATTCCCTCGACAATCGAAGGTCTAACCTGCGTTTTGCCACCCACTTCCAGAACTCCTGCAACAGCCGGCGTGACAAATCGAAAACCTATTCTCGCTATCGGGGCGTCTCTTTCAGCAAGCGTAAACAAAAATGGTTCGCTGAAATCAGAAACCATGGCCGCAAAATCTGGCTCGGCTATTTCACCGACGAAACCAAAGCCACCCGCGCTTATGACGCTGCGGCAAAAAAATACCATGGAGAATTTGCGAGGTTGAACTTTAATGAGTGATATCTTTGCAAGGATTTCTCGCTGTAGCGGGGCAGTTCTGAACAGTTTTACCTAGGCACAGGATTATATTGAAGTCGCTATGATCTACACCTGCTTGAATCTTGTGCCTCGCATCGCTTGCCTCCTTTTTTAAGCGTTCTATCTTGCCGACATTCTAATTACTAATGGCACAGTTTTGGGGAAGAAAGTCAAGGTCGCTCAGAGGGCTAACTAATCTTTTCAGTATTATGGCCTATATTTGCTATTCTTTAAAAAAGGTAGTTGGAATTTGAAAGAATTTATCGTTATCTATGCCATATTCCGGTAACAGATTAATATTTTCTCTGAGCATTTTCAAATGCTCTGATGGAATGCCGTCTCTGAGCGCATCATATAAGTAATATGACCACGCCCCTTTTTGATGTCCCGGAAGGTATTTCCGTCCCTGACCGTTACGAATGCCATGATCTCGTATCCCATGAACAAGTAATACTGGCATACTTGATGGAGAATTTTGCTCAATGGTAACTTCCAATTCAACGGGTGATCTAATAAATTTACTGATTATCTTGACAAATACATCAAATGCAATTGGATTATCATGTGACGAACCGCCAAGCAGTGGCTCATTAACAGTAATTGCTATTCTACATGCTTGCTCAATGAACTCTGATACGCCAGTTTGGCTGAGTGTGATATTCATTCCCCATATCTCTCAACTAATTTCTACGACACTATTTAGGTAATAGACAGGTCAATATAATTGAGGCAATCAACCTACCATAGCAACTCGCTCTGGGTAATAACGTTTTACCAGTTGCTCAACATCAAACAGATTGTCTCTCTGCTGTAATTCGCAAATACTTCGCACGTCTATTGTGGGAGAGCCAAGATATCGCACAAGTTCCATAGACATACTTGCCTGAACATCTTCATATATCTTGGGAACGGGCCTCCCGAGTATAAAGGCCGCCGAATAATATAAGGGTGACATCCTATACACATCGATACCCATTTCTCTATTGCGATCGAAGTGGATAGTCGCTAATCTCACCGCCTTTTCTAATGCAATCTCGGGCGTAGGACCAGTCGCGGCTATATTGTATTGCAGAACGATGCCCACACAGGCCATCCCACCTTGCCGCAACTCTTTCTGCAAATGAAGGAGAATGTCGATGTGGCTTGGGGGTCCTATTTGTGATTTAGGAAGATTCTCTATCATAGTTATTCCTTTCATGATAATATTTCTTCGTAAAGTGATTTCAAGCGTCTCGCTTTGTTCAGTTTTTCTTTTCCAATCTCTTTTTCTCGTTCCGGGCTTCTAAAGTATTTCTCGTTGTTTCTAACCGCCATTAATTATTTCGTCAATCCTATTTTTGTTTCGTGAAACAAAATGCTTTCAAGATATCAACTGACTTTCATTATACATAAGCATATGTAAACAAACGATAAGCATCTAATTTTTCTTTGTGAAATCTTATCTTTACTTATCGTGCTCAAGAAATAAGTAATACTCAAGTTTGTCAGAGGATTTATCGCCTCCTTACCGTAACTCTATTCTAACAAAGCAGTTAAGCATTCCAACACCTCTTTGCTGTGGTTTATATCCTAAAATATACCCGATAGATACCCCAAAAGTCAAGAAAAATCAACGTTATAACTTTATTCTTAAAAACAACTTACGCCTCCTTTTAATACATATATAGGGGGCCCGAAGAGATTAGGAAAATGCTGAATTGGCCTTCGCGATTGCTTAGGTACAAGGTTTCTATTATGTGGCAGATTTCCGTCTTCCGCTGTAAAACACTCTAATTCCTTTGTGTCTTGGTGCCTTCGCGGCAGGAAAAATTTTTTAATTTTTTTTAATTCCCCCCTTGACGGCATACGTATTTGTGCTAAAATCGCTTGTTTGGAGGCGGACAAGTTAATAGCGTAAGCCTTTGACTTGACCGCCCTTTGTATCTTTCGAGCATCCAGGAC
This sequence comes from uncultured Pirellulales bacterium, assembly GCA_964536225.1. GTDB lineage: Bacteria > Planctomycetota > Phycisphaerae > Sedimentisphaerales > Anaerobacaceae > Fen-1362. The sequence continues at coordinate 24,705 of CAZHVR010000038.1, forward strand.
GAGCATCGAGTATCAAGAATCGAGTATCGAGAACGTTCTTTTAAAAGTTAACAGTTAAGCCAAACAGCAGCGAAAGTGCGTATTTTAACCCTGAACCCTATGTGGTTCGGGGTATTCGACACTTTCAATGTGTGTGCCAATGAATGTGTTGAGCCTTCCCCCGTGCATTGTTTTCGTAAGAAAACAACGGGGGATTATTAAGACGACCTCCCCCGCTTCTTGCTTTCGCAAGAA
>CAZHVR010000039.1:0-24897 GCA_964536225.1 uncultured Pirellulales bacterium
ACAGCGGGAGTTTTTGTTGTTGCATATCCGGCGGCTAAGGTGTAGATATTGTTCGTGAACTGAAAAATTATCAGAGGAGCTGTATATGAAAGAAAAATTAAGCGTAATGTTTTTTTATCTGGCTGCGGTGATACTGGCCGGTTGTGCGACGGTGCCGCCTAAACCGGAATCCAGGGCTGTGCTCAAGACAGAGTCGGACGAGGCAGTATCCATATTCAAGGCAGTTGACCCCGGCATCCAGCGGTTCTTCCAGAATTCCTACGGATACGCCGTCCTGCCTAAGATTATCAAAGGGGCTTTTTTGGTCGGTGGGGCCTACGGCAGGGGGCTGGTATATGAGCGGGGACAGATGGTCGGATACTGCGATATGTCTCAGGCAACATTGGGTTTTTCTTTCGGGGGAGAGTCCTTCCGCGAAATTGTATTCTTCAGGGATAGAGACGACCTCGCAAGATTTATGAACGGCCAATATACCTTTTCCGCCCAGGTTACCGGCGTCGCCCTTACTGCCGGCGCAGCCGCCAAGGCCGACTACAGGGACGGTATGGCTGTCTTCATCGATACCGACACCGGACTGATGGTCGATGCCTCTCTCGGCGGACAAAGATTTACCTACAAACCGGCCGTCATATTAGAGGATACTACCAGATAAAATTTCCCTTTGCTGTTTTGTGTTCGATTTTCAGCTTCGCGCAAAAACCTGCATGCCGGCTCTTTGTTTCTGTAGTGACTATATCTTGACCCGTTAGGTAAAAAGCGTTAACCATTTAGGCAAATCCCTTATTTGTAAATCGGTTAGCCGGGGATATTGTCTATTGTCATATAAATGATCGTACCCGTGACAAACGGTAAATTATTAAAGGAGAAATATATGAAAGCAAAGACCAACCTGATGATTTTGTGTGCCCTTGCGGTTATGCCGGCCGGCTGCTCAGTCGCCCCCAAAAAGTTGTCCAGACCGGTACTGAAGGCCGAGGTCGATGAGGCCGTCTCCATATTCAAGGAAAAAGACCCCGGTATCCAGCGCTTCTTCGACGATTCCTACGGCTACGCCGTATTGCCGAAGGTCTTCAAAGGGGCATTTTGGATCGGCGGAGCATACGGCAGGGGACAGGTATATGAGCGGGGCCAAATGATAGGGTATTGCGATATGAAACAGGCAACGCTCGGATTTTCATTCGGCGGAGAGTATTTCCGCGAGATAATTTTCTTCAGAAGCAAAGATGAGCTGGGCAGATTTATGAGCGGCGAATATACCTTTTCCGCACAGGCAACGGCAGTGGCGGCCACCACCGGGGCAGCGGCAAAAGCGGACTACAGAGACGGTATGGCGGTGTTTATCACGTCCGACAAGGGGCTGATGGTAGATGCGTCGCTCGGCGGACAAAGATTCACATACGCCCCGGGCGCCGTTATCGAAGACACTACCATGAAGTGACCGGCTGCAGTATAAATCACATCGCCCGCGGCACGTCGATGCCGGCCGCGGGCGATTGTTAGATATAACGCTTATAACTCGCGGGTTTACTGACACGCCGGGTCGCCTGGTTTTGTATTACAGTCGAGCAGCCAGTTGCCAGCCATTGAGGCAAAGTCGAAGAAATCCACACGGCAGTCACCGTTCAAATCGCCAGCAGGGGGGTTGTTGCATATCAGCTTAAACGTGAATGTTCCCAGCGGCGGTTCACCCCCGAAGGGATACCCCGTAATCTGCGTGATTGGATCCGCCGGATTGGTATCTAAATCGGGTGAATTAAAATCTGTTCCGCTGTCCGTGCCGGCGTCATAGGCATACAGGTCAACCACCGCCTCACCCAGCCATTGTCCGTTATCGAACAACACCATGTTTGAAACACCAACAAACCAGTCGGGGCTCAGCCCAATCCTTGAGGCCACTGTAACAAGCGGTTTGCCCGAATGCATCTTGAAAGTAACTGAAACCGAATTGGGCGAGGGGTCGATTGCCCCCGCCGAAATAACGCTGTATGCGTTGCCTGCCAGAATGGCCGTATTGACGGTGCTGCTCAGCGGGCCTGTGTCCCCGAGCTCCGCCAGTGTCTCAACCGCGTCCGATGCCAAGCTGCCCGGTTCCCAGAAGCTCACCAGCTGATTGTGACTGCCTCCAATCAGCCCGGAAAAATTTGGCTCCGGCGGAACGTTCGGATGCGTGGTGCTGCTCCAGGTCGCGTCGAATGTCAGCTCGTATTCCACGACTGACCCGAAAGTCCCGGAGCCGAAATTGATATGGAAGTCCTCGCACCATACCGATATCGCATTGTAATCATCCAGTGTCTCGCCCGGCGGAAGATCTATTGTCAAACTGCCGTTGCTGTAAGGGGTTCCCGTCAATAACGGCCCTACCCCCAGCCCGTTAAAAAAGTCAGTATAGACGTTGTCTTTGCCGAGATAAAAGTAAACTAAGGGCCCGCCCCCGTCGTAATAAAAATTTTCAACGTCCAGCGTATTATGGTCCACGATGCGCACCGTCCCAGACACGTTATGGGCCAAAGTGCTGAGCTTCGCCTCCCATCCGGTTTTGCTGTAAACCTCCCCAAAACTCGATGCCGCCCCGAAACACCACACCACCAATAATACCAAAAGCCCTCTCTCTGCTCTCTTGAACATGACAAACCTCCTTAAATAATTGCGAATAAAAAACAGTTTTCTCCCAGTTTTGGCAAAAATACCCCTAAAAGCCGCTATGAATACTACTATTTATCGCGATTATTATATTATACACGTTTAATCAAATTCTCGGGTCAAAAAAATAGAATAATTCTAAAAAAAGCGCGCATTAGCTTAAATAAGTGATTGTTGCTGTTAAATCGTCGCAGAGCTTAAGAAGGGCTGATTGTAAAAATGATTTGATGTGGACTGCGAATTTATAAACGAACGACGTTGGCGCCCCACGTTAATCCCGCGCCGAATGCGACAAGAATTACAATGTCGCCTCGCTTGATTTTGCCCTCTCGAATGGCCTGGTCGAAGGCCAGCGGCACCGAGGCGGCCGACGTGTTGCCGTATTCGTTTATATTAATAAAATATTTTTCAGGCGGAATCGCCAGCCGTTTCGCCGCCGACTCGATAATTCGGGCGTTCATCTGGTGTGAAACCACCATCGTTATGTCGTCTATCGTCAGCTTGCATTTTTCCAGGCATTCGGTCACCGTCTCGACGATTCTCCTCACCGCCTGCTGGTAAACCTCGCGGCCCCTGATTTCCATAAAAACCTTATTGGGGTCGGCCAGAGGCCTGCTCACGGGATTTCGAGAGCCGTATGCCTGGCAGTTCAGCGCCTGCCAGTTGCTCCCGTCGGCGTACATCGTGCTGTAGATAACACCGCTTTGTCCGTCATTCTCTCTCGGCTTGCCTTCGAGCACCACCGCACCCGCGCCGTCGCCGAAGAGGATACAGCTTGTCCGGTCCTTGTAGTTGGTGATTTTCGTCAGCGTCTCGGCCCCGATTATCAGGGCGTTTCGTATCCTGCCGCCTTCGATAAACTGCTGCGCAACGGATATCCCGTAAATGAAACCGCTGCACGCCGCCATAAGGTCGAACGCCCACGCCGAAAACGCCCCGAGGTTGGCCTGCACAAAACACGCCGTTGACGGGAAGACCATTTCTGGCGTGATTGTTGCGGTGATAATAAGGTCGAGATTTGCCGGCTCAATGCCCGCCATTGCCAGGGCCTTTTTCCCCGCCTCCGTCGCCAGGTCCGCCGTGCTCTCATTTTCTCCGCATATATGGCGTCTCTTAATCCCCGTCCGTGTATTTATCCATTCGTCCGAGGTATCGACCATTTTCGCAAGGTCTTCGTTGGTAAGAATTTTGGCAGGCGCGTATGAGCCGTGCCCCGTTATGACAGCCGCAAACCGCGGCTGGTGCGACTCAGCTTGTTTGTTCATCCTTGACCCTTAAACTGACTTTCTCCGGTTCTTGTGCCGGCGCCTCCTCGCCGACGCTGCTCGATGCAAGGTATTCGGCGATTCTCTCGTTGATTTTTTCGCCGTGATATTTCTTCGCCGCCAGAACGGCGTTTCTTATAGTCCTGCCCTCGCTCGCCCCGTGGCAGATTAACGCTGTCCCGTTTATCCCCAGCAGCAGCGCCCCCCCGTATTCGTTATAATCATGTTTCCTGTAGAATTTCTTCATAACGCCTTTGAACATCGGCCCCAGCAGGATGCTTAGCTTGTTTGACATGATTTCCTGCTGGATGGCTTTTACCAGCCCGTCGATAAGCCCCTCCGCGAGCTTGAGTATCACGTTGCCCACGAACCCGTCGCAAATGGCAACGTCGCAGACCCCTTTGAAAATGTCCCTGCCTTCGATGTTGCCGATGAAATTTATCTTCGGGTCCTTTTTCATCATCTCGCGTGCTTTTTTTACGGTTTCATTGCCCTTGGCGTCTTCTTCGCCGATGCTCATCAGCCCAACTCTCGGGCTTGCTGTGCCGAACAGCTGTCGCGAATAAATCGACGACATTATCGCATACTGATAGAGATTGGTCGGCTTGCACGCGATGTTGGCCCCAACGTCGCAAATCGTGACAGGCCCCTCGAATGTCGGAAAAACCACCGCTATCCCGGGCCGGTTCACACCAGGCAGATTTCGCATACGCATCTGAAACGCCGCCACGCACGCCCCCGTGTTTCCCGCTGATATTACGGCATCGGTTCGGCCAAGCTTGCCTAATTTGGCAAGAACAGATATGGAGCTTCGCGGCTTCTTTCGCAGTGACTCGATAGGCGTTTCCGCCATACCTATCACGTCCGGCGCGTGAATCACCGAAATCGTCGCAGGATGCACTTTGCGCCCGGCCAGCTTCGGCTCGATTATTTCACTCGGGCCCACAAGAATAATCTCATCATCTGTCTCAAGCTGGTCAAGCGCCTCAATCGCCCCGGAAATGATGGCGTCGGGTGCCTTGTCACCGCCCATTGCGTCTATCGCGATGCGCATCTGATATTACCCCTTTTTCTCGGTCTGCTCTGCAACCTTCAAGGTGATTTTCGAATTGAGGTAGCCGCATTTCGCACAGGCCGCGTGGGGTAATTTGGCCTGGCCGCACTTGGGGCACATGCTGTAGTTGACAGGCCGAAGGGCGTGATGTGCTCGTCGGCTGCGTGTCTTGCTTTTGCTTACTTTTTTTGCTGGTAGCACTGCTGTTTACTCCAAAAAAAGACGTTTTGCTTCGACTTGTTGCTGTAGAAGCTGTTAAAACAAGCCTTCTTAATTTACCGCCGCCCGATTGTCAAGGAGTTTTTAACCGATTGATGATTTCAGCTCCTCGATAACGGATATTCGCCGAACTATCGCCCATTCATCCGGCCTTTATACCGCCGGTTAAATTCAAAAACCAAGGCCCGACTCCAGTTGCGTTCAACCAATACCCTATGCGGATAAAAATAAGGCCGCTGTCTTTTCTCCCGATTTCAACGCTTGCCGCCTGGCCATAAGACCATATAACTAATATATACAAGGACTTACAGCAACAAAATATTTCTTAAAAAAGTTAGTTTTTATCATTTCCTCGGCCTTTTGCGCCATTCGGCTGGGTCGTTTTTGATGAAATAATCGAACGAATCATCATCTGCTAACGGGGCTTTGCGCCCTATTTCATCAGGAATCGTTTCGATAATATGCTCCCGAAGCCGTTCCAATTCGGCCAGAAACTCGGCCGTCTTTTCCGTGAAGATTTTTTTTCAGTTTCTTCCTGATGTGGCCCGCAAAGGCGGGGCATTTGCCGTCCGTGCCGATGGCTATCTGCAAATCGCCGCGATTAACGACCGCCGGAACGTAAAATCATACAACCCCGGCATTGCTGGAGGGGGCCAAAGGTAAGCAAGTACGAAGGCCTAATCGGTAAATTACTTATTTTTATGAGGAGGCCTTGTCGCATAGATTTAGGCGCAGGTACAGATATGAAAATTAACGATTAAACATAATCATATCAAAGGAGAAAGTAATGAAGAAAATTATATTGTATATGATTTTATGGCTGTCTGTGGTCACCGTAAACGGATGCGTAACTGTCAGCTACCCGGATGAATACTGGGAATAGCCGGAGGAACGCCGTGAAGAATGGCGAGAAAATCATCATTTGAGGTGGTATGAACGATACGAAGAGGGACGGCAGAGACATCACGGGGAAAGGTACGAGGAGCACCATGAAGAGCATCACGAGGAGCATCATTAACCTGTGTCAGCGTGAGGTTCCCTGCAGGCAAGGGTATCGGGGGCTAAGTAATTTTCGCATTGGGATTAGGCAAGTTCCCTATGGGTAAGAGCATTGACTGTATTGTATAAGTGACGGCAGCAAAGACTATTGTTCTACAGGGTTAACAGCCGGGGCCCCACTGGCCCCGGCTGTTTATTTTATAAGGTCAAGGGGTACGCCGGTGGGGTTTACGCGTCAATTCAGCCGAATTTGCAGGGATTGGCTTATAATGAAAGAATCTTAAAATTTTGCAGAGAGGTATTTGACAAATGGGGAAAATCGGCTAAAATGCAGGTTTACCTGTAGATAGTGGAGATTGTATGAAGACGTTTTTAATGAAAAAAGAGGACGTGAAGCGCGGCTGGCGGTTAGTGGATGCCGACGGTCAAATTCTTGGCCGGATGGCGACGAAGATTGCCCTGATACTGATGGGTAAGGACAAGCCGACATATACGCCTTCGGTTGACTGCGGTGATTTCGTGGTGGTTGTGAACGCCGAGAAGGTCAGGGTGACGGGCAGCAAGGCCGAGCACCGGGAATACGATTATTATACGCGTTATCCCGGTGGGTATCATTACAAGAGCTTTGCGGAGCTGTTTGCAGAGAAGCCGGAGAAGGTAATCCAGCTTGCGGTCAAGAGGATGTTGCCGAAGAACAAATTAGCAAGGCGAATGATATTGCGGCTGAAGTGTTATCGGGGGCCTGAGCACGAGCATCAGGCGCAGAAGCCGGAAAAGATAACGATATAATCGTTAATAGGAAGATAAGAGGTTATGGCAAAAGCAGAAGAAACAAGTGTAAAAGAGACAGCAGCAGCGGCTCCTGCGAGTAAAGGGCCTGACAAGGGTGGTTTTTACTGGGGGACGGGAAGGCGCAAGACGTCGGTGGCGAGGGTGCGGCTGAAACCCGGCGAGGGCAAGCTGCTGATTAACAAGAGGAAACTTGAAGAATATTTCAGGACCGACCAGGACAGGGCGGCGGTAATGGCGCCGCTGACGGCCGCCGGTACGGAAAAGTCGTTCGACGTGTTTGTGAACGTCAGGGGCGGCGGCACTACGGGGCAGACCGGCGCGACCGTGCTGGGTATCGCCAGGGCGCTGAGAGATTATGACCCGGAGCTGGTGCACACCCTGCGTGACGGCGGATATCTGACCCGCGACCCGAGAATGGTCGAGAGAAAGAAACCCGGCCAGTCGGGTGCAAGAAAGAGGTTCCAGTTCTCGAAACGATAAATTAGTAAACTCTGGAAGATTCGAAGGCCGCTGGTAATCTCCAGCGGCCTTTTTTTAATTGTAGCGGAGCTGAGAAATGTTCGGTCGAAATGAAAAATTAAAAGGCACGGCTTTGATGGTCACGGCTTGTATGTTATTCGCCGTAATGGCCTCTCTTGTGAAGCTTTTGACGCAGGTCGATGGTTTTATTATAGGTTTGTGGCGGTTTGTTGTCGGTATGTGTCTGCTCGGAGTTATGGCGGGATTCGGCGTGGTACGATTGAAGTTTCATAACCGGCGGCTGCTGTTTGTCCGAGGTCTGCTGGGCGGAGTAGGGGTCGTGATGTTTTACTTTGCGGTCGTGAAACTGGGTGTGAGCAAAGGCGTGGTATTGGGCTCGACGTATCCGATTTTTGCCTACGTTCTGAGTGTAATATTGCTCAAAGAAAGACCGAACCTGGTTTCGGCGGTGCTGGTAGTTACCGCGTTTTTCGGTATTTACCTCGTGGTCGCGGGCGGCAACGGCGTAGATGGGATTTTCGAGTGTTTTGGGCCCTGGGAAATATTGGCAATTAGTGTCGGTCTTATTGGCGGAATAGTTATAGTGACGATACGCAAGCTGCACGAGACCGACAATTCATATTCGATTTATTTTTCGCAGTGTGCGATAGGGTTCTGTATAGCGGTGGTTCCTGCGAGCGGCGGGTCGAACGGGATTGATTTTACGGCCGGGGAGATACTTGTTTTAATCGGGGTGACGGCGACGGTCGGACAGCTTATGATGACGCAGAGCTATAAGCACCTGCCGGTGCGTACGGGAGCTATACTGGGGATGCTGGAGCCGGCGTTTTGTTACCTTGCGGGCGTGGCGATATTCGGCGAGTTATTTACGGCCAAATCCGTTATCGGGACTGTGTTGATAATCGGCTCGTGTGCGGCAGTGGTTTTGCACGAGGGTATTGCCAAGAAGGTCAAGATTTGAGAGCGGGCTTTGATTTGCAAAGCGATTGTGAGTAAATTAGAATAGCAGTCGAGAGGAATCCGCCTGAGGCGAATAAACTTCGACGATATTTATTTTAGGAAGGACCGAATATGATACGAGTTGCGATAATCGGTGCAAGCGGCTACACGGGGGCAGAGTCGATTGAGATTCTGCTGCGGCATCCGGAGGCGGAGCTGACGTATTTGAGCGCGCTGCCGGAGGAATGCGGGAAGGTTTCGGACATTTTCGGGCGGTTCAAGGGCCGATGCGAGATGACCGTAGAACCGCTGGATTTGAACAAGCTGGCAGAGCTGGCGGATGTCGCGTTGTGCTGTCTGCCGCATAAGGTGTCGATGGGGTTTGTGCCGAAGATACTGGAGGCGGGCGTGAAGGTGATTGACTTCAGCGCGGACTACCGTATTAAGGACGTGTCGGTATATGAGAAGTTTTATCAAAAGCACACCGATACCGCAAATCTTGCCAAAGCAGTTTATGGTCTGCCGGAGCTGTTCCGAGAAAGAATAAAGGGCGTGAAATTAGTAGCCAATCCCGGGTGTTTTCCGACGGGGGCGATATTAGCGACATCGCCGCTTTTGAAAGAGGGGCTGGTTGAGCCGGACGTGATTGTCAACGCCGTGACGGGGATATCGGGCGCGGGCAAGAACCCATCGACCAAGTTTCATTATCCGAATATGAACGAGAACATCTTCGCATACGGAATCGGGACGCATCGTCATATGCCTGAGATGGAGCAGATTGCGACGGAGGTGGCTGGTAAAGCCGTGAAGGTGTTGTTTCAGCCGCACGCGGGGCCTTTCGACCGCGGGATACTTTCGAGTGTTTATTGCAAGCCGAAGGGCGAGGTTACGAGCGAACAGTTGGCGAAACTGTATAAGGATTTTTACACGGGTGAGCCGTTTGTGCAGGTTTGCGGAGGTAGTCCTAACGTGAAGGACGTTGCGGGGACGAATTACTGCCACGTTTTTGCGACGGTCGTGAAGAGCACAGTCGTGTGCTTCTCGGCCATTGATAACCTTATTAAAGGTGCATCGGGCCAGGCGATACAGAATATGAACATCATCTTCGGCCTGAATGAAACGCTGGGGCTGAAATAAGCTGCCAGTCAATGAGTGGAACAGAAATTTATGAAAGTTAAATTGCGGGAAATGCGGTTATCGGATGCGGAAAGGTTTTTCGAGATTCTTTCTCATCCGGATTTTGAGTATTTTCCGGCAAAGCCGGCTACTGTAAATCAGGAAAAAAATTTCCTTAGAGAAATAAAAAAATTACGAAGAGAAAAGTTGAATTACTCATTTTCCGTAATTGCCAGCGGAAAGCATGTCGGTGCAGCCGGTATCATAATTAATAAGCAATACCCATACCGGTGCGCAATCGGATATTTTATTGACCGCAAATTCTGGAACAGAGGAATCGCCACCGAGGCGGTTAAATTGCTGGAAGAGTTTATTGCAAAGAATCCGGACATGGTGCGAATTGAGATACTTACAGCTAAAAAGAATACGGCCAGCCAGAGCATTGCAATTAAATCCGGTTATAAAAAAGAAGGCCTGCTGAAAAAGTGCCTCAAAGTCGGTGACAAATTCCACGATTGCTATATCTATGCCAAGATATTGAAATAAAGGTAAGTTAGAATGAACAAAGGCCAACTGAAAGTTGCGACGTGTCAGTTTGCGGTGAGTAAGTCGATAGCGAAGAACTCGCAGCAGATATGCGCCCAGATGCAAAAGGCCAAAAGGACGGGTGCGGAGGTTGTGCATTTTCCGGAATGTGCGCTATCCGGCTACATCGGGTTCGATTTTCCCAATTTCGACGGGTTTGACTGGGCGACTCTAGAAGCAGAGACGCGGAAAGTAACGGTACTGGCGGGGAAATTGAGGGTGTGGGTTGTGTTGGGCAGCGTGCATAAACTGAATAGCTCAGGCAAGTTGAGCAATTGTCTGTATTTGATTGGGCCTGACGGGAAGATTGCTGACAGATACGACAAGCGGTTTTGCACGGCATGGGAGCTTCGGCGGTTCAGGCCTGGAAATCGGTTTGTGGTTTTCACGATTAACGGCGTGAAGTGCGCGTTATTAATTTGTTTCGATTTGCGTTTTCCGGAACTGTATCGGGCGTTGTATAAGCAGGAGGTCAACTGCGTGCTGCAATCGTTTTATAACGCGAGGCAGAAAGGGCCGAGCGTGCATACGCATATTATGAGGCAGACGATGCAGTGCAATGCGGCGACGAACCATTTCTGGGCGAGTGTGTCGAACGCATCGGGTTATTATTCGCCGTATCCGTCGTGTTTCATACAGCCGGATGGCGCGATTGTGAGGCAGTTGAAACAGAACAAGCCGGGAGTTATGGTCAACACGGTAGATTTGAGCAGGGAATTTTATGATCCGATGGAGGGCTTTCGTGAATTGGCAATCGAAGGCAAGCTCAGCAACGGTTAAAAAAGTTGTGTAATAATAAGAGGTGTGAAGGATGAGTGTTAATAATACAGTCACTGCACCGAAGGGATTTTTGGCGGCGGGGGTGAAGTGCGGGATAAAAGATTCGGGTAAGCATGATTTGGGATTGATTGTCTGCCCGTCTGGAGCGAAGGCGGCGGGGGTTTTTACGACGAACAAAATCACGTCAGCGGCGGTGCAGATTAGTAAAAAGCACGTAAAAAGCGCGACGGTTTACGCAGCAGTTGTTAATTCCGGTAACGCCAACGCCTGTACGGGCCAGCGCGGGATTAAAGACGCGGTAAAGATGTGCAGCGAGACGGCAAGCCATATCATAGTCGACCCGCATGAAGTTTTAGTTGCTTCGACAGGGATAATAGGCGAGCCGCTGCCGATGAAAAGCGTCGTTGCGGGTATTGCGGACGCGGTAGAGGGGCTGTCGGATTCGGCTTCGGCGGGGATGAATTTCGCAAGGGCGATAATGACAACGGACACGAAGCCCAAAATGGCCTGTCGGCGGATTGAAATATCGGGTAAGCGAGTCACCATAGCGGGGACGGTCAAGGGTGCGGGTATGATTGGGCCTAATATGGCAACGACACTATGCTTTATAACGACCGATGCGGCGATTGCGAAGCCGTTACTGGTGAAGACGCTGAAAGAGGCGATAGGCGAATCACTAAATAAGCTTACTATCGACGGAATCCAGAGCACAAACGATACGGCTGTAATCCTGGCATCGGGACTCGCGGGCAATCGGCCTATAACAAGTGAATGCCCGCGTTATAAAAATTTCGCAAAAACGCTGATTGATTTATGTGAGGACCTGGCAAAGCAGATGGCCTTGGATGCCGAGGGCGCGACGCGAATGTTCAAGGTGGTTGTCAAAGGCGCAGCGAATAAAAATGAGGCAGCGAAGGCGGCGCGGGCGATTGCTGATTATGATTTGGTCAAGTGTGCCGTCAATGGCGGGGACCCGAACTGGGGCAGAATCATTTGCGCGGTCGGCTCATCGGGCGTAAAAATCAATCCCCGGAAGATATCCTGCAAGCTCGATGATTTAGCGGTGTTCGAGAACGGTTCGCCGACGAATTTCGACCGGCACAAGGCGAGTAAAATCGTCTCGCAGAAAAGCCATACGATAACGGTTGATTTAGGCGTCGGCAAATATAGTGATTTCTGCTATGGCTGCGATTTGAGCAAGGGCTATGTTACAATCAACGCCTATTATCACACGTAATTTTGCCTAAACCTTTCGATTTTTTCGTGAAAAGACGACAATACCTGCGCACATAAGTGCGAGCGTAGCCGGTTCAGGAATTGCCTGAGCAAACCTGACTTCAGAATTGCCATTGTAATAGCCATAATATACGATTGTCGGCAATCCTACATCGTTGAATGCCAAGCTGCTGCAATATCCCACATTACCAAGGTCGTCAACGGTTTCTATTTCCCAAGTTGTTCCGTTGAAGTGTGCATACATGAGATTAGCGTTTGTGTTGTCTAAAAAACTAATGTGGGCGTGGTTCTCCTGGTCCAAGACGAGTGACAGGTCTTTCGTAGTGGGTTGGGTGCTGGGTGTTGTAAAAATGGTTGATATAAGCCACTCAGTTCCATTGTATTGCGCATATCCCAGACTTCCGTTGTACGCTTGATAATACGCTATATGCGGATTTCCAAATGAGTCCAATGCTAATGAAGTCATTTCTACATCCAGGCCTGTAAATTCATGGATGTCCCAGTTTGAGCCATCATACTCAGCGTATCTCAGTTCACCACTTGACTGATACTGATAGCTAATGTGAGGTAGTCCTAGTGTATCAATTAGAAGGTCATTACCTGGGCCGGATTCAGTGTCTACTTGCTGGTGATTCCATGAGGAACCATCGTAGTCGGCATAGTAGAGAGAGTTATCTATATTGCTGGTCCAGTAGCTTACACATGGATTTGAGCTCTGTTGGGTTGCAACTGAAAGCATGCTAATAGATCCGTATGCGACGTTTTCTGAACTCCAGGATGAGCCATTAAATTGGGCCAAGTTCAACACCCCTGATGATACGTAACCAACATAAATATTTCCGTTAGGAGCCACGTCAGCAGAAACGTCAGTCCAACCTACCCGGCTGGCTATAGTTTCGGTCTGCCATGATGCTGGACCATAATAGGCATGTCGGAAGGTACCGGCATCGAAGTCCCGGTAAAAGAAATGTGGGTTTCCATCGTTTGTGTATACAAGGTCGGTTAGCCCGCCGACACTGCCTGATTCGACCACTTCAGTTTGCCATGTCAGTGCGAACGACTCGCATTGGCAGAACAATATGACAAGCAAGATTACAGCAATTGACCCAATAAGATGTGTTTTGCATTTGCTACAAGTGTGGCGCATTCCTTGTCTCCTAAAAAAACAGTTAGCACTCACACTCTCTCCTCTAAAATGAACTATAGTTAGTATATGTATGTAAAATAGTTTTGTCAAGGGTTAATATGAAAATTTTGCGATTTGAGCAAGGGATATGTAACAATCAACGCGGAGTATCACACGTAAAAGACAGCGTGCAGCGTATAGCGGGTAGGTCAAATTTCCGATTTTAAAGGATTTTGGTTGGCTAAAGCCCACCCTACAAAACTTTCAAGAGTTATTTTCCGATTTCGTAGAGGAATTCTGGGGCGAAGTCGGCGTTGTTAGGCCAGACGATTGTGTCGATGTCGGGATTGACCGTAACTTTGCGGAAAAAATCAATGTTTTTTAACGGCTCGAAAATCGGGCCATCCAGGTACGACTCTAAATCCACAATCTTGGCGGAATCATCGTCAAACCGCAGCTTTAGTTTGTATTCGCTTAAATATGTTACATCAATGACATAGTGCATAATAAAACCTAAACCAATGGTTCGCATTGTCGTTCCGGCCTTGAGCCGGAATCCAGATTTTCTTTTATGGATTCCCGCTTTCGCGGGAATGACATTTTATCACATTTTTTGTTTTGTTGGGTCATCCAAAATACAAGGAAGATAACGTAGGTTTATGAAAGCTATAGCGAGGATTGCGCCGAGGAGGTCGGCGATGAGGTCGAGGGCGGTGTTGACGTAATCGCCGACGCCTGATTCGGGGACGGTGGCGGCGACGAGGGCCTCGACGATTTCGTTGAATGCTCCAACGCCGAGGCCTGCCATTATGACCACAATCGATAAAGCAATGTAGTGTTGTCCCGATTTCGTCGGGATTAGCAAAGGGCGAAGGACGTCAAACATCGTCAGTGTCGCTACGGCAAACCCCCATGTGTGGACGAGCTGGTCGTATCGCAGGATAGGGTATTTTTGCGAGAGGGGAATGAGGATTAGCTCGTAAAGGAGCGTGCCGTTTATGTGAAATGTGCCTCCCGACAGATGCATAGCGGACCAGATGGTCAGGCCGATTAGCGTCGGGATTGAATAGCGAACTTTGAAAAATGTTACCGCTATAACGGCAAGGCAAACGATTATTACCCCGACGTAAATTATGAACTCGTAGTTTTTGCGGAGCGTAAAGGCCGTGCCGAACGCGACCAGCAGGGCGATATTGATTATAAGCAGGATGATATGAACGGGCCTGATTTTACTGTTCATCGTTATCGTCGTCGAATGGATTGTATTCGGAATTTTCTTTATAGTCGGATTTATGCCTTATAAATCCGCGGTATGAGCGAGGGCCGGGCGGATTGATATATATAAAGACGAGTAGCAGTATAGCAAGCAGCATTACGGCAGGGTAAAGGATGGGATTGTTGGGGACGATTGAGGGCCGGATGATTGTCGCGGTGAGCAGGCCGATGATTGCGCCGCCTAAGTGGGCGTCGTGGCCGATATTGCCCATTTGGGTGCGTATGCCGAAAAAGGAGATGAATATAAAAAGGACAGCGTATATATAGGCGGGTATGGGGACGGGTATGAAAAAAAGCATTACGGAGGTGCCGGGCAGGAGAAAGATGCAGGCGAAGATGATACCGCAGACGCCACCTGAAGCGCCGAGGGCGCGGTATTCCTCGTTTCTGTGAAGCAGAAGCGCCAGTAAGCCGCCGCCGACGATGGAGGCCAGGTAAATTACCAGAAAGGTCAGCGGGCCGAAGAGAAGCTCGATTGCGCTTCCGAATGAGTATAAGCTGTACATATTAAAGATGAGGTGCGCCCAGTCGGCGTGCAGTGCGCCGCTGGAGAGGATGCGGTAGTATTGTTTGTCGTCGAGGATGGCCCGGATGCTGAACAGGTAACTGCGAAGAAAGGGTGGATTTACAAAACCCCGGTAGGAAAAATATCCGGTAACGGCGATGACGATTATGTTGGTTATTGCCAGCGGTTCGTTCATTAATTTGGCCGAAATTATGTTAATCCGCCTTAGGCGGATTAAGTCCGGTTCACAAAAGGGATTGTAAACGACGGCGGGACGATAGTCAACGACCGGGTCGGCAGGAGTATTTATGTGAAAAATACTTGAAAAGGTCCGTGTATTTATTAAACTGCTGTGTTTCTACGTTCCCGAACAAATATTAGGGTAGCTTGAGGTAAGGAGAACATAAAGTGAAAGTGGAAAGGATTGGAATCATAGGGTTCGTTCTGGCGTTTGCCTCGACGTGCCTTGGGGCTGAAGCAGAATCAGCAGCGGAGGCGGCTAACGTCGCTGAGGCGGCGGTCGGCGCGATACCGTGGCTCTGGTGGGTTGCGCCGATTAGCTCAGTGCTGGGGCTGGTTGTCGCGTATTATTTCTACAAGACAATGATGGCCTCGGAGAAAGGCAACGAGAAAATGGAGGCAATCGCCTCTTATGTTCGCGAGGGTGCCTACGCATATCTGTTCAGACAGTATAAAGTGGTGGCACTGGTTTTTCTGGTGTTATTCGCGATATTCGTCTGGCTTGCCTACGTCGGCATCCAGAACCCTTTCGTGCCGGTGGCGTTTGTTACGGCGGGTTTTTTCAGCGCGTTGTCGGGCTTTTTCGGAATGAAGAGCGCGACAATGGCGTCGAGCAGGACGGCGCAGGGCGCACTTCACAGCTTGAACAGGGCTCTGCAGGTGGCCTTTCGTTCCGGGGCGGTGATGGGTCTTGTGGTTGTCAGCTTCGGACTGCTCAATATCGCGTTCTGGTACTGGCTTCTGGACAGGATAGTTTATACGCCTGAACACATGCAGAACGGCCTTGTTCTGTGGGGATTGACCTTAGTCAGGGCGGGCATGGACCCGTCGAGTAAGTTAGCGGAAATTACGACGACAATGATAACCTTCGGTATGGGCGCATCGACGCAGGCGCTGTTTGCACGTGTCGGCGGCGGTATTTATACAAAGGCGGCTGATGTCGGTGCGGACCTTGTCGGCAAAATCGAGGCAGGAATCCCCGAGGACGACCCGCGCAACCCTGCCACAATCGCAGATAACGTCGGCGACAACGTGGGCGACGTAGCCGGCATGGGCGCGGATTTGTTCGAGAGCTATGTGAATTCGATCTTGGCGGCGGCGGCGCTCGGTGCGGCCTTATCGGCGAATATACTCGCCGCAAGAGGAATAGACCCGCTCAAGGCGGTACTTGCTCCGTCTGTGGTGGCGGGCATCGGCACACTGCTTTCCATATTCGGAATTTTAATCGTGCGATGTAAAGAAGACGCCTCTCAGAAAAATCTTCTGCATGCCCTGCTGATGGGGACGCTGTCAAGCTCAATCCTTGTGGTTGTTGCGATGGCGGCCCTTGCATGGTTCGGGTGGATAACGTGGGGCATATTCGGGTCGGTAGTGGTTGGTTTGTTTGCCGGGGTGCTGATAGGGCAGTTTACGGAATATTACACTTCCGATGAATACAGACCGACGCGCGAGATAGCCGAGGAGGCCCAGATGGGGACGGGAACGCTGCTTATTACGGGTTTTGCCAATGGGATGATGTCATCGGGACTGCCGGTTATTACGATAGCTGCTGCTATTATAGCCGCATTCGGTTTTGCAGGCGGTTTTACGGATATGTCTCTTGGATTGTATGGTATCGGTTTTGCAGCAGTGGGTATGTTATCGACCTTAGGCGTTACGCTTTCGACCGATACCTACGGCCCGATTGCGGATAACGCCGGCGGCAACGCGGAAATGTCGGAGCTTGGCCCTGAGGTTCGCAAAAAGACGGACGCCCTTGATGCTCTGGGCAATACAACGGCGGCGACGGGCAAGGGATTTGCAATCGGTTCGGCGGCCTTGACGGCAATGGCGCTGATAGCGGCGACAATCGAGGAAGTCCGCATCTGGATAGCCCGGCTGGCGGTGGAGGCGCCGGACGGGGTTTACAGGGTAGGTGAGGTCCTGTTTTCGGCACCGCAGAAACATATCGAAGGCACCGTAAATATTGCGACGGCCCATATCACCGATTTGCTTATGGCTTATGACCTGACGATAATGAATCCGCGGCTTTTAGCGGGGCTGTTTATCGGGGCGATGATGGCGTTTTTGTTCTGCGCGATGACGATGAAGGCGGTCGGCAGAAACGCCGGAAGAATCGTCGAGGAGGTCCGCAGGCAGTTCAGGGAAATACCCGGCATTATGGATGGCTCGGCCAAGCCGGATTACGCAAGCTGCGTCTCGATTGTGACGGCCGGCGCACAGAGGGAAATGATACTGCCGTCGCTGCTTGCCATTATCGTGCCGGTGGTCATGGGCATTGTTCTGGGCATACCGGGTTTAATGGGACTTCTGGCCGGGGCGCTGTCGTGCGGATTTGTTACCGCGGTCACGCTGAACAACGCCGGCGGCGCGTGGGACAATGCCAAGAAGTATATCGAGAAGGGCAATCTCGGCGGCAAGGGCTCCGACGCCCATAAGGCAGCAGTTGTCGGCGATACCGTCGGCGACCCGTTCAAGGACACATCGGGCCCGAGCTTGAACATCCTGATAAAGCTGATGAGTATGGTATCGCTGGTTTTCACGGGCGTGATACTGAAATTCGCGCCGATTGTCGGGAGCTGGCTGCACCTGCGCTAAACGATGCCGATTGACTTTTGGTTTATATGGTTTTAATCTATAGGGGTGACCTCGAATCGGGTCACCCTTATTTTTTCTCGTTGGAGGTATTTTGGTAAGAAAGATAAATCGAAAGGCAAAGGCGCTTGCGGCGGCCGCGGCAAAACTTGCAGATGAGCGCCACTGCACGGACATAGTCGTTCTCGACCTGCGCAAGGTCGCGGAGATAACCGATTATTTCGTAATCGTTACCGGCACAAGCGACAGGCAGATGCGAAGCGTCGCGAATGAAATAACGGACCTGGCGAAGAAAAAGGGGCTGTCGCTTTTCGGAAGGGCCGGCTACGAAAAGGGACACTGGGTACTGCTGGATTTTGTCGATGTCGTCGTGCATATTTTCGACAGCAGGTCGAGAGATTTCTACGACCTTGAAATGCTCTGGGGCGACGCGAAGAAATTGAAAATTTAGAATTAAGAATTTTGCGAGTCGGTAGGGATGCAGTCCATTCTTAACATACTCGAAGAGAGAATAAGTAAGGTGATGGCAGAAGTTGCAGAGCAGGACGAATGTACTGCTCTTGTCAGACCTGCTACCGATGCGAGGTTCGGCGATTACCAGGTAAACGGCGTTATGCCGTTAGCAAAACAGCTTAAAACCAACCCCCGCAAATTAGCTGAACAAATCGTTTCAAAGTTAGATGTAAGTGATATCTGCGAACAGCCGGAAGTTGCAGGGCCGGGGTTTGTTAATCTGCGGCTAAAACCCGAATTTGTTGCAGGAAACTTGCTGCAGATAAATAAAGACGCAAAGCGGTTAGGCGTAGAAAAGACCGACAAGCCGGAGACCGTCGTCGTTGATTTTTCAGGCCCCAATATTGCAAAGCAAATGCACGTCGGGCACTTGCGCAGCACAATCATCGGCGACTGTATCTGCCGATTGCTGGAATTCCAGAACCACAAGGTCATCCGGCAAAACCACATCGGCGACTGGGGAACACAATTCGGAATGCTAATCGCTTATCTTTTCGGTCAAAAAACTGCGGAAAGAATGAAGAAGGTTTTTGGAAAAAGACCTGACTATGCCCCTGAAGTATCTTTGTCTGATACAGAGCAATTGTACAGGGAGGCCAAGAAAGAATATGATTCCGACCCTGATTTTGCTGAATGTTCTCGTAGATATGTGGTTGACCTTCAGAAGCGAACGCCTCAAGCATTAAAATATTGGAAAGAAATTGTGGAGCTTTCATTAAAAGAATGTCAAGCTATGTACAATAAGCTTGGCGTTAAACTTTCACAAGATGATGCTCGCGGTGAGAGTGCATACAATGATACTTTACCGGATGTGGTTAATGAGTTGAAGGAGAAGGGATTGGCGGAGGAGTCAGAAGGGGCGGTGTGTGTTTTTCCAGAGGGATTTAAGGATAAGGATGGTGAACCACTGCCAGTGATTGTTCAGAAATCAGATGGGGCATATCTATATGCTACGACGGATTTGGCGGCGATTAGGTACAGGACAAGAGAATTAAAAGCAGACGAAATTATTTATGTGACGGATGCCCGGCAGAGTTTGCATTTTGATATGGTATTTGCAGTGGCGGAAATGGCAGGGTGGGCGAAACGTGATATGCTGCATCACGTTACGTTCGGCAGTGTATTGGGTGAAAACGGCAAGCCGTTAAAGACGCGTTCGGGCGAGAACGTGAAACTGAAAGAGCTTTTGGATGAGGCAGTAGCGCGTGCGCGTAAAATTGTTGATGATAAAAACCCCGATTTGCCCGAGTCGAAAAGGGACGAGATTGCGAAGGCCGTGGGTATCGGCGCCGTGAAATACGCTGACTATTCAAATAACCGCACGAGTGATTATATCTTCAGTTTCGACAAGATGTTGGCGATGGAGGGCAACACCGCGCCGTATATGCAATATGCATACGCGAGGATAAGGTCGATTGAGAGAAAGGCGCAGACCAGAAACGTTGATATTGAGACCGAGCTTGCCGGCGTAAAGGAGCTGAATATAGATGAGCCGAGCGAGTTGGATTTGGCCAAACACCTGATTCGCTACAGCGAGACGGTATTGGGGGCGGCGGCTGACTACAGGCCGCATTATTTGACGGGCTATCTTTACGACCTTGCGCAGAAGTTCAGCGTCTTTTACACCAATTGTCCCGTTCTCGATGCCGGGCCAGCTAAAAGGCCGACGCGGCTGTTGCTATGTGATTTGACCGCCCGGACAATCGAGCACGGTCTGCATAACTTATTGGGCATTGAAGTCATCGAGCAAATGTAAAGGGCTAAACGATGAAGATTGTTACAAAGGATTTTCATATAAGCACGAAGAATCGAAATGAGTTTGTAGATATAACAAGCCAGGTTGCGTCGTTCGTTAGCAAGGCGGGCGTCAAAGACGGTGATGTGATTGTGTATTGCCCCCATACTACGGCCGCCATAACGATAAATGAAAACGCCGACCGGTCGGTCGTGCACGACATATTATTGACCTTAGAAGAGTTGATACCGCATAACCGTGCGGGCTATCGTCACAGCGAGGGCAATTCCGATTCGCACTGCAAAAGCTCGATTGTCGGCTGCACCGAGCAGGTCTTAATCAGTGGCGGTCAATTGTCATTAGGGACGTGGCAGGGGATTTTCTTTTGCGAATTTGACGGGCCTCGCAGCAGGTCATTTTCGGTCCAGGTCAGGGGGGAATAATTTGGCGAAAGACAACGGCCAGAAGAAAGGTTTTCGCAACGTCATCTTGCTGAGTTTCGTCAGTTTTCTCAATGACCTCAGCAGCGAAATGATAATGCCGATTTTGCCTATGTTCCTGGAGGCGCTGGGCGCACGGGGCGAGATTATCGGTCTTGTCGGCGGATTGCGTGACGGCCTGTCGAGCATCTTGAAGGTTGTTTGCGGGTACTGGTCTGACAGGACTGGTAAGCGGAAAATATTTGTTTATCTCGGCTACGGCATATCGACGGTATTCAAACTGCTTCTCGGTATTTCAAAAACGTGGCCCATAGCGGTTGTTTTTTCCTCGCTTGAGCGTGTGGGCAAGGGTCTTCGGACGGCGGCACGGGACGCGATAATAGCCGACTCGGTTGCCAAGGGGCGCGGACGGGGGTTCGGGATTCACCGCGGCTTTGACACCTTAGGTGCAATTCTCGGCTCTGCCATATCTTTTCTGCTGCTTTGGTTCGCGGGATTTGGGCTTCCCACCATAATTATTGTCGCCGGCGTTATCGGCCTGGCATCACTGGCGCCGCTTCGCTTTGTCAAAGAGCCGGAAGTTAAAAAACAGGACACAAAATTAAAAATCGGTCCGGCGATGCTCCCTAAGCCGTTGAAGCTGTTCATTCTCGTCGCGGGCATTTTTTCTCTTGGTAATTTCAGCTATATGTTTTTTGTTTTGAGGTCACAGGGATTGTTTACAGGCAAATCGACCATTGCCGCCCCGATACTTCTTTATATACTTTTTAACATTTTTTACAGTGCGTTTGC
This sequence comes from uncultured Pirellulales bacterium, assembly GCA_964536225.1. GTDB lineage: Bacteria > Planctomycetota > Phycisphaerae > Sedimentisphaerales > Anaerobacaceae > Fen-1362. The sequence continues at coordinate 21,327 of CAZHVR010000039.1, forward strand.
CGTGCCGCTCGGGTCGTTATCTGACAGGGTAGGACGTCGGCCTGTCATTATTTTCGGCTATTGTCTTTTCGCAGTAGTGTCGCTGGGTTTCGCGTTCAGCAGTTCGCTCTGGCTTTTTATAGTTTTGTTTGCGCTTTACGGGGTGGTCCTGGCGGCGGTTGACGGGACCGAAAGGGCGTTTGTGTCCGACCTGTCAGGCGGCAATCTGAGGGCGACCGCGCTTGGGACGTATCATACGGTAACCGGTTTTGCAGCGTTTCCGGCCAGCTTCATAGCCGGTTTTTTATGGGAGCGTGTTTCACCGGCTGCCACCTTTGTTTTCGGAGGCGTAACGGCAGTTGTCGCTGTTGCGGTCTTTTTGACGCTGCGCAAGGGGTTTGCCGGGCCTGAGCGGGATACGCAAAAATAAGGCGAGGTGGTGGGACCGGCTGGGGGGGAAACCGGTGAGCCACGCTGCCTCGCCGAGGTTCATGAACTCCGAGAGACCGGAGAATTATCTCTGTTTAATCATCGGCAAAAAGTGAAACGTACCTTACCCCCTAACGGCTGTCAAACAAAAAGCGGCCCCTGCACGGATTTTCCTGATGGGGCTCGTCCACACTAATTACCTGTATGCAGTATAACCTTTTTTGGCTCAAAACGCAAGAAAAAAATAGTCTTTTTTGTGCCGTTCAAAACTCTCTCTAAATCTGCCAAATGCGCTTGAAACTGAGGACGAGTTGGCTTAAATTACTCACAGGCAGCTATAATTAAAGCTAAAATAGCAAGATGAGTCATGGTCTGCAGAATGCGTCCGGTGTTTTTTTATGGTAAAGATTGAGGAACGAATTAAACGTGTAAAGGAGACAATCGCTTCGGCCTGTGAGCGAGCGGACAGGGACACTGCCGAGATTACTCTCGTGGTGGTTACAAAGTCCGCGACTATAGAGGTCATTGAAGAGGTCTTACGGTTCGAGATAGTTGACCTCGGCGAAAACAGGGTTCAGCAGCTCAAGAAGGTTTACGCGCAGGTGGAGGAGTTCCGCGAACAGTCAGCTTCAGGGACGATGGCGTCTGCCAGAGTTCGCTGGCATATGATTGGTCACCTGCAGCGAAACAAAGTAAGACAGGTTCTGCCGCTTGTTACTCTGATACATTCCGTTGATACGCTTCGCCTGGCCGAGGAAATTAACGCCTCTGCTGCAAAGCTGAACATCTGTCCCAGGATTCTACTGCAGGTCAACACATCCGAAGAGCCGCAGAAGTACGGTGTTCCCGTTGGTGCCGCCCCGCATCTGGCAGAGCAGATTCAGACGCTGCCCAATCTTAAGCTTGTTGGTCTGATGACGATGGCGCCTCTGACGCACAACAAGGACGTAATTCGAAAATGCTTTGTCCGTGCCAGAGAGCTGTTCGTTGAGATGCGAGGAGAGAAAGTAGTAGGTCAGCAGTTTAACGAGCTTAGTATGGGAATGAGCTCGGACTATGAAATCGCGGTCGAAGAGGGCGCCACAATCCTTCGTATCGGTTCAGCCATTTTTTCCGGCTGATATTGCCTGTTGGCGGGCCCGCAATATCCTGCCTTATCACCAATGCAGCTATTTTCGGACTTTTCCTGACTTTATCACCATATTTTTGCGTGTTGAGCAGCGCAAGCGCAAAAATTGGCCTCGGTGACGATTTTTAGCCGATAAATGTGCACGTGCTCAGAAAAATAAAAAAACAGGCAAAGTGCCGGGCGAAACATACCGAAACTAATCTTACGTGTGTTTGAAGATACGTTCGGGCACGGTGCCGAATTGCTCCGCCGGCTGACATTCAGAGATATTTTTTGAGACAGAAAAGGGGACAAAAATGGTCAAGACCGAGCTGTTAAGCGCTATTGAGTTGAAGAAAAGTTTTATAGATATTCTGTACCTGAGCAATCAGAAACAGATGCCGCAGGAGATAAAGCGGCTGCTTAAGGAAAGAAATCTCACATATCGGCTTTTGAGAATTGACAAGTTTGCCGAAGTACGGGACAAGCTGGGCCTGGTCGGGACGGTCATAGTGGACGCACATGATTCGGACGCGTCGCAGCAGCAGAAACTGGCGCGGATAATCGAGACCCTCGAAATGGAAAACATCGGCGTCATTCTGATTACCGACCGCGTCAAAGTCCCGGTAAAAAGCTTCTCCCTTTCGCCTTCGAAAAGCAGTTTTACAATGAGCGGCACAACCGAGGCGGTGTCGGTGGATGAGCTTTGGACAAGGGTGAGCGTCAATCTTGCCTATCGCAAAAAGAGCGAGGGGATGGCGGTCAAGCCGGCCGTGCCGCCCAAGCAGATACAGACCATATACAAAAACAAGCTCGCCGAGCAGCTCAGTATGACCGGCGCCCTTGTTGACAATCTTACCGAGCAGCTTCGCCTGGCAGGGCTTGTGCAGCAGGATTTCCTGCCTACCCAGCTTCCCCATACCGACAGGATAAAATGGTCGTCTGTATTTTTGCCTGCCGAATGGGTTTCGGGCGATATATATAATGTTGTTCGTATAGACGAGAAACACGTCGGTTTTTACGTGGCCGACGTGGTCGGTCATGGTATGCCGGCGGCGCTATTGACAATTTTCCTCAAGCAGGCGCTGGTGATGCGTGAAACAGTCGAGAATACCTACCAAATCTTTTCGCCTGCGGAAGTGATGAAAAATCTTAACAATAGAATGTCAACCCAGAAACTGTCCGGGTATCAGTTTGCCACCTGCTGTTATTGTCTGCTGAACACGGAGACTTTGGAGCTTACCTACGCCAGGGCCGGGCATCCTTATCCTGTATTTTTAAGGAAGGGCGAACCGCCGAAGCAGCTTGAGGTCCGTGGTTCTTTGCTGGGCGTTTTCAAGGACGCTGAATACACGGCGGACACAGTTCAGCTTCAGCCGGGCGATAAAATCGTGGTTTACTCCGACGGGGCGGAGCCCTTCATTGGCAGCTTCGATGATTTGACCGGTTTTCATTTCACCGATGAATTCTGCGAACTGAAGGACCTGTCCATAATCGAGATGATGGACAGGTTCAACTCTATTGCACAGAACCAGACAATAGACCCCTCAGAAGTTGATGATATTACTGCGATAGGGTTGGAAGTGGTTGAATAACCACCGCAGTCGTCTCATTTTCAGCCGTGACGGGTATTACCCTGCTGTGTTTCTTCCCGACCGCACCGGCATTTTTATCGGGCATAGAGCTGATGTGCCGGCCGTCTCAACAAAGGTTTATGAGGAGAGGTGTGGTTTTGATTAACCCCGCCTGAATATGTGCCGATATTTGGATGTGAAAGAGATGTAGCCAGGTTTTGGGATTAGGAGAGAAAAGATGGGTTTTCAAAACTGGTCTGATGATATCATTCTTGTTGACCTGCCGCGTGAGCCGCGGATGAGAAGCGAGCTCAAGACCGTTGTGGAAATAGTTCGTGACCGCGGCGACTGTGACGTCGTCGTGGATTTCGCCGGCGCAGATATAATGACCTCTACGAGCATATCGGGGCTGCTTCGGCTTCGAAAACTTCTGGCTGACTGTGGCCATAAGCTCATTTTCTGCAATGTCCCGGCAGCGACC
>CAZHVR010000040.1:0-24462 GCA_964536225.1 uncultured Pirellulales bacterium
CGGCTTTTTCTCAATAGGGTCGATATGGATAGAGCAGGGATAGCCATAAACGACGGTGCGCAGGACGCCGTCTATATTGATTCTTACCCGGCAGTCGCCGCTCTGGCCGGGACCGATTATACAGCCCTTCGGACACAATTCGCACTGGACCTTCTGATTCATAGCACGCCCCAACGAATAATACGCAGCAATTATAACAAATGTTATGCCGAATCGACCTCAAAAAGGCAGACGCACTTGCAAAACAGACACAAGAGGCGATAATGGGCTAAAAATCGTAATATCTGTCAAAAGGGCTTATTATGAGGATTGCGTATTTCGATTGTTTTTCAGGCGCTGCGGGCGATATGATTGTGGCGGCGATGCTCGATGCGGGACTGGATTTCGAGTTCCTAAAGAACCAAATCGTTACACTCGGCTTAAAGGGCCTCGAAATAAAGGTTAACGAGACAAAACGTGCAGGCCTGCGTGCGACCCAGTTTATTCCCGTAATCGCCGAACAGCAGCACAATCGAAATTTCAGCGATATAAAGAAAATCATAGAATCCGGCAAAATAGGCAAAAAGCCGAAGCAAACGGCAATTAAAATATTCCAGCGGTTAGCCGAGGCCGAGGCGGCCGTACACAATCAAGAGCTTAACAACATTCACTTTCACGAGGTCGGGGCGTTGGACTCGATTGTGGATATTGTCTCGGCGGCAATCGGGCTTGACGCTCTGGGAATAGAAAAAGTTTACTGTTCGGCCCTTGCCGTCGGTGGCGGCTACATAAAAATGGCCCACGGAACGTTTCCGGTGCCTGCTCCCGCCACGGCGGAGCTATTAAAGGGCGTGCCAACGGTCGGCGGGCCCGTTGAAAAGGAGCTGCTTACCCCGACAGGTGCAGCAATCCTGACAACCGTCGCGGAAAGTTTCGGCCCCCTGCCGGAGATGAAAATTGAGACCGTCGGCTATGGGGCGGGAACACTGGACTGTGAGCAATTTCCCAATGTCGTGCGTTTGTTCCTCGGCGAGGTTATTGACGCATCAGCCGCGACAGCCGACAGCATTTGTCTGCTTGAAACAAATATTGATGATATAAGCGGCGAGCTAATAGCCAGTGCAATGGATAAACTTCTTGCAGCAGGCGCTCTGGATGTGTTTACGACCGCCATAACGATGAAACATAATCGCCCTGCTACTAAACTGTCCGTTATTTGTGAGATGAAAGACATAATTACTGTCGAACAAATCATTTTCGAGGCGGGCCTGACCTTCGGAATCCGAAGGCAGACAATGCAGAGGAGCAAATTGGCGAGGGAATTTGTTACGGTTACGACGCAGTTCGGGGATATTCCCGTCAAGGTAGGTAAATACGACGGCAGGGTCGTAAATGCCAAGCCGGAATTCGCGGATTGCGCCCGTGCAGCGGAAAAACATAAAGTTCCGGTTCAACGCGTCCGAGAGGAAGCCATAAGAGCGTATTCGAACCTGTAGCACCGTGCTACGCCATCAGTGCTTTAAGCGAATCGGCGGTGCTGATGTTTGTGATGTTTGCCTTTCTGTTAATGCGTCGCATAAGGCCGGTGAGGACCTTGCCGGGGCCGATTTCGTAAAACGTATCGACACCGTCGGCCATCAGCCGTTCGACACACTTCTGCCAGAGAATCGCCTGGGTAAGCTGTTTTGTCAGCCCTTCCCGTATTTGCGATGCCGACTTGTAATATTCAGCGTTGATATTGGCGATGGTCTTTACATTACCCGGCCCGGCGATTTGCGTATCGTCAAGGGCGATAGCCAACCCCTTCGCAGCAGGCGTCATCATCTCCGTATGAAACGCACCCGCGACCTCCAGCCGGACCGCCTTCATCGCCCCGTATTTTTCCGCTAACTTTTCAGCCCGCTCACAGGCGGCCTTTGTCCCGCTTACCGCAATTTGTCCGGGACAATTGAAATTCACTGGTTCGACAAGCTCACCACAAGCGGCTTCCTGACAAAGCGCCCTCGTCTTTTCCTCGTCGAGGCCGATTATTGCGACCATCCCGCCTTCCATCAAATCAGCCGCCGCCTGCATCGCCTTGCCGCGCAATTTGACCAGAAAAAGCCCGTCCTCAAAATTCATCGCGCCCGCGGCATACAAGGCCGTATATTCTCCCATACTAAGTCCTGCCGTAACATCGGGCTTGATATCCGCCGTTGCGGGATTTGTCCTGAACACCTCCAGAATCGCAGCCGAAGCCGTAAATATCGCCGGCTGAGATATTGTCGTCGTATTTAACTCTCCCGCAGGCCCCTCGAAACAAATCTTCGACAAATCGAAGCCGACGATTTTGTCAGCTTTTTCAAAAATCGTTCTCGCTTGTGGAAACTGCTCCGCAATATCCTTTCCCATCCCGACAAACTGTGCACCCTGCCCCGGAAACAAAAATGCCGTTTTCATTCTTTTTCCTTCTCCAGTAGAAAATCGCAAATCAAAAATTACAAATCATTAAGTTCGTGTCCGGTCCTACGGTCATTATTTTTTGTATTGTCTGACGATGTTGGGCCAAAGAGTTTCGAACTGATTTACAAACTGCTCAAAGGCCTTTCTCTCCGTCTTGAGTCGCAATTTGTCACAGGCGTTTTTACTGGTGAGTACGGATGCCGTCGCCTGCTCACGGGCCGTTTCTTCCTCCGTCCCGTATATATACCCGGTTCGTGTGTCCATGACCAGCGCAGAAACGGTAGTTATAACCCGGACGTTAATCGTCGGTCCCAGACCGAGAGTGATTACGCTTACCGGCGTGGAGGTATCCGTATTAAGAAAGGTCGTATCTACCGTGTAAATCAGGACCATATCGGCCTGCAGGCGCGCCGCGGCGGTCCTCAGTTCTCTGTCGGACTGAAAATAGCCGGGCAGAAGCAGTCGGTTCATAGGTGATATCTGTGCCAAATCCGCAAGCTTGCTTAGACGCTCAAAATCTTCTTCCTTTTCAATATCACGGACGGTAACGACGCTGAATTTCCCGGTGCCGAAACCGCTGGCCGTTTGCGATTTATACCCCGGTTCCTGAACACGCACCATCACGACGTTTGCGGGAAAAGTGGCCGTCGGCTTTCTGTCCACTATCTCAATATCGCCCGGTTTCTCTACTTTGGGTTCGCCAGGCGACATAACAATACCCTGTTCTTCAGTGAACAGGGACATTTTCGCCGCTTTGCCGGGCACGGTATAACTGCTGCATCCGCCTGAAAAAACTACCCCCGCAATAAAACAATAAAATGCCGTTTGAAGGACACCTCTGTGTAACATTGTGTTTCCTCCTGTCGAATTCAGTAAAGTCATCATTTTCATCCACACGCGGCTGAAAGTATATATTTCGGGGTCCGTTTTGAAAAGACCCTTATTCCGTTTTATTTGTCGTCACGGCAATATATTGCGGTTAAGCCCTATAATTTCTGTTGCCTTGCCATGACTATTGAGGTAAAAATTGTGCTTGGTGCTTTCATTAATTTGGAATTTGATCCGGGTTTTACGGAGACAGCTATGTCGGAGAAAAGATTGGCGGTTGTAACCGGCGCTGCACGCGGAATAGGCAGGGCTATAGTGCTGGAACTGTTGAGACAGGGGCGCATCGTCGCAGGCCTCGACCTTAATGCCGAACAGCTCAACGAGCTCGAATCGGTCTGCAAAGAAAAGGGCTTCGAAGTCATAACAAGATGTGTGGATATTACAAATACCGAGAAACTTACTGAAACCCTCGAAGAATTGGCAAACCAGCTTGGCGGTATAGGCATCCTCGTCAACAACGCCGGGATAACACGCGACAAATTAATGATTCAGATGGATGACGACGATTTCGACAAGGTGATAGCCGTAAACCTCCGCGCCGCCTTCGTCGCTACCCGCGTCGCGGCCCGCTCGATGGTCCGCAATAAATTCGGCAGGATTATCAGCATCAGCTCTGTCGCCGGCGTCATCGGCCAGGCAGGTTCTGCCAACTACGCCGCCAGCAAGGCAGGCCTTATCGGTATGACCAAGTCCGTCGCCCGCGAAATCGGCAAAAAGAACGTTACCGCCAATTGTATCGCCCCCGGCTTTATCCAGACGGATATGACCGCGGTACTATCCGATATGGTCAAAGACGCTGCTATGCAGGTCATACCCGTCAGGCGATTCGGCACAGTCGAGGACGTAGCACGAGCCGCGGCGTTCTTCGCTTCAGACGATGCCGGCTACATCACGGGCCAGGTACTCTGCGTCGACGGCGGAATGGCAATGTAGTTTCGAGTTTTTGCCAGCTCCTTTGCCGGCATAAAATTAAACTTACATATAATACCTGACGCCATCCCGCACGTATCCATTCTTGAACCTCGATACTAAAAAGAGTATAATCATGATGTTCTTTTTCTGTCAGGGGGATGTTTGAGGCAGGGCCGGTTATACCTGTGATGAAGACGAATTTTGACGACAAAAGGTCGATTATCGATGCCAATCGTCACAAACGGCGGATAAGAGTGCTGATATGCATCGGACTTGCGGCGGGCACGTTTGCGGCGTATGAGCCGATACGGTATAACGGTTTTGTCAATTATGACGACAAGGTTTATATCACACAAAACCCCGATGTAAATTCCGGCATAACGCGGCAATCGCTCGAACGGGCGTTCACGCAGTCGCATCTTTATACATGGCATCCCCTGACAACACTGAGTCACATACTGGATTGCCAGTTCTTCGGGTTAAACCCCCTCTGGCCCCATATTGAAAGCGTAGCATTTCACACAGTTAACGCAATGCTGCTGTTTTTGATTCTCAGCAATATTACAGGAACAATATGGCCAGGTGCATTCGTGGCGGCCGTTTTTGCGCTGCACCCACTCCAGGTAGAATCAGTCGCCTGGGCGGCAGAGCGAAAAACGGTGCTGAGCGGGCTTTTCTGGTTCTTGACCATTGCGGCTTATATATGGTATGCGAGAAAACCCGTATTGGGCCGGTATATACTGGTGCTACTGGCTTTCTGCCTTGGTATTATGTCCAAGCCGGATATAGTTACCCTTCCGTTAGTGCTGCTTTTGCTGGACTACTGGCCTCTCGACCGGCTCAAATGGAGACAATCGGCCGCAGGTGTCTCAAAAAAGCCGGGACAAAAGTTATCTGTAGGATGGCTGATTATCGAGAAGGTTCCCATGCTGGCGCTGTCGATGATGCTGAGCGTGATGACCTACACCGCCCAGCAGCACGGAAAGATACTGGCCACGCTGGAGAGAATGCCTTTGGAATACAGGATAGCCAATATGTTTCTCTCCTATATGAAATACATCGGAAAAGTTATATGGCCCAGCCGGCTTGCTTCGTTCTATCCGCACTCCCGTGCCGGTTTCTCGGATGTCTTTGTGATAATTTGTGCCGTACTGTTTGTCCTGATAACAATTTTATGCATATATATGGGGCGACGCAGAAAATATATAGCCGCGGGCTGGCTGTGGTATGCAGGGACACTGGTCCCGATGATAGGATTGGTTCAGCTTGCTGAACAGGCGATGGCCAACAGGTATATGTATATATCGATGCTGGGACTGCTTATAATTGTCGCCCTGCTAGTAAGCGAATTCGTTGCCGCAAGGCCAGGGCTGAAGAAGCCAGCGGCGGTCTTAGCGGCAGTTGTGCTGTTTTTGTGTGTCATACTTACCAGAACACAGGTTAGGCATTGGCGTAACAGTTTAACGCTGTTTGAATACACGCTGGCAGTTACCAAAAATAACGCACCGACGGAAAACAACTATGGATATGCCCTGGCCGAAGCGGGCCGGCTCGACGAGGCCGCGGCGCACTTCGCTAACGCAATTCGGCTGGTTCCGCAATCCTTCGAAGCATGGAACAACCTCGGCAAGGTCTATTTAAGGCAGGGGAAAGTCAATGAGGCCGTCGAATGCTTTAATGAGCTTGTAAACCGCGGCCAGGCGACCGCGGAAGTCCATTATAATTTGGCGTCGCTTCTGGTCAGGCAAAAAAAATACGACGATGCCCTGAAACATCTCGAAACAGTATTGGCGACAGACCCCAACGACGTTCACGCCCAAAGCACAATGGCAGTTACGTTAATGATGGCCGGCAGACCCGAAGAATCCATTGCCTGTTTTAATAAATACCTGCAGCAGGACGAGACCTCTGCTGAGCTACACTACAACATGGCTGTTGCCCTGACTATGCAGAAAAACTACGCGGATGCCATAAAACATTTCGCGAGGACGCTGGAGCTGGAGCCGAAAAATATTGGGGCGCTTAACGGCCTTGCCCGGCTGACGGGCGCTACCGGCAATATATCTGCGAAAGAAGCTGACAGGGCAATCGGGTATGCAATGCGTGCCTGTGAGCTGACAGGGTACAGGAACCCGAATATGCTTGACACGCTGGCCATTGCCTACGCCGCTGCCGGCAAATTCGCCGAAGCAAAAGCTACGGCCCTGAAGGCGTTAAGCGCTGCCCAGGCCGCAGGGAAAAGAGACCTTGCCCGTGAAATTGAGGCCCGGCTGCAGCTTTACCAGAAAGCCGTCCCTTACCGCCTGAAATAATGTCTGAAATTTCTTAAGGCGCCGTTTCTTTGTGCCGCTGAATCAGAGCCGTATTGTCAGCGGCAAATTTTACTTTCAATTCGCATTGCCGGGATGTAATCTGATATGTATGAAAGCGGATATTGCAAATAGCGTTATCGAGCTGGCTGACGGTGATATTACCGAAATGGATACAGATGCAATCGTCAACGCGGCCAATTCGATGCTGATTATGGGCGGAGGCGTGGCGGGGGCAATAAGGCGAAAAGGCGGACTGTCGATTCAGGCAAAATGTCTCAAAATCGGGAGAACGCCGGTAGGTGGTGCGGCCATTACCGCGGGCGGCAAACTCAAGGCCAAATTCGTAATTCACGCGGTGGGGCCTCGATGGGGCGAGGGTGACGAGGACAACAAGCTTAAAAACGCGACGCTCAATTCGTTAAAACTGGCCGATAAGCAAAAGCTCAAATCAATCGCCTTTCCCGCAATAAGCGCAGGCATATTCGGCTTTCCAATCGACCGATGCGCCGAGATTATGCTGCGAACGACGATAGATTATCTCAAAGGCCAAACGGGACTTAAACGGGTCGTGTTTTGCCTGTTCGGAAGAGAAAGCTATGACGTTTTTGAAAAGCAGCTAAAACAGGAAATCGGAAAATGAAGGCGATAGTTTTGAAGAAGCCGGGCCAGCCGCTGGCTTTGGAAGAATTGCCGATACCAAAGGTCAGTGACAGGGAAATACTCATTAAGGTCTCGGTCTGCGGGGCGTGCCATACCGATTTGGATGAGTTTGAAGGAAGATTGCCGACGAAACTGCCTGTTGTGCCGGGCCATCAGGTTGTAGGAAAAGTAGAGGAATTGGGAAAAGGCGCAACCAAACATAAAGTCGGCGACAGGGTCGGAGTGACCTGGCTTTACAGCTCCTGCGGCAAATGCAAATTTTGTAAAAGCGAGCAGGAGAACCTTTGCGAAACGGCGAAATGGACGGGCAAGGACGCCGACGGCGGATACGCCGAATATATGGTTATAGGCGAGGATTATGCATACCCGATACCGCATCGCTTCACCGATTCACAAGCGGCGCCGTTATTATGCGCGGGCGTTATCGGCTACCGGACGTTTCGTTTGTCTGATATTAAAAAAGGCCAGACAATCGGCCTGTACGGTTTCGGGGCCTCGGCCCATATAGTGATTCAAATCATAAAACATCAGTTTCCCGACAGTCAGGTTTTCATTTTTACTAAATCCGGCGGCCACGCCGACCTTGCCAAATCCCTGAGTGCGACCTGGGCGGGTCTTTCAGGGGACATTCCGCCGGTAAAATTAGACAAGATTATGGATTTTACGCCAGTCGGCGAATGTGTTCGCGACGCACTGAAGGTCCTCAAACGGGGAGGCAGATTAGTCATAAACGCGATTCGAAAAGAAACGCCCATCCCTGCCCTCGATTACGCCGAATATCTCTGGCTCGAAAAGGAAATCAAAAGCGTCGCCAACGTCACCCGAAAAGACGCCGAGGATTTCTTGCCGCTGGCCGCAGAGATTCCTATTGTCCCCACAATAGAAGAATTCCCTCTCGAACAGGCCAATGAGGTCCTGATGAAAATCAAGCAATCGAAGCTCAAAGCCGCAGGTGTCTTAAAAATCGGTTATTAGTTATGAAGAATGTGGATATAAGCGGGTTGTTCGACGAGATGGCCGACATTATGGAGATTCTCGGCGAGGACCATTTCCGTATCAACAGTTATCGCAGGGTCGCACGGGTCATCGGCGATATGCCTAGAGACATCGAGGAGATGCTGGCATCGGGCAAATTAGCCGAGACGCCCGGCGTTGGGAAATCGTCATTAGCGAAAATCGAAGAATTCATCGAGAAGGGAAAAATCACCGCGCATCAGGACCTGCTCAAAAAGATTCCTAAAACGCTATTGGAGCTTTTAAATGTGCCCGGTATGGGGCCGAAGGGTGTCAAGGCGGTTTACGAAAACCTCAAAGTAAAATCAATCGCCGATTTGAAGAAGGTGATTGAAAACGGAAAATTGGCAAAGCTGCCCGGCTTCGGCGAAAAGAAGGCGTCGCTTATCGTGCACGGAATCGAATTTCTGGAGAAATCAACGGGCAGGATTCGGCTTGACCAGGCATTGGAGGCGGCTGGTATCGCGATGGGATTTCTCGACAGATTGTCCGGCGTTAAACAAATCGAGTTGGCGGGATCATCACGACGTTTCACAGAAACCATCGGCGACGTCGATATTTTAGTAACAGGCAAAAACGGCAAAAAAATCGTCAACGACTTTATGAATGCCGATTTTGTCCAAGAGATTATTGGAGCGGGCGAAACCAAGGGTTCTGCAATCATAAAGACAAGCTCCGTATCTGTCCACGTCGATGTTCGCGTCGTGCCTGACAAGAGTTTCGGTTCGGCGCTGAATTATTTCACCGGCTCCAAACAGCATAACGTCCGATTGCGGGAAATGGCGATAAAAGCCAAACTTAAATTGAACGAATACGGCCTGTTTCGCGGCAAAAAAATGGTTGCCGGCAAAACGGAACAGGAGATTTATAAAAAGTTGGGGCTTGCTTATATCGAGCCGATTCTTCGCGAGGACAGGGGCGAAATCGAAGCGGCCCGCAAACACTCGCTGCCCGAGCCGGTTCGCCTTGAAGATATCAAAGGCGATTTTCATATGCACACCGTTGCCTCCGACGGTTCCTGCGAAATCGAGGAATTGGCCGAAGCGGCCTTGGAAAAAGGTTATAAATTTATATGTATCACCGACCATTCGGCCTCGTCGGCGATAGCACACGGCTTATCAGCCGGAAAAATGTCGAAACATATCGATAAGATTCGTAAGGTCAGCGATAAGTTCAAAGACATAACGATTTTCGCCGGCGCGGAAGTCGATATCCTCGCAAACGGTTCCCTCGATTACGACAACAAGCTTTTGGCGGAAATGGATTTTGTCATCGGCTCGATTCATTCGGGATTGAAAAGTCCCCGTGAAAAGGTGACGATGCGGACGCTCAAGGCGATGGACAATCCCTATCTGCACTGCATCGGCCATCCCACAGGCCGGCTCATCGGCGAGCGTGAGCCGATGGCTCTCGATATCGAGGCGGTAATCAGGCACGCCGCAGAAACGCACACTGCCTTTGAAATCAACGCAAACCCCTATCGGCTCGACCTCAAAGACGTTCACTGTAAAATGGCAATCGAGGCGGGCGTCAAACTGGTCATCGGCACCGACGCCCATAATACATCGCAGCTGGGCTTTATGGGTTTCGGCGTCGCAACCGCCGGCCGCGGTTGGGCGACGAAAGACGACGTTGTTAATACGCTGCCGCTTGCAAAGTTGAAAAAATGGCTCGCCGCAAAAACAAAAGAAGGCAAATAAGGGTATTTAGATTATGCACATGGTGAGATTGATAATTCCGGTTTGTGTCCTCGCATTGACTGTTTCGGGATGTGCAAATATTGGCTCAACCGGCGGTATCGGTTTTTCGCTTAAGACCGGAGATTTACTTTTCAGAGATTCGGATTGCGGCCCTCTTTGCGATGCAATCGAAAAAGTCACGACTGGCTATCAGGGGGCAAATCTTTCCCACGTCGGCATCGCCGCAAAAGACGAAGATGGCCAAATGATTGTGCTTGAGGCGGTTTCAAAAGGCGTTGTCGCAACCGATTTGCGGACATTTCTTAATCAAAGTGCCGGCGCAAACGACAAGCCGAAAGTAATGGTGGGGCGTTTGAAAAAACCGTATCGTCATCTCATACCTGCGGCGATAGAAGAGGCCGAGGTGCTGGAAGGTAAGCCATACGACAAGGTTTTTGCAATCGATAACAACGCGTATTACTGTTCCGAATTGATTTACGATATTTTTCGCAGGGCAAACAGCGGCAGGCCAATTTTCGAGCTGAAACCGATGACGTTCAAAGACCCGCAAACCGGCGAGATACTGCCCGTCTGGCGGGAATACTTTTCAGGACTCGGCGTTGAAATTCCTGAAGGCAGGCCCGGTATCAATCCCGGCGGTATCTCCCGCTCGCCAGCGCTGACCATCGTTTACGTATCGCAATCAGTATCCAAAAAAACTAAGTAAGGTATGTTTTAGTCCAGCCGGATGCCTTTTTCCTGCAGCCATTCCTTCAGGTCGCCCATTTCGGTATCGAAGACCTGGTTATCGTAGTCGGCCTCGAGTTCGCTGACCTTTTTCGCCAGCTCCGGCTGCCCGCTCACAATGTCGGTCAGTTTCTTCTCGAACTCGTCCCCCATTTCCCGCAGGTAGTCGAGATTGACCTGCAAATCCAACAGCCGCGATACGAATCTTACCGCCGTCTCGATGCATCTCGGATTGTACCCCTGCACGTAAGCCGGCACCTCCGCCACCATATTGAGCATACTGACACCTTCCTTCGGTGCACGCGACGTCAGGTACGTCGTTATGCTGGCAGGCCCGTCGTAATTTGAAAGTCGCAGACCCGTCTGCGGCAGCAGAACCTTTAGCTTCTCATCCGATATCGAAAACGTCATCCTCGGCTCGCGCGTATGCGGCGTAAGCCCCGCGACGCTGCCGATGAAAAAAATCCGGCTGATTTTTAGCTTGTGGCACAGCCCGAAAATGCAGTCCGCGAATTCCTCCCACGCCAGATTCGGCTCCCTGCCTTTGAACAGGACAAGGTTGTGCTGCGCGCTGTAATAAAAGGTATTGGTCGGCAGCTCGAATTGCTGTATTAGCCCTTCTTTCATTTTCGTATGAGGCCGCAATATCGCCGAAAGCTCCATCGGCGCCGGGAAGCTGTAAAGATAAAATCCCTCCGGCTCGATGCGCGCGAAACTTTCCGCGCCCAACTGTTTACGCAAGTATCTTATGGTGCCCGTTGATACGTCGCCGCCGTCCATCCAGCCCGACAGCCCCATCACTAATCGCGGCTCGCTCAACGCCAGCTCACGCTCGATTTTCAGCTTTCCTGTATTCATCTCGAATATCTTTTACCATTTTTACGCATCTTATTCCAGACAATTTGACGCCGATGTACAGAGAGCTTGAGCGCAATCGAATTACTTCCTTCTGTTATGGTCTTATGTCTTGCCTGCCCCGGCATGCTTTTAGCCGGGGGGTCTTAGGTCTTATTCACGGCTTATCTTTTTTGGCAGGCGTCAACCTGACGACAATCACGTCGTGCGAAGGAAGCTCCGCCTCGAAGGTTTTGCCCGTCGTGCCGTTTGTGGTGAGCCCTGTCGAACCGATGTCTTTCTTTTGCCACAGGTCCCGTATTTCGTAATCGCCTTTCAAAAACGGCAGATTCGACCAGTTAATCCTGAGCTTCACCGCCTCCGCGCTGTCATTAAAAAAGCACACCGCCCAGCAGTTGTTAGATAATTCTTTCGCCCAGATTTGTTTGCCCGGATGCTCCATATACCGGTATCCCTGTTTGCCCAACGTGTCCTGGTCGATGGCGATTACCTCTTTGTTCGTCAGTATCTCGCGGACCTCATCGGACATATTTCTCACGTCGTTTCCCGCCATCAGAGGCGCCGCCAACATACACCAAAGCGAAAAATGCGCACGCGATTCGGCTAATGTCAGCCCGGGGTTTCCGACCTCTAACATATCCGGGTCGTTCCAGTGGTCGGGCCCCGCGTATTTTTCCAGCCCGACCTGGCTTTCGAGGATATATTTCCACCCCATCGAATAAACCTCCTGGCAGTCGTAGCAGTCGGTGATATCGCCCGTCGTCCGCCAGAGATGCCCCACGTCTTTTCCCCACTCCCACGGCTTGGTGTTGCCCCATTCGCAGATGCTAAGAACAATCGGCCTTCCCGCCGCGTATAATGCGTCGCGCATCGTCTTGAACGTCTCTTCGCCGTTGGCCGTCCCGTGGTTGCACCAGTCGTATTTTATATAATCCACGCCCCACGAGGCGTAGCTCCTCGCGTCCTGAAACTCGTGTCCCCGTCCGCCTGGGAAGCCCGCGCACGTCTTTGTCCCCGCGCAGTTGTGTATCCCGAATTTGAATCCCTTCTCGTGAAGAAAATCGCCCAGCACCTTCAAGCCGCTCGGGAATTTCTGCGGGTCGGGCATTATATTGCCGTTAGCATCTCTTTGCATCGCCTCCCAGCCGTCGTCGAGCACGATATATTTATAGCCCGCCTCCTGCATCCCGTTTTTTATCATCGCCTCGGCCGTCTCTTTTATCAGGTTTTCATCGATTTTCGTGCCGAACGTGTTCCAGCTGTTCCATCCCATCGGCGGCGTCGGTGCAAGTCCTTCGAATTTCTCAGCCATAAGCACGGCCGGCAGACACAATACCATCACCAAAATGGTCCTCTTCATTTCGGGGGCCCCTTAAAGCAGTTGGTTCGACAAATTTATTTCCATTCGGCCTTCTATTATATCTTTTTTCCTGCCCCGCGTCCACACCTTGCGACGAAGAAGCATGCCTGTCCTCGACAAGCCCAAGAAAGGCAAGATGTATATCTGTCGAATGACTGTTAATTCGGCCCGATTCCGCTATAATACGGTTGTTCGGCCGTTTCGAACTTATAAATAGAAAATGGAAAATAATAAATAACACAATGTTTGTCGATGAGGCGAAAATCCGTGTAAAGGCAGGCGATGGCGGCAGCGGCTGCGTGAGCTTCCGGCGGGAGAAATACGTCCCTAAAGGCGGCCCCGACGGAGGAGACGGCGGAAAAGGCGGAGACGTATTCTTCATTACCGACCCGAACCTCGATACGCTTATGGACTTTGCCGGCAAGCACAACTGGCAGGCGAAGAATGGTAGATACGGCTCAGGAAACAATAGGACCGGCGCCAATGGCGAAGACCTGATAATAAAAGTCCCGCCCGGCACACTCATTTACGATGCCGACCTGGACTTACTTCTCAAAGACCTCGACCAGGCCGGTATGAAGGTTTGTATCTGCCTCGGCGGTCACGGCGGCAAAGGTAACAAACAGTTCGCAACCTCCACGTATCAGACGCCCCGATACGCCGAACCCGGCAAGCCGGGACAGGAAAGAAACCTTCGGCTGGAATTAAAACTTATAGCCGACATCGGCCTTGTCGGTTTGCCCAACGCCGGCAAAAGCACACTGATTTCCCGCTGCTCATCTGCAAAACCTAAAATCGCCGATTATCCTTTCACAACACTTGAGCCGGTACTCGGCATTGTTCAGCTCTCCGGCGAACGTCGGTTAGTTATGGCCGATTTGCCCGGCCTTATCGAAGGCGCCCACGAAGGCGCCGGGTTGGGTTTCGAATTTCTTCGCCATATCGAAAGAACTCGAATCATCGTTCACATACTGGATATAATGCCTCCCGACGGCTCGGACCCGGCGAAAAATTATCGCCGTATCCGCAAAGAGCTTGAGCAATACAGTAAATCGCTTGCGAAAAAAACGGAGGTCATCGTCGCCAATAAAATCGACCTTGACCCAGAAAGTGCGGCTGTAAAAAAAATACAAAAAAAATTAAGGCATCGCATTTACCCGATATCAGCCGTGACAGGTGAAGGGATAAAGGACTTATGCGAACTGCTGTGGAAAAAAGTTAAACAACCGAAATCAAAAAAGGCGACCTGATAATGAATCTTATCGCGATTGACATAGGCAATACGAATATAGGAATCGGGCTGTTTCTAAAAGGCGAGGAGCAGTTTGCAAAATACCTGCCTGGCGAGACAAAAGAGGAGCTGGCCGAGTTTCTAAAATCGACCTGGGAAATGATACCTGTCGCAAAACGCTCAAAAGAAGGCAAACGCGACGGCGTAATCGTCGCAAGCTCGGTAAAGCCGAAACTGACGGAGATTGTGCGCGACATCGTGAAACAAACCATCGGCGAAAAAATGCTGCTCGTGAGCAAGGACATCCCCTTTCCTATCAAACTTTCTATAGATGAGCCAGGCAAAGTGGGAATGGACCGTGTCCTAGCGGCTTCTGCTGCGTATGCCGTCGTCGAAAAGGCCGTTGCAATCGCGGATTTCGGCACGGCCGTAACAATCGACCTTGTCGATGACCGCGGTGTATTCTGCGGCGGCGTGATTTTCCCCGGCTTCGAAATGTCCGCAAACGCCTTGCATAACGGCACGGCCCAACTGCCAAAGATTACGGTGAAAAAACCGGACTGGCCCTTTGGGAAAAACACCGCCGATGCAATTAACGCAGGGCTGTATTATTCCGCCATCAGTGCGCTTCAGGAAATCGTCAGACGCTATGCCGAGGTCCTGGGCACCTGGCCACAAACCGTAATCACCGGCTCAGGGGCCAAACTGATTAAAGACGACTGCGAGTTCGTCGATAACTACGTCCCCTATTTGGTCATCAAAGGCATAGCACTGGCATACCAGAAATTTGTAGAATCGAGAGAATAACAGGAGGAATATGGCCGTATTTGCCGCGGTAATGACCGGAAAAGAGACAGGGGCGATTGCCACTATTCAAATCTGCGGCGACTCTGCTAAAGGCATACTCGAAAAAGTATTCAGGCCGAGCACTGATTTCACAGTTGGGAAAATATACGTTGGGACAATCTCAGCAGACAATCAGACAATCGACCAGGTAACAATCGGCTGTGAGGGACAGGACACCTTCGCAATCAACTGCCACGGTAATCCGCTGATTGTCGAACGGATTATGCAATTGCTCCAGAAACAGGGCATCGAATTACTGACCGCCGAACAACTGATTTGCAGAACCTCAGACAAAACCAACACTATCGCCCTCGAAGCCAAACTAATGCTGCCGAAAGCAAAGACAATCGAAGGCACAAGGATAATCCTCAATCAAATCAATTCAGGTCTGACAGCAACCGCAAAAAACTGGCTCAAAAACCCCACAAGTGAAATAGCAGTTGAAGCCAAAAGCATTATCGAAGCAGGTAAGATTACCAAATTTATCATTTTTGGCTGTAGAATTGTCCTCGCAGGCCCACCGAATACGGGCAAAAGCACACTGCTCAACCGACTCTGCGGAAACCAAAAGGCAATCGTCACCAACATTAAAGGAACCACCCGCGACTGGGTCTCCGCCGAATGCAGAATTGGTACTTTGGCAGTAGAACTTATTGATACTGCAGGATTAGATGAGAATCTCAAAGATGACATCAGCAAGACAGCCCAACAAATGGCTGCTGATATCATAAACCAAGCCGATTTAATACTGCTGGTATTAGATAGCAGTGATTCAACTGAACAACTCAATACCGGTTTGATTGAAAGCATAGCAGATAAGAAGGTTTTGACCGTTCTTAATAAATCAGACCTTCCCTGCCGATTAGACACAACCAAACTGCCTGCCAATCTGCTTTCTGAGTCCATTCAAATAAGTGCTCTGCTGGGAAGCGGCCTTGACACCCTTGCCGAAAAGATATGCGACACCGCAGGCGTCAAAAATTTTGACCTGCAACAGCCGGTTTGCATAACCGGCCGCCAGGAGCAACTATTGATGCAGCTTGCATCCGTCAAATTAAAGGATACCGCGCAGTCAGTCATCACAGAGTTGTTATCCGGCCGGCTAAATGTATAATCGGCGTCTATGACCACGGGCAGCAAAAATCCGACGCCGGCAATGAGGCAGTTTCACCAGTTCAAGCAGAAATACCCTGACTGCATACTGTTTTTCAGGATGGGCGATTTCTACGAGACCTTCTACGAGGACGCCAAAACCTGCTCGAAGGTGCTGGGGCTTACGCTTACCAGCAGGGACAAAGGCAGCGCCAATCCTATTCCGTTAGCCGGCGTCCCGTGGCACGCAGTCGATGGCTACCTGCGAAAAATGCTGCAGGCGGGCTTCAAGGTAGCCGTATGCGAGCAAATTGAAGACCCCAAGACCGCCAAGGGCGTCGTCAAGCGCGACGTTGTTCGCATCGTCACGCCGGGAACACTCACCGACGACATTCTGCTGGACGCAAAACAGGACAATTTCTTAGTCGCCGTCTGGCAGACAAACGCAACCTCTGCCATAAGCTGGGTTGATATATCGACCGGACATTTCTTTGCACAGCAGATAACCGAACAGGAAATACTCGACGAAATCGTCCGCCTTTCTCCTGCCGAGTGCCTCCTGCCTGACAGGCGTGGTGAATTGTTCGAGGCGCAGGCGAAAAAATTAGCCAAAGGCATCAGCGAATTGACCGGCGCGTCGATTACCGAAAGGCCAAGCTGGTATTTTGATCCTTATCAGTCAAAGCAACGGCTGCTCAAACACTTCGGCACGACCACGCTCGAGGGTTTCGGAATACGCGACTCAGACAATACTATTATCCCCCCTGCCGGTGCACTAATCGAATATCTCAATGAAACCCAGAAAACCGCTCTTGCCCACATCTCGAGCATCAAAAAGGTCACTCATAAAAAGTTTCTGCATATCGACCACACATCTCTGCGCGGGCTTGAAATACTGCAAACTATTCGCACCGAAAGCACGAAAGGAACCTTGCTCGAATGTCTTGACCAGACACTTACGCCTATGGGCGGCCGGATGCTGCGCAACTGGCTTTGCAGACCATTGTGTGATTTGCAGGCAATTGAGCTTAGGCAGGACGCAGTCGGCGAACTGAAGGATACCGACAGCCGATTGACTGATATCCGCAAACTGCTTTCCGATATCGCAGACCCTGAACGAATCGCCGCACGTATAGCGACCGCAAGGGCAACACCGAGAGACCTTGTCGCCCTTGCCCGGACGCTGCGCCAGGTACCCAAGCTGCGGGAAACCATAGGCAAATTCAACGCGAAGCTCCTGATAAATCTGGCCGGCCAGTGTGACAGTATGGACGAGCTTGCCGAGCTTTTGGAATCGGCAATCGAGCCGAATTGCCCGATGCGCCCGACCGACGGCGGGGTTATTCGAGCCGGCTTCAACAAAGAATTAGACGACCTGCGCTCAATCTCGCGCGATGGCCAAAGCTGGCTGGCGGAGTATCAGAAACAGCAAATCGAGCGAACCGGAATCGACCGGCTGAAAATCGGCTTCAACCAAGTATTCGGCTACTATATCGAGGTCAGCAGGTCAGCCGCAGACAAAGTCCCAGCCAACTATGTCCGCAAGCAGACAATCAAGAACGCCGAAAGATACATTACCGACGAACTGAAAAAATACGAGACCCGCGCCCTGGGCGCAGAAGAAAAGGCCCTTGTTCTCGAACAGAAACTCTTCGAAGAAGTCCGGCTACAGGCAGCACAGTATATCCGTCGGTTGCAGGCGCTGGCCGATACTATCGCACAATGCGATTGCCTGTGCAATTTCGCCTATATCGCCAAACGTCGCGGCTATATCAGGCCAAAAATGACGACCGGCAACGAGCTTATCATAAGCGACGGCAAACACCCCGTCCTTGCCGAGATGCTCGGCTCGGAATTCGTCCCAAATGATATCGAGTTTGGCAACAAAGAATGTCATTCCCGCGAAAGCGGGAATCCAAAATCCTCAGACGTAATGATAATCACCGGCCCCAATATGAGCGGCAAGAGCACTTACATAAGACAAACCGCCCTGCTTATCCTGATGGCACAGGCCGGCTCATTTGTGCCCGCTAAAGAAGCGACAATCGGCCTTGTTGACCGCATCTTCACCCGCGTCGGTGCATCGGATGAATTAGTCCGCGGCCAATCGACCTTTATGATTGAAATGACCGAAACCGCAAATATCATCAATAACGCCAGCTCGAAATCATTAGTCATCCTCGACGAGGTCGGCAGAGGCACAAGCACATACGACGGCTTGGCGCTGGCCTGGGCAATCACCGAGCACATTGCAAACAAACTCAAATGCCGTACCCTTTTCGCCACGCATTACCACGAACTGACCGAGCTTGCGGAGATCTTTTCCAATGTCAAAAATTGCAACGTCGCCGTGCGTGAATGGATGGATGAGGTGGTCTTCCTGCACAAAATTATCCCCGGCGGCACCGACAAATCCTACGGCATCCACGTCGCAAAACTTGCCGGCATCCCCAAACCCATCCTTGAACGCTCGAAAGAAATCTTAGCCGAGCTTGAAACCACCTTCCAGAAGGAAGCCGCCGGCTCACACCTTGCCAAACACAAAACCAAAGCCCCCGACGCCGACACCCTCTTTGTCAAAAAACACAAACCTGTCCTTGACAAACTCGTCTCCGTTGACATCAACAAGCTTACTCCGATAGAAGCGATAAATCTGTTGAACCAGATAAAAGAACAGATGACGGAAAACGGGTGAGAGCAAATAAAAAAGGCGATGTAAAAATACATCGCCCGCGTATTCGGTCAACTTTCAATCAGCTTTGGCTGTTGGGGTCCTTGTCTTGGTTCTGGTCTTTATCCTTGTTCTTATCGCAACTTTTATCTTTGTCCTTGTCGCAAGATTTTTTCTTGTCCTTATCGCAGCTTTTTTCCTTATCCTTCATGCCGCAGCCCTTGTTAAGGTCACAGGCGCCGCTGCCCTGACAGATAGCTTTGCAATCGGACTTGCCGACCGGGCAGCTCTGACCTGCCATTGCGCTTGTGACGGCAACTACTGCTACAATCGTGAGAACTGCAAGAATTTTGCTTTTCATAACTCTGCCCCTTAAAAAGTTTTCAAAGTTTTCAAACGTTCGGTCATATACGCCTGCACCTTTTAGTATGTTCACATTATTAAAATTCCGGCGTGTTCGTTCAATCAGGAAACTCCTGATTTCCCGTAGGTATATATATGATATTTATCGCAGCCCCGCCGTCAGGAGCGTATTTTCACGGCCTGTAATACTGCATCGCCTCGGGGATAAGGTTCTTGATATTTCTGATTCTCGTAGAGTCAGCCGGGTGAGTGCTTAGCAGCTCAATGGGTTTCGGCTGGCCTTTATTTGCTGCAACCATCCTCTCCCAAAAGTTGACGGCCTCGTTGGGATTATAACCCGCCATCGCCATAAATATCAGGCCCATGCGGTCGGCCTCATTTTCCTGAAGCCGGCTGTATGGCAGCAACACACCGACCTGCGTCCCTACCCCATACGATTTCATAAAAAGGTCTTTTGTGGCTGCCGGCTGTTTGGAAAGCGCTTCTGACAGGGCCATACCGCCAAATTCAACGAGCAGCCCCTGCGACATTCGTTCCGAGCCGTGCCTGGCGATTGCGTGAGCTATCTCGTGGCCCATCACGACCGCCAGCCCCGCCTCATTCTGCGCGACAGGCATAAGCCCCGTATAAACCACGACCTTGCCGCCGGGCATACACCAGGCGTTGACGTTGGGGTCTTCGACGAGATTGAACTCCCACTGGTAATTCTGTATTCGCGAGGAGAGGTTGTTTTCGGCGCAGTATTTCTCCACTGCCTTTTGAATCCTGGCGCCGACGTCTTTCACCATCCGCGTTTGCTGGGCATTGTTACTGAGTTTGTTGGCGCTTATAAACTCATTGTAGGACTGCAGGGCCATCGAATTCATCATTGAGTCGGGAACAAAATTAAGCTGTTTTCGGCCTGTGATTGCCACCTGCGTGCACGAGGATTGAAACAATAATGCACAACACAAAACCGCTGTTTTCAAGGTTAATTTGCAATTCATAATCTTTCTCCTTTATTTGAAAAAATCATCTCGCTAAATTTTACCGGCAAGAGCGCCCGTTGACCAGCATATCTGCAAATTATAACCGCCGCAGGGGCCGTCGGCATCAATAACCTCGCCTGCAAAAAACAGGCCCGGACAAATCCTGGACTGCATCGTCTTAGCGTCGATTTCGCCTGTTTTTACGCCGCCGCGGGTAATCGTCGCCTCCTCTATGGGCTTTGTCGATGTAATTGAAAGCGGCAGATTCTTCAACAGCCGGATTAACTCCCTTCTCTGCTCCTTTTTCAACTGGCTGCCGGTCGTTTCCGCGATTTTCGCCTGACGGCAAATGAGACCTGCTAATTTTTTCGGAACGAGGTCGAAAAGAACGTTGACGATAATTTTCCTGGAATGCCGCGAGAGCTGTTCCATCAGATGCGCTTCGAGTTCACTCTCATTCATAGAATGGACAATATCAACAGTAATTTCGACCGCTTTTTTCATAGATAGATAATCAGCAAGCAATCTGCTTAAATCCAGAACTGCCGGCCCGCCTATGCCGTCGTGAGTAAAAATCATCGGCCCGCTCGCAACGACCTTCTTACCCTGTGCCTTCGCTGATATTTTAACACTGTCGAGCGATACGCCCGCCAATTCGGCACACCATTTTTCATCGGCGACAATAGGCACTAAAGCGGGTCTTGGTTCGATTATTTGATGGCCTAAGGATTCAGCTAACTTGTAGCCGTCGCCCGTTGAGCCAGTGGCACAATAACTCGCCCCGCCCGTTGCGATAATTACTCTTTGAAAGGTCATCGGCTCCACGCCTGCGAAAACACAAAATTCATCACCACGCTTTTCGATTCTTTCAACCCCTCTGCCAAACAACAGCTGCACCCCAGTTTTTTTACACTGTCGCAGCAATGCGTTCCGAACGTCCCCTGCACGTTCACTTACCGGAAACATACAACCCTCATCATCGATTTTGGTCGCGATACCTATTTTCCCGAAAAACTCACGAGTCATATCAGGCGATAGCTCGTGTAGGCAGTGCTTAAGGAATCTCCCCCGTTTACTATAGGCCCGGATAAAGTCGTCAACCGTGCCCGTATGTGTCAGATTGCACCTGCCGCCCCCTGTCAAAAGCAGCTTTTTGCCGGCCGCATTATTCTTTTCAAACACGGTCACTTTCACCCCGGCTTGCGCCGCGAAAACAGCCGACATCAACCCCGCCGGCCCCGCACCGACTATGCAAACCTTCGTCTTCATAAGCCGGCCAAGTGTAGCCGGGCCGGTTAATCGTGTCAAAGATTGCTTATTCCGGGTACGTGCCGAGGGCGGTTATCCTCGGGTCCTTTGCGCCGATTTTAAGCGACTTCCGGCCGCCGGTGTCCTGACCGAAATATTCGAACGCGCCGACAAGCAGATAATCCACTGTCTTTCTTTCATCGGGGTAGTTTCCCGTGGTCACCGCTTCACCTACCCAGACAACAGTATCGCCGTGATAAACTTTTATACGCAGCCACTGGGCCCATACCGTTTCGAAGTGGGGAACGTAACCCCTGTACTCATGATAATAGCCGAACCCGAAGTACGGACTTACCGGCTCAAGATACGTTTCCTGACGCGGAACAATGCCGAGCTGAAAATCGAGGCGGTACTCGGAGGTAGCCCTGTCAGCCACCTGATAACCCCGGTCTTTCAGCAGTGTTTCGATTTTGGCCCTTATCTCGTTTTCGAAAATGGGGTTTGCGGCGTTCGGCTCGACTGCAACATATATACTGGCGTTGGGCGGTATCCGGCTTTTGGCTTCGGCAAAGCCGTTGACCCCCACGACGTAGGACTGGGCACAGCCGGTCAGGAAAATAATGGAAAGAATCAGGATTGGAACAATTTTTCTCACTTTCAGGCCTCCTTAATTTTTTGGTATTATACGCCCCACGGGACAAGAAGTTCTATAATTAAAAGGCAACACAATTATGCTAAAATGCTGGTTATGTTTAATAACACTTATATTTGCCGCAGCACTGCTTTGCACACAGGCGAAAGCCAATAATACAGAACCGACTTTATATATCGCTTCCGCTGAGCCTAATTCAAAAGCAGTGGTCAGGGCTGAAGATGTCAATCTGCCCCGGCCTGACGGCTGGAAAATCGTTGTTGCGACACACGGCTGGATTGAATTTAAATCCTGGCCGAAGGACCTGGCCCTGGCGATACGAAACAAGGTCGATGCCAACGAATGGCTTTGCGGCTGGTTCGACTGGCGAAACGAGGCAAGGGTCATCAATCCCAGAGATGCTGCCCAGTACGCCCGCGACACCGCCGGCAAAATACTGGCCCAGCAAATCCTTAAATTGTCGAAAAACCCGAAGCACGTGCACCTGATTGGACATTCAGCCGGAAGCTGGGCAATCAGCAAGGCGGCCAAAATTATCGCAGAACAAACCGATGCCGATATTCACCTGACGTTTCTCGATGCTTATGTCCCGCTGGGCTGGGACGAAAATGAGCTTGGCGACCTCGCAGAGGAGCCGAACACGGTTTACTGGGCTGACCATTACCTCACCGAGGACATAACATTAAAAGTTACCGACGTTTTTCTCAAGCACGCACATAACGTGGATATCGGCGACATAACCCCCGGAATTAAAAACCATCGATTCCCCTTTCACTGGTATCCCGCGACCGTCCTCGGCAAATATCCTCCCAAAGACACTTACGCAGGCAAGACATTGTATTTCAAATCAGCCGATATCGAATATGGCTTCGCCCGCTCGCTCGAAGCAGGTGAACACAACTGGCAGGAATCGCTGAAGCTGCCGATGGGTAACGTTGCGATAAAAATAGAAAAGCCCGCTATAAAAGGCGATTTCAAGGCCTTCCTTTGCACAGCCACCGGCTTCGGCTCAGTCGGCGTAAAAGACGGCTCGCCATTCTGCGAAGTCGTCAGCGGCAAAATCCCTTATGACAAAATCGAATATACGGCAAAGTAGGATTTATTATTTTTTATTTTCGATTTGCGATTGCCAATTTGCGATTTTTTGAGACGGATATAGTTTGACATTTCTTGGGAAAGATTTATAGTTAGTTTAGTGAAAAAGGCCGGAAGGATATGGCTTTTGAAGAAAACATCTCATTGACTACCAATCTTGCCGTCCGGCAGATGGGCTTTACTCTATTTTAAGCAAAATATCAATGTTGGGAGGCAAACTATATGGAACAACTCTCTCTGGACTCGCTAGAAGAAAGTATCGCTGATCAATGTTGGAAAGCCACCTCTCTCATTTTAGCGCGGTATGATTTTTCTGAGTTGTCACACCCATGGCAAGAGTACTGGTGTCCATTTATATACTTCTGTAATAAGTTCGACGACTTCTTCATAAAATCGGTGCTTGAACTAGCCGCCATCGCGAGAGTAAACCTCGATACCAAAGATATTAGCACGGCAGATTCAATCGTCGGGACACTCACTCAAAGCAACGAGACAAAGGATCTTACGTTTCGGGAAGCATGCAATAAACTTATTCACGCAATGCAATACGAGATACTTTTCGATTGGGAAACAAAACATCCTTTGGATAACGAGAAGAACGGCTATTTTGAGGCAAAAGCCAACCGATTCAAAAATCCGAAGATTCGCACCATAGGCAAGTATCAATCAAATAATTGGGAAGCAGTAATCCGATTTCTTCCATTTATTACCAAACTGAAGGACATGTTCGGCGTTTGAGTGTGAGAAGCATACAACATGATGATACCACCTAGCAAAGCAATGGCTTTGTCCCGGTTTTGTGAAGACTGTATAATCATTGATAGGATTAAAGATGTACATAGAGGAAATCAGACAGAAATGGTTGGAGAAAATGAATGCGAGATAACATTTGGTACAGTCTTGTGGATGTAAAATTCAGAGCCATATTTCTTGATGAATGTTCAAGATTAGCCTACCTTACAGGGCAGGGATATACGATCTTCTTGGCCATTGTTGCATCGACAAGTGTTGCGACTTGGGTAATATGGAGCAAATGTCCAATTATCTGGGCGGTCATTGTTGGTATCTCACAACTTCTTCATATTATAAAACCTTATATCCCTTTTTTTAAACGAGGGAGAGACTATAGAGATATATCGAACAAGCTCGAATCGCTTTATCTTCGATATGAAAAACTGTGGTATAAGCTTGAACATAGTTCTTTAGACAACAAGAAGAAGGCTGAAAAAGAATTCTATGCTTTGAGAGAAGAAGAATTGGAAATTGAAAGTAGATACGGAGTGCATCCCCCACGATTCCAATGGCTTATTAGAAAATCAAGAAAGGAACTGGATAATACGTTGTGTCGTTTTTTAAAAGGAGAAAATCATGTCTAATGGTAATCCATCTCAACCACAGCCACCACCACCATCACCTCCACAAAATCCAACTACCCATAGTTTTCCAAG
>CAZHVR010000041.1:0-24158 GCA_964536225.1 uncultured Pirellulales bacterium
GGAAATTCGGAAGTTTTCGTCAAAAGCGCGCAAGTTCGCGCCATAGGATAGAGGGGCTCTCATTGGGTTTGCCCCCTATGGCGCGAACGTAGCCGCAGCGCAGATCCCAAGCTCGCCCCTCTTGGGGCCAAGCAGGGATAAGCGCCATAGGATGGGCAGACCTCTATGGGGTTTTCTCCCTTGAAGATATTTAGCCCCCGGATTTATCCGGGGGTTAGAACGTTGAACAATGAACTCTGAACAAAACAATGAAAGGAGAGGAGAATTATGAAAACCAACTTAACAATCAGTATTCCCGTCTGGCTGGATAGATTATTCACCTGGCCCGTGACGTGGTATCGCAAACGAAGGTTCGGCTATTCCTTCCGCCGTATCGACCTCGGCGAAGGTGAATGGACTATACTTGATGAAGTGGATTATTATCGTTTTGCTGGCTTTAACTGGTGTGCTGATGGAAGCAATGGCAATATTTACGCCGTCAGGGGCGCAAAAATCGCCCCGGGCGAGTTCAAGATTGTCCGCCTGCACAGGGAAATTATGAACGCACCGCCCGGCCTCTTGGTTGACCATAGAAACTGCAACACACTGGATAACCGCAGGCAAAATCTCCGCCTGGCGACTCGCCTTCAGAATGCGTTCAACAGGTCGAAACGCAAATCGAAGGCCTCGTCAAAGTTCATCGGCGTTAGTCGTGACACGCACCGGGGTAAATGGATTGCGAGAACCTATTATAACTATAAACAGATTTGGCTCGGCCGTTTCGATTCCGAAATCGAAGCCGCTCGCGCATACGACGAGGCCGCGAAGAAATATCATAAGGACTTCGCTCGCCTCAATTTTCCCGAAGCGTAGCAAAGGTCCACACCTGTCCTCGACTCAAGCTCCGCAGGTTTCGCAGTCGGGGAACAACAACCTCGGCTGAGAACAGGTTGCGAATCTCAGCCGCTATGGGCCGGGCGTCAGCCACTGATTAGCGAAGACAGCAAAATCTATCAAGTCAACAATACCGTCTCTGTTGAGGTCGGCACTGGCTTTTCTCACCAGGCAGCGGATATCGATTGTCCCATCGGTGCAATTAGCCGACATAACTGTGTCGCAGACCATACCGGGCGGGCAATCTCCCTCACACATAGGCAGGGCCTTACCCGTTTCCATTCGTGTTGATTCGGTGGTCGTGCCGGCGTAGCCATCGAGAGGACTGCCGGGACATCCTTCAAAATCAACCTGATAGGTGATGTCGAAGAAGCTGTCGGCGTGGAAGTCGCCTGTTGGCAGACGAGTCAATATGGTCTGTCCATCATTATCGGGGCCATAACCGAAGTATGAGCCGCCCCTGATACGGAAGACGCAGAAATCCGGGTCGCCGAAGAGCTCGCCGGAGAGCCGGTAGATTCTGTTGGCAAATGTCTGGACGGGGTCTCCGGGATTTCTTGGGCCCGTATGCATCTCGCCGAAAACAGGCACCGACAATATGCGATTGTAACCTGCGAAATCCCCGGTTCCGGCGACGTGCAGTTCTAGTGTTGCCGCGAAGCAGTGTCCGTCACCGCCAAGCGTGCCGCCGGCTGTCTCGCACTCGGCCGCAGAAAGAGACAATGAGCATAACGAACATGATGCCGGGCCGTCACAGCAGATAAAATCCTTGAGGATTCCGTCCATCTCAATGGTCGCGCCGACAGGCAGACCGTCGATAATCTTGAAAGGTTCGTCGGTGGTAATATACTCACAGCCGGTTGGCGGTAATGTTACAGTGCCTGCGCCATTGTCAGGTAAAAGGCAATTATCGGCCGGAGCAATACCGGGCAAATCTATATGGCAATCATTGGGCTCGCCACAGACACATTCAAGCACAATCACATCCCCGGTGACAGGGTCATAGTTGATGTAAACGGGCTGGCATGTCTGGCCGATACCCAGGCATGCCGTCGGGTCACAAGCGCTGCCATCCGGTTTCGGCTGACACGACGCAAAGCCCGTTTCCATGCGTGTTGTTTCAGTGGTTGTGCCGGAGAGGTCTTCGAGGGGACTGCCGGGACATCCTGCAAACTCAATCTGATAGGTGATGTCGAAGAAGCTGTCCACGGCGAAGTCGCCTGAAGGCAGCTCTGTCAGCACGGTCTGTCCGTCGTTATCGGGACCATAGCCGAAGGATGAACCGCCCCTGATACGGAAGGTACAGAAATCCGGGTCGCCGAACAGCTCGCCGGATAGACGGTAAATTCTGTTGGCAAATGTCTGGACGGGGTCTCCAGGATTTCTTGGGCCGGTATGCATCTCACCGAAAACAGTTACTGATAACGTGCGACTATAACCTTCAAAATCCCCCGTTCCGGTGACGTGCAATTCGAGTGTCGCCTCGAAGCAGTGTCCGTCACCGTCCAGCGTGCCGCCGGCCGTCTCACATTCATCTGCTGAAAGAGCCAGCGAGCAGGTCGGACAGAAAGACGGGCCGTCGCAGCAGATAAAATCCTTGAGGATTCCGTCCATCTCGATGGTAGTCCCGGCCGGCAGACCGTCGATAATCTTAAACGGTTCCTCGGGGGTAATATACTCGCATCCTATCGGCGGCAGCGTGGCTGTGCCCGAGCCGTTGTCCGGCTGAACACATGAATCAGCAGCAAAGGCCGCTGACACAACCATAAACACTACTACTAAAATTAGAACGATTGATTTGAATTTGGTCGATGTGTACATAATTCTCCTCCTTTATCACTGCTCCCCACACCACGAGTAACCACGGGAAGCGGGTTTCATTACATATCGTATTGTATCTTGTGAACCCAACGAAAGGCAAGAGAAAAAAATACGACTTGCTGTCCACTGAACGCTACTCTTTAATGACCACGTTTCCGCTGCCTGACGTGATTCTGCCGATTTTGAAGGCCTTTTCGCCATAGGAGGTGAGTTTGGCTTTGATTGAGTCAGCGAAGTCCTCGGCGACAACAAGGACAAACCCGATACCCATATTAAATACGCGGAACATCTCCTCCTCCTCGACCGGGCCTTTTTCGGCCAAAAATTTAAAAATCGGCGGGATGGGCCAGGCGGATTTTTTCAAAACCGCATCGCAGTTTTTAGGCAACACGCGAGGGATATTGCCGGGCAGCCCAGCCCCCGTGATATGGGCCATACCGTGAATGACCTTTTTGACCTTGTATTGTGAAAGAAGTTTGATAATGGGCCGAACGTAAATCCTCGTCGGCTCTAATAAGACGTCACCTAATAATCGGCCGTCTAATTCGGGGATATTGTCCGTCGGCTGGTATTTATTGACCTTGAAGCAGATATTGCGAGCAAGCGCGTAGCCGTTACTGTGCAGGCCCGACGAGGCAAGACCTAAAATTACGTCACCTTTGCGGACGCGTTTTGCGCCTGAGATGATTTTTCTTCGCTCGACGATCCCTACGGCGAATCCCGCCATATCGAAATCTTCCTGTTTATAGGTATCGGGCATCTCAGCCGTCTCGCCGCCGATTAGCGCGCAGTCCGCGATTCGACAGCCCTTTGCGACGCCCTTGACCATTTCCGCCACGACGTGCGGGTCGAGCTTATTGACCGCTATATAATCCAAAAAGAACAGCGGTTCTGCCCCTAAGACCAGCATATCATTGACGTTCATCGCGACAAGGTCGATACCGACCGTATCGAAGCGGTGCATAGCCGAAGCTAACATAATCTTGCTGCCCACACCGTCGGTGCAGGCGACCAGGACCGGTTTTTTGTAGTTTTTCTTAAACAGGCGCTCATCGTAATCCAGACGGAACAGCCCCGCGAAGCCGCCCTTCAGCGACATCACTCGCGGATTGAAGGTGCTTTTGACGTGCGGATAAATCAGCTCTTCCATCCGGTCGCTGGCCTCAATATCCACGCCGGAGTTTGTGTATGTAAGGAATTTAGCCATTCGAGCTTATTACCAAATATCGGATTTTGGTTCTTACTGAACGCTATGAATTTAGAGGTTCGTGCTCGGAATTTCAAGCAGATTCTTACTCGGGTTCCTCGAACATTCGCAACTGGTAATGCTCGAGCGCAAACTTCGTCACCGCCACGTCGATTGGTATCCGGTATTTCCCTTCCCAACAGGCACAGCAATAATGGTCCGCCGGGAGAGCAGCACAGCTAAGGAGGCCGTCGATGGACATATAGCCCAGCGTCTCGACGCCTAAGAAGTCGCGGATTTGCTCGACGGTTTTGTTATTTGCGATAAGCTCCTCTTTTGTCGGAAAGTCGATGCCGTAAAAACAGGGAAAGCGAATCGGCGGGCAGCTTACACGCATATGGATTTCCTTTGCGCCGGCGTCTCGGAAGGCCTTGATTTTGCCTTTGGTGGTGGTGCCGCGGACGACGGAGTCATCGACGACGACGATGCGTTTGCCCTTTACCACCTGCGCGATGGGTGCCAGCTTGATTTTGACGGTCAGCTCGCGGAGCTTCTGGTCGGGGGAAATGAACGTCCGGCCGACGTAGTGGCTCCGGACCATACCCATATCGAACGGGATACCGGATTGCTCCGCAAAACCGATGGCGGCGGAGGTGCCGGAATCAGGGATGGGGACGACGACGTCGGCCTCGACTGGGTGCTCGACGGCGAGGCGCCGGCCTAATTTCTTTCTGAACTCGTGGACGTTTTCACCGAATATGGTGCTATTTTGCTTTGCGAAGTAAATGTGCTCGAAGAGGCAGTGTGCCGGGTTAATTGAGCCGGGCGTTACGAAAAACCGGCTGGTTATCCCCCGCTTGTCGAGCGTGACGATTTCGCCCGGCTCGACCTCGCGGACAAATCTGGCGTCGATTGCGTCCAGCGCGCAGGTCTCGCTTGCCACGGCGTATGCGCCGGCGTCGGTCTTGCCTATGCACAGGGGTCGGATGCCGTAGGGGTCGCGTGCGGCCTCGATGTGGTCGGGAAACAAAAACAGCAGGCAAAACGCACCCTGAAGGTGATTCAGGACGTGGCCGAGAGGGTCGGGCTTTGCCACGTGGGTGGGCTTGGCCAGCAGGTGGGCGATGATTTCGGTGTCGGTGGTGGATTTGAAAATGCTGCCGTAGGCCTCGTATTCGTCGCGCAGGAGGCCGGCGTTGATGAGGTTGCCGTTGTGGGCGATAGCACACTGGCCACGTGAATATTCGACGAAGAAGGGCTGGCTGTTTATTGCCTTGGATGAGCCGGTAGTGGAGTAGCGGACGTGGCCTATGGCGATTGGGTTGGCCAGCTTTTCGAGGATTCCCGTGCCGGAGCGAAAGACCCGGCTGACGGTGCCCATCGCGGTATAGACCTGGACAGATTCGCCATTGCTTGAGGCGATTCCTGCCGACTCCTGGCCCCGGTGCTGCAGGGCGAACAGGCCATAGTAGGTTTTCTGAACGGCTTCGGGGTCGCCGAAGATACCGAACAGGCCGCAGTTTTCTTTTTTATCGCATACGGAATCCGCCTGTCCGGCAGGAGATTCAGCCGAAGGCGGATATTTTTCGCTTTCGTGAGGCATTAAGATTTACCCCTGGTCACCACCGTCGCACACGACGGTAAAGTAACAGTTTACTTCAGCCGGCCCCCCAAGTCAATACCGTGAACATCTTATATTTACGGTGGCAAAAGTGAAACGTTTCAGGATTTTTATTTCGGGGGCTGAAAAAGCAACGAGTATTCAATTCATGCTTGCCTTAATTACTGAAGAAACCTGTTGTATTTCGAGACAGCACAAGATGTTTAGCTTGACAGAACAGATTATGGCCGATAATTTTAAAGCGGGAGGTGAGTTTTTTGGGCACGAAAATCGAGGATAGCAGAATATGCTGTTAACGATAAGCACGACATACCGGCCGGCGACCGACCTGGGTTATCTGCTGCATAAAAACCCTGCCCGCTGCCAGACCGCAAATATGAGCTTCGGCTGCGTCCACATATTCTATCCGGAAGCAAACGAAAACAGATGCACGGCAGCTATAGTCCTGGACGTTGACCCCGTAGATATGGTCCGGGGCAGGCACAGACAATCGAGGGGGCTGCCTCTGGAGCAATACATAAATGACAGGCCTTATGCGGCATCGTCTTTCTTAAGCGTCGCCATAGCACGATTGTTGGGTTCGGCACTGAAAGGACAATGCAATGAGCGGCCCGAGCTTGTTAATACTAAAATACCCCTCGAAGTAAAAATAACGGTCTTGCCATCGAGGGGGGGCGAGGCGATACTCCACAGGTTATTCGAGCCGCTCGGGTACGAGGTAAAAGCCGAACGGCACAAGCTCGATGATAAGTTTACCGACTGGGGCGAAAGCCCTTATTACACGGTCGAGCTTAAAAAAGAAACGTTGCTTTCGGAGCTGCTAACACACCTTTACGTGCTTGTGCCTGTACTTGACAATCAAAAGCATTACTTCATCGGGAAAGAAGAAGTTGAGAAACTCCTGATAAGGGGCAGGGGCTGGCTGAAAGACCACCCGGACAGAGACCTCATAGCAAAAAGGTATCTCAAATACAAGCCGAGTTTAGCGGCAGAGGCACTGGCCAGATTGACCGAAGACAATCCCGCAGATAACGATTTACCGGCGGCTCAAGAGGGTGAATTCGAGCAAAGAATCGAAAAGGAAGTTAATTTAAACGAGGAACGCTTAGGGAGTGTATTGGCAGTGCTGAGGTCATCAGTGTGCAGACGCATCATCGACCTGGGATGCGGGGAAGGAAAGCTGGTTCGTTTGCTGCTCAGGGAAAAGCAGTTTGAAAAAATAACCGGTATGGACGTGTCGGTCAAATCGCTGGAAATAGCAAGCAGGCGATTGCGTCTGGAGAACCTTGCGCCGAGGCAGCGAGAACGAGTGGAGCTTATACACGGCTCACTGATGTACCGGGACAAGAGATTTGAAGGATATGATGCTGCGGTAGTTGTCGAGGTAATAGAGCATCTTGACCCGCCGCGTCTTGCGGCCTTTGAAAGGGTCGTATTCGAATCGGCGAAACCAGGAGTGGTAATCATCACCACACCCAACCGGGAATATAACGTAGTATGGGAAAATCTCGCCGGCGGCAAATTGCGCCACGGCGACCATCGCTTCGAGTGGACGAGGTCTGAGTTCCAGTCCTGGTGTAACAAGGTTGCAGACAGGTTCGGCTATCGAGCGCGTTTTCTTCCAGTCGGTCAGGAGAAAGAAGAAACAGGAAGTCCGACCCAAATGGCGATTTTTTCAAGATAAACGGCTGATTAACGGGCAGTTTATGGAATTGAGAATACCTAAACTCAGTTTGGTAGTTTTGATAGGACCTTCGGGTTCGGGGAAAAGCACATTCGCCGGCAAACATTTCCTTTCGACAGAAGTCCTGTCATCAGATTACTGCCGTGCGCTGGTCAGCGACAACGAAAACGACCAGACGGTCACGGGCGAAGCGTTTGAAATAATGCATTTTATTATTGGCAAACGGCTTGCAGCGGGAAAGCTTACCGTAATCGACGCAACGAACGTCCAAGTTGAGGCAAGAAAACCACTTATTAAAATTGCACGGGAGTATCACTGCCTGCCTGTGGCAATCGTTTTTAACATTCCCGAAAAAGTATGCCAGATGCGAAATGAACAGCGAGCCGACAGGAACTTCGGTGCATACGTGATTCGCCAGCAGCGCTCACAGATGAGAAGGTCCCTGAGAGGCCTGAGATACGAGGGATTCCGCCATATTTTTGTTCTCGATTCCGAAGAACAGGTCGATACGTCAGAAATTGTGCGCGTGCCGTTATGGAACGACAAAACGGACGAGCACGGGCCGTTCGATATCATAGGGGACATACACGGGTGCTGCGACGAACTAACGGAGCTGCTGGAAACGCTGGGCTATAAGCAGGTCGAAGAGAACTCGGACAGCCCTCTCGGCGGCCCGGTTTATGCACATCCCGAAGGCCGAAAGGCCGTTTTTCTCGGTGACATTGTCGACCGCGGCCCGCGGATAATAGAAAGTTTCAGGATAGTTTATAATATGGTCAAGTCCGGGTACGGATTCTGCGTGGCGGGCAACCACGATATGAAACTCGTAAAGAAACTTCGCGGCAAGGACGTTCAAATCACCCACGGTCTTGCGAATACCCTTGCCGAGCTTGAGCAACTGCCCGAAGACAGAAGCGAACAGATAAAAAAAGAGATTCGCGAGTTCCTGCAGGGTCTCATAAGCCACTATGTATTCGACGGAGGTAAGCTCGTTGCGGCCCATGCGGGTATAAGAGAGGAAATGCAGGGCCGGGGTTCCGCGATGGTCAGGGACTTTTGTCTGTACGGCGAGACGACCGGCGAGACAGATGAGTTCGGCCTGCCGATTAGATACAACTGGGCAGCCGAATACCGAGGGCCCGCCACGGTGGTTTACGGGCACACGCCAAATCCCGAGCCGGAGTGGCTGAACCGGACGGTAAATATAGATACGGGCTGTGTGTTCGGCGGGAATCTGACGGCCTTGAGATATCCGGAAAAAGAGTTCGTGTCGGTAGCCGCCCAAAAAACGTACTGCCAGCCAGTCAGGCCGCTGAAGGAAACAAAGACAGAGGAACTGGTCCTCACCGCCCAACAGAAATACGATGACCTGTTAGACGCTGAAGACGTTATCGGTAAGCGATTCATTTTGACGCGATTACGTTCGAATGTGACCATCAGGGAGGAAAACGCCGCGGCTGCACTGGAGGTGATGAGCAGGTATGCGGTTGACCCTAAATGGCTCATTTATCTGCCGCCGACAATGTCACCCTCTGAGACAAGCAACCACGAGAATTTTCTGGAGTATCCCAAAGAGGCGTTCGCTTATTTTCGTTCCGCCGGCATCGGTCAGGTTATATGCGAAGAGAAACACATGGGCTCGCGGGCGGTGGTGATTGTATGCAAAGATAAAACCGTATCCACGAAACGGTTCGGCGTGATTGAAAAACGGGATGGAATGGTTTACACGCGAACAGGGAGACGTTTTTTCGACAGGACCCCGCTCGAAGAGGAAATTCTGCAAAGAACCGGTGCTGCAATGGAGAAAAGCGGTCTGTGGAAAGAATTAAATACAGATTGGGTGTGCCTGGACTGCGAACTGATGCCATGGTCGGCAAAGGCGCAGGAACTGCTCAAAAGCCAGTATGCCGCAACCGGAGCCGCAGGGACGGCCGCTCTCGAAGAGTGCATAAGGGCATTTGAGATATCTGCGGGACGCAATGATATCATCGGGACAAACACAGATTATGAGCAAAAAGGGACACTGCAGAACAGCGATATCCGGAAATTATTGGATAAGTTCAGAAACCGCCGGGAGCTGATGCAGCAGTATATCAACGCCTACAGACAATATTGCTGGCCTGTGGAATCAATCAATGACTATAAGCTGGCACCGTTCCATATTCTGGCAAGCGAAGGAAAGGTGCACCTCGACAAAGATCATAAATGGCATATGGATACAATAGGCCGAGTGTGCGAAGAAGACAAAGAGCTGCTGATGGCAACCCCCTACCGCGTTATAGACGTAACCGATTCCGAATCAGAGCAACGCGGTATCGAATGGTGGGAAGAAATGACGGGCAGCGGCGGCGAAGGTATGGTAGTAAAACCGAAGGATTTTGTGGCAAGGGGCAAACATGGCCTTGTTCAACCGGCCTTGAAGTGTCGAGGCAGAGAATATTTGAGAATTATTTACGGCTCCGAATATACAACGGATGAGAACCTTGCCCGGCTGCGTTCGAGAGGATTGAGTATAAAACGGTCGCTGGCGATTAGAGAATTTGCGTTAGGTCTGGAGGCATTGGAACGATTTGTAAGATACGAGCCGTTGCGTCGAGTTCATGAGTGTGTATTCGGAGTATTGACGCTTGAGAGCGAGCCGGTTGACCCGCGATTGTGACAGGTTCATTCTTAAGGATACATAAAATCGGGCATTCGGCAGATTTTGCCGGCGGAATCAACGCAGGAGGACTTGGCAGCCAGGGAAGGTCGTAGGGCAAAGTAATCGCAAAAAACTTGTGCTTTAGTCGGGAAAGGGTATAATCATCACACGCACCTGGAGGATTCAGCTTGTGCTCGTGTGCTGAACTGCATTATCAGTCGGATATATGAATTGGAGAACTCGAATGAACCTCGAAGACGTAAAGAAATTCATGAAGGAAGTCGGCTGGGGAATATTAGCCACAGGCGACGGGGCTGCCGTAGGCGCAAGGCCGATGGGCGGCTGGGCATGGAAAGAAAACGAGCTGTGGTGCGCTACGGGTGAATCATCAGACAAAATCGCTCAGCTTCGAAAAGTGCCCCACGCAGAATATTGCTTCTGCGACCCTACAGGCAAGCACATTCGTATCGCGGGGCCTTGTACCATCAGCACCGATAACCAGGAGAAGCTCTGGCTCTATAAGCAGGTGCCTGCGCTGAAAGAGTATATACCCGACCCTGCCGCGCCGGGATACGTGGTCATAAAAATGACGCCCGACAACATTCGCTGCATGGAAAGCACTGACCTCAAGTACACCCAGATTGAACTGAAGTAAAAAGACCTCTGCCATCTCCGGCGAATTTGTTTAAGACCTGCCGCGGCGTAGCACAGTCGAAGCCGGTTTTGAGATTTGTTATTTGGTGCTTGGAATTTGTTTAGGATTTAGTACTTAGAATTTAGGATTTTGACTTGCTTCCCGTTTTATGTCTTAGGTCTTGTGTCTTCTTTAATTCGCCGCTGCGCTTGCCTGTGACATCGCGCTATGGGCCTTCGGTGCCGACTGAATGTGGTTTGCGCACCGCTTTTGCAGGTTGCAAAGGATATTCATAAAATTGATATACGAATCGTAAGGCGAATCGTACGGATTGAAATACTTGTGCACGTCGCCGTCTGAAAACCATTTCGTGCACATATAATAGAAATGGTCCGACGTCTGAAGCTTGCGCCAGTCGTCGATGATCTTCTCGTCGCCGCAGCCGCGAATCCTCTTCTCGATGCGGTAAAGCTCGTGAATCGCGTTCGATTGCATCGCGTTACCTAACCACGCCGACAGGTCCCTCTCGATATCCGCCCAGCTTATCAAATGGGGCACGTCAACGATGCCTATGGGCGGATACGCCTTTATGACCTCGCTGGGCGTCATAAAGTTATTGTCCGGGTGCTTGAATATCTCTTCCGGCAGATGACGCATAAAATCGAATATCCCCGTCTCCTTCCACTGGTGCTCGCCTAACGTCTCGTAGTCCATAAACAAATTCACCACGAACCCGTTGCCGTTGACCTTGCTTACCCAGTGCCCGAACTTGTCCGCCGTCAAAGGCCACTGGCTCCAGTCACGGTTGGAAAACCGAAACGCGATATCGTCGCTCAGTCGATAATTCTTGAGCAACAACTTAGTGTGATTGCACCCCTTCGGGCTGTAAACAAAATTCGGACTCCGGTATCCTAAAATATGGTCCGCACCCTCGCTGATTATCGCGTCGAAGCACCCCATTGACTCTATAAGGTGCGCAAGGTCGTTATTGTAAATCAATTCTGTATTGCGAAAGATTCTCGGCGTCTGGCCGAACAGCTCTTCCATCGCAGCAATATGTTTTTTCACCTGCGCGACAAACTCGTTACGCGAGTAAAGAAAGCTCAAGCTGTGATAATACGTCTCGGCGAGAAACTCAACGCAGCCCGTCCGCGCAAGCGCGTCGAAGGTGCTCATCACCTCAGGCGAATACGCGAACAACTGTTCGAGCAATACCCCCGTGACGCTGTAGGCCACCCTGAACCTGCCGTCGTATTTGCGTATCAAATCCAGTATCAGCCGGTTGGCCGGCAGGTAACACTTGTTGGCGACTTTCCTGCATATCTCGGCGTTTTTGTAGTCGTCGAAATAATAAGAATTGTCATCGAAAACCGTGTAGTGCCTTAGCCGCGTCGGCTGATGAACCTGAAAGTAAAAACATACTGAAGCCATTCCCTTGGTTCCCGTTGCTTGTGGTTTATATCTGTTTCACTTCTTTCCTGAATTCCTGATGGTCAGTCTTGCGACTTCTACCATACACTAACCAGCATCTCATCGTATATCTTCGCGCATCGCTGCGCCGCATCCTGCCACCGCAGTTTTCTGACCTCGTAATTGCCGTGGTTCCGAAGCGTTATCCCGAGCGGCGGGTACTTCAAAACCGCCACGATTTTGTTCGCGATCTCGTCCACGTCCCAGAAATCGACCTTCAGCGCGTGCTTGATGACCTCCGATACGCCGCTCTGCTTGCTGATTATGACCGGGACGTCGTTGTCCAGCGCCTCCAACGGTGCTATCCCGAACGGCTCCGACACCGAGGGCATCACGTAAAGGTCCGCCATCCTGTAAATCTTCCGAACGTCTTCTCCCCGCAGGAATCCCGTAAACAGGACCTTGCTGCCTATCCCTAATCCCGCCGCCATCTCGACCGCCTGATGCATCATATCACCTGACCCGGCCATAACAAACTTAACGTTGTCCATCTTCTCCAGGACCTTTTTCGCCGCCCTGAGGAAATAGTCAGGCCCCTTCTGCATCGTGATTCTGCCCAAAAACAGGACCACCCTCTCGTCCCTCCTGATGGTCATATCGCCTACCGACCAGTGGTTGCTGCCGTTCCTGTCAACGCCGTTGTAAACCACCTCCACCTTGTCCCCGCTGACCCCGTACCTGCTGATTATGATATTGCGTGTCAGGTAGCTTACCGCGATGACCTTGTCCGCCGCGTGCATCCCTAACCGCTCGAAATCGTATATCATCTGGTTGACGTGCTCGCCGCTGCGGTCGAATTCCGTCGAGTGGACGTGAACTATCAGGGGCTTGCCGGTTGCTCTGGCGACTGCAATCCCCGCCGGGTACGTCATCCAGTCGTGCGCGTGAATTACGTCGAACTCCTCCTCGGCCGCCAACCGCACCGCCAGCTCCGCGTATCGCTGCACCTCCGTGTACATATCCCCGCTGTAATCCAGCTTCCCGGCGAACTGGCCCGTCCGCCCGTGGGCCTTGCGTATCTTCGCCAGCGACGCCTCTATATTCCGCTGATATGCCTCCGACGTCACATACGGTTGTAGAGGCGAGCTTATCGCCCTGAATTTCACGTTTTTAAGCGAGCGGACCTTGAACCCCTTCTTGTTCGGCTGCATACCCGGCCCCAACAGCTTCACATGCGTCGCATACTCACTCTCGACCATCGACGGCAGAACAAATGTGATTTCCACGCCCAACTGGTCCAGTGCCTTGGTCAACCCATAGCACGCCGTCCCCAACCCGCCTGAAATATACGGGGGAAATTCCCAGCCAAGCATAAAAACTCTCATCGCGTTCCTCGCTGTCTGTGTCGTTAATTCAACTTCGACCTCACTGCCGAAATCACATTAGTACCGCTAAAACTGTTTCTTATGCCGAAATCACATTTGTGCTGCTGAAGCTGTCTCGAGTCATTGAAATCACATTTGTGCCGACGAAACAACGTCTAATTTTTCAAAGACACGTCTCAAAATACAACGCCGGCCAGCCAGGGCCGTTTTTTTGTAACTTTAGTGCTGCCAAACACTTACAATAGCCAGTCGGCAATGGGTGTATCAACTAATGCAGGGTGTCAGTCAGGCAATCCGGCTTCGAAGTCGGCCTGCACAAACATTATCGGCGGTCAAAACCGCTCTCTTAAACACCTTCCAAAGCAAAAAGTTAGACAAATTGCGCTGCCTGATATATTAATCGGGCGTTTATGTCACTTTGTATGAGCAAATTTTGGCCAAAAAGGCAATTTTGGGGTTATGAGGGGTGTTTTTACCGGCCGGGAGGCCGCAAAATCCGGCCGATACGGCCGGCCAGCCAAAATGAGGAAATTCCTTAAAATTCTATGACTTTTTCCTCACAAATCCGGCCTTTCAGGAAAAAGGACTGATAACCTGAAAGTAATATCAAAAATTAACTTTCAAAAGGCCCGTCTTCGCTATGCTATGCCGAGGCAGGCCCGTCTTCGTCCCGATATATAAAATGTTTGCGTTTTCTAGGAATTTTTTAAGTCTTTAATATTACGAGTCTTATAGATATGCAATTTTTGAGATTTTACACTTTATTGAGTCTTTGGGTTGTAGTCCGGTTGTATGGATTATCCTTGCTAATTACAGCTACAAAGTCATTAAAATTTTAACGATTGTAGCTGAAAGAAGATTTTGATATTATTGCAAAACTGGAAGGCTTGGTTGCTTAGCCAAGCGTTTAATATGGGAAATGTCAGACAAATCAAAGCTCCTGAAAACCAAGAGTAGAATTTTTGAAAGGAATAGCTACGAAAAAATCTCCTTTTCTGCTGTTGTTATTTTTTTGGCTTACTATGTCGGTCGTTTTAGGTCAAGAGACCGCTTCTTCTACAACTAACAGTGCAGAGCAATTAGCAAGAACGTTTGTTTCCCTTCTTGCCCAACAGGAGTTTCAGAAGGCTACGGACAAGTTCGATGACACTATGAGGACCGCGGCTCCTCCCGATAAATTGAAAACGATATGGATAGACCTGCTGAAAACGGTGGGTGCTTTTCAAAAAATGGAAGCCGCCAGGATAGAAGCTGTTGGGCAATACCGAGTTGTTTTCGTGACTTGCCAGTTCCAGAAGCAGCGGCTTGACGTGAAAGTGGTCATCGACAAGGCAGATAGAATAGCGGGATTGTTTTTTGTGCCTATTCAAGTCGAATATCGGCCGCCAGATTATGCAAAGTCGAGTTTGTTTACGGATAGGGAAGTCACGGTTGGCACAGGTGAGTGGGCGCTTCCCGGAACGCTCTCGTTGCCTGTCGGGAAAGGACCTTTCCCAGCGGTGATTTTAGTACATGGTTCAGGTCCCCATGACAGAGACGAAAGCATAGGAGCCAACAAACCATTTCGGGACCTGGCATGGGGGTTGGCATCTCAATCTGTCTCGGTGCTTCGTTACGAGAAACGAACGAAAGAGTATACTGCCAAACTTGCTGCTTCGCTCGAAGGGTTCACAGTCAAAGAA
This sequence comes from uncultured Pirellulales bacterium, assembly GCA_964536225.1. Taxonomy (GTDB): domain Bacteria; phylum Planctomycetota; class Phycisphaerae; order Sedimentisphaerales; family Anaerobacaceae; genus Fen-1362. Next base: position 14,938 of record CAZHVR010000041.1, read on the forward strand.
GAAACTATTACAGATGCACTCGAGGCCGTTTCCCTTTTGCGCAAGACAGAAGGTATAGACACAAACAAAGTGTTCGTTCTTGGACACAGTTTGGGTGGCACGCTTGTACCGCGCATCGGAGCAGGCAACTCAGATATCGCAGGATTCATAGTTATGGCTGGTGCTGCAAGGCCACTCGAGGATTTAGTGCTTGAGCAGACCTTGTATCAAGCTTCTCTTGCCAGCGAGTTATCAGCGGATGGCAAGAGTAAAATTGAAGAAGTCAAACGCCAAGTTATGGCTATCAAAAGCCTGTCCAAGGACAGTTCCTCCCAAGGCCTGCTCCTGTTCGCACCGACGAGTTATTGGCTGGACCTGCAAGGTTACAATCCTGCAACTGTTGCCAAGACCTTGAAACAGCCTATGTTGATATTGCAGGGTGAACAGGATTGTCAGGTAAATCCAAAGGCTGATTTCGAAGAATGGCGGCAGGCATTATCCGGTCGAAAAGATGTGACATTGAAGAGTTATCCATCTCTGAATCATCTGTTCATGGAAGTCCACGGCAAAAGCACAGGTGCGGAGTATGAACAAGCAGGTCACGTAGCCGAGGCAGTCATAAGTGATATTGCTGCATGGATAAAGCAGCATTGAGACAGATGGACCAAAGAAAGTGACTCGATTGCAAAAGTTGATTTAATACTTCTTATTACATCTCCATTACGCTTAAACCTACCTCAGATTTCGGGGAGCAGGTCACTTCGTCAATGAAAAGTGTTGTATTGTCATCGGGATATATAATCAGGACTACGCTGAGGCAGGCATAATAAAAAAGCCGATGCGCCAAGGAGGCGCAACGGCTTTTTTTGTAAATATGGCCTAAAACTATCCGGCCAGCTAATTACAAGACCCAACCTTTTTAAAAGGAGTTGGTTATGATTTTTAGAGGTCCTGCGGTTTAATAGTGCTTCTGCGGTTTGCCTTGCAGCGTGCGACCGCTTCATCAAGCATGCAATAAACTTTGCCGCTTATTGCGCCGATGGCATCAGATGAGGTCATCATCTTTTTGCTTTTGATGTAGGCCTTAACTTTGCTGGCTACCACCAATACTTCTCTTTCCTTTGCCATAACAACAAATCCTCCATAATCATAAAGAAGTTAACGACCAATTCGGCCGGCGCACACGCTTGAGCCGGCCCGACTTCGCCATCGGCTACAGCCGAGGCGGGCAAGTTAAGATACTGTTATTGCTGATGAACAGGCCATTTGCAACAAAAAAATGGCCCCAAATGCAAATTTTTTAATCCCCTGCCCTGAACGGCTCAGGGCATCACACTGACAAACACAAACGTAAACACGGACTGACGCGGACTTTTAATTCTGGATGTATGATATACCTTGACGAGAGGAGAACTTTGAGGCAGCCTCGCCAGCCCGCGAAGGTTTTCCCCTTGAGGTAACCGAGGGCGAGAGAGCTGCCGTAGAATCAATCAATTCACACGCATAGCAAATGTTGCAGTTCTTGACCAAAAGAGTATAATTTAAACTAAGAAGCGAATCCGGCCCGAGCAAGGCACTGACGGCAGTTTTGTAAGATTTGAATAGATTATGGTAATAGGTAATACAATCAAGACCCTTACCAGGATTGAGCAGTCAATCGACAAGGGGATTCCGCAAACAGCCGCCAGTCCTGACGCGCTAGTTAATCACTTAAACGATTTATATAGTGCATACGCTGAAGGTTTTCCCTCAGAAGAACTATTCGCATACGATGACGTCGGAAGACCTTCAATAACACTCACTATTATTATTGACGTTGACTTTGACCTCAAAAGAGTTATGGAAAATATGCGAACAAGATTACATGCAATGCAGCTTGATAAAGCGGATGAAATGGGAAAAACAGGCATAGTTTGGTCTCATGGACATTATGATTTTGTATATGACGATGATTCGGGACTTCTACGAATATCACATAAATATGGCCATAAAGGAAAAGATACGAGGTCTGTATTAAGCATAATAAAGAGAATGATAGGTTATGCCAAAGATTACCTGGAGGAAGTCAGGAAGTCTTTAAAGGAAAGTACCGGTACCTGACCTGCTCCCCGAAAACCGGGACTCCGTTGCTCTTCGCGTATCGTCCCTAAGGGACGGCGTGGGCGGTTAAGAAAAAAGCGGCGCATCGCCTTCAAATGTAGTGATGCGGTTTTGTAAACAGGTTTATACAGCATATAATTATTGTTCGGTGGAAAAGGAGGCCTAACATGCTTTTAATGAGCACTATGGGTTGGATAGCTATTGGTGTGGCTGTTGTGATTTTGGCTGTATTTATTGGAATGAAAATAAAAGACAGATATTATTAGAAAGGATGGGGGCGTAATTCATTGCGAGAGTGCCTTGCATACCGCAATTACCCTTGCCTTTGGCGACATTCGGGAGGATAATATCTGTCACGGCGAAGCCGGGCTGTACGTCCGCCATACCTGTGCATGGCGAGACCTCGCCTTTAGGCGGGCACCTTTGATAAGAAAAACAACCGGCCCGAATACGACGATGGCGGTTTTGTAAGCCCCAAAGAACAAGGGAAGGTTAAAGCAAATGGTAAAAGCGAAACTCACGACAGCTTTTGTGTTGGCGGTTATCGCCATCATCCTGGTCCTGCAGAACACCGAACCGGTAGAAACGAAGTTCCTCTTCCTGACATTGACAATGCCCCGTGCTGCGCTGCTGGCGATCACGATGTTAATTGGTATCGCCGTGGGCATTCTGGTTTCGCTGGCCTTGACCGGGAAATTGAAAAAAAAGGCGAATACTAACCCGCCGTCTGCTCATTAGCGCCACTTGTCGTGTAACGTTGCAGGATGGGAAATTATCCGCCTTGAGGCGGATAAAATTTCGTGCGAATGATCCCCGATTAAGGCTTTCGGGGTCAGGCATATCGATTGACTATTGGCGATTGATTATTTACTATTGGTCAAAACCTGCGGAGAAACTGCAGGATAAATATTTTCAGATTGGCTTCAGGGGAGTATGTTATGCCTCATGTTTTGGCTGTTGCGATACCGTATACGGCCATAACTATAATCTTTATAGTTCTGGCCACGGCGGTCGGCGCTTTTATCAGAAGAATAAGCAGGGATAAGTGCCTGAAGGATTTTTCACAGCACAGGATAACCCTGCTGGAAACTTCGGGCAAAATTATCTGGGGCAAATTGAGGGTGGAAAATACCGGCCTGGAATTTGTTTATCCGGCCAAGCACAGGGGTGAACAGGGGCACGATGAGACAAGCTATATTCTGTATAAAAACGAGTATCCCAATATAGAGACGTTGATTTGCTTTCACGACGAATTATCTGAAAAAAATGAAAAGAAAAGACTGGCAGCACTAAAAAAGGCGTATCATCCGAATTTCCTGCGAAGGGTTAAAAGAAAAACACTAAATGTTTTCAAAACTCTAAGAGATTCGGTAACGGAAGTGATAAATCTTTTAATCAGTCAGGTGAAAAAGGCAACTCCTGCAGGGGCCGTACTCACCTCTCAGGATAAATATGTTTCGCAGATGAAACAGGATTTTATAGGTTCGGCGGGAACTTCATACGAGCCATTGCTGGAGAAACATATTGGCCACAGGGTGGTTCTCGAACTGATTAAGGGCGACAAGATAATCGAGCATTGGGGCGTGTTGAAAGAGTATACGGCGGATTTTATTGAAGTTATGGATGTAAGTTATCAGTTGAAAGAAGATGGCCAACCCAGGAAAGCGGACCTGGTTGTCCTTCGCAAATACGGCCTTATCCGGCATCTCGGCGAATAGTTTCGCAGCAAGTATTGCCAATTGCTGTCCCCGCGGTCAAAAATCAGTGAAAATCAGTGGCAATAAACTGTTAAGATAGGCAAAATAAACTAAGTGTTTCATACAGTTGTATGATACAAGTGTTCGACAAAAGCGCGCAAGTCGAAAACCCTTAGTTTGCAACTTTTTAAAAAAATTTTTTACTCCTTTCAACATAAGCACTTAAGTGCATTTAGCCATCTCATTTACCATCAGGAAATACCTTAGTTTTCGACAATATCGCGCAAGATCGCGCCATAGGATAGAGGGACCTATGTGGTCTCTTCGGGGAAGCTTCCCCAAAGGATTTAGTATTTTCAATTTTGGATCCCCGACTGCGGTTCCTTCGGGGCTTGAGTCGAGGACAAGGGAGGTGAATTAGGAATGGGAACGAAATTCAGCTTAACAGTTAATATTCCAACGTGGCTGGACAGGATTTGCGCGTGGCCTGCGGTGAGGTACCGGAAGTGGAAGTACGGATATACGTATCGCAGGATAGCACTGACGGAGGGGAAATTTACGTTAGTTGACGAGGCGGATTACTACCGGCTGAATAATTACGGGTGGTGCGCCAAGACGTGCTTCGGAAAGACATACGCGATACGGTTCGCCGACGTGCCGAAAAGAGGGTCGGTGATGATTGCGATGCACAGGAAGATAATGAACGCTCCGAAGGGCCTGCTTGTGGACCACAGGAACAGAAACCCGTTAGACAACCGCAGGGAAAACCTGCGATTAGCGACGTATTCGCAGAACGGATGCAACTGCAACAGCGGGGTGGACAAGACGAAGACAACGTCGAGGTATCTTGGAGTGCATTTCAGGAAGAAAAGCGGCAGATGGGCAGCGACAATGAGGGTAAAGGGTAAAAAGGTTTGGCTGGGGAGCTTCGAAGACGAGACGGCGGCGGCGAAGGCGTATGATTCTGGAGCGAGAAAATATCATGGCGAATTCGCCCGGCTGAATTTTCCGAGGCCGGGTGAACGGGCAGCATTTGAGTCAAACGGCGATATTTAATCCGGCGGAACCCCTAAAACAGTCAAAAACTGCACCAAGTCAAGTAAACATAAGGGTTTAGGGCAAGTCGGCCTAACCGGCGGGAGTGAGAAAAAAAATTTTGAAAGAGGGGAATAAAATTTTTATAATTCCGGCCGGTAATTTTGACGAGAATAAATATAGATAAAAGCAACCCTCTGGAAAATGGAAGGAGTTAATTGTCAGGGAGAATTGGAAATGGCTAAACGGTCCCGTAAAGGTCACAAAGGACAAACGAAATTACAGGAGCTTGTCGTGGTAGCGACGGCGGAGACGTCGGAAGAAGCGAAGGACTTCGAGACGCTTCTAAAGAACAACGAAATCCCGGCGATAGTTAAAAGACAGCAGGATGAATTCGGGGGCGGCAAAAGGTTCGTTGTGATGACGCCGGAGGAAATGGCCGATGAAGCCCATGTGATAATCGAGTCGCAGGACGCATTCGACGACTTTTACGATTCCGAATTCGAAGAAGAGAGCGAGGAGGATTTTTCAGCCGATTTATTCGATGACGAATTTTAGGATATAATATGCCAAAGAACGACAGGAATTCCGAGGAGCGAAGAAAAGACACGGACCGCAGAGGCGGCGATGACCGCAGGGGCAGCGTAGTTGACAGGCGTCTTGGTCTTGACCGCAGGCGCGGGCCGGGCAGGCGCAGGAGCGACGACCGCAAGTCGGCCGAAGAAGGCCAGATGTCCGATGAGCAGTTCGAGTTTTTGATGGCGATTGACGAATACAAGAAGGCCAACGCCAGGCCGTTTCCCACCTGGACGGAAGTGCTCGAAGTCATCAAAGCAATCGGCTACAGGAAAGTGGCGGAGCCGACGGGGCTGGCGGAATGCGTTAAGAAGACGGAAGACAGCAGGTAATCCCAAATCCGCCAAAAGGCAAGGTCTCGCTAAAGGCGGACAAATCCCAATCATCCAAACACAAACTTCAAAACAGGCATATTGCTGCATGCGGGGAATTAAATGAGTTGACCGGGGGGACGGTGAATTGTAAGATTCGGGTGTTATTAAAAATGAGGGAAGTGCTGATATGGATTGCCCGGTGTGTAAAAACGCGATGATTGTGATGGAGCTGGTGGAGGTGGAGATAGATTACTGCCAGAATTGCGAGGGGATATGGCTCGATAAGGGTGAGATGGAGATGCTACTGGGGGACGAGGCGAAATCGAGGGAACTGATAGGGTCATTTAGAAAGGTGAAAAGAGGCGGAGAGGAAGCGAGGAAATGCCCGATATGCGACAAGAAGATGGAAAAGGCGGACATCGGCGAAGGTGAGGCGGTATTGACGATAGACAGATGCGTGAGGGGTGACGGGCTATGGTTCGACAAGGGAGAGCTTAATGAGATAGTCGACAAGGCCAAGCTCGACGAGAACAACAAGATTAAAGAGCTCCTGGCAGATATGTTCGGACACAAAACAGACACCGCGTAAGCCATTTTTAACCACGGATTAACACGGATTTGCACGGATTATTTACCACGAAGGCACGAAGTATTAGACACAGATTTACACTGTTTTGCCCGGCTTTGCGTACTCGACAAAACTTTTTCATAAAGCATGCTTTGTCAAAAGCTTTGTCATCGTCCGCTGAATGCCTTCGGCCTTCCTTTTAAAAGCCGTTCAAAAACGCTGATTATTCTTAGTGTCTTCGTGGTAAAGAAAAAAGCTGTTTTCTTTACCTGTTTGTCGATATAATACGACCCTAAGAGAGATTTCCGATTGTCGACTGCCGATTTGGGATGCGGATTTAAGAAATAATAAGTACGGTTTTTCCGGGATTTGAGGATATAAAAGATGGATGAGTCAGGAGAGAATGCAGCGCAAGAACCGATGCAGCCGGTCTCGAAGCCGACGAGCGTAACGGTGTTCGGAGTGCTCAATGTTGTCATTGGTTTTTACCTTCTGGTGCGCATGGGTCACAGCTGGTATAGAATAATACCGGGGATTATTAAGAATCCGGAGAACATATTAACGCCTTCATGTATATTGTTTTTATTTTTAGGCATGGTTGGCTTCGCTCTGGCAGTATGGCTGATTGGACTGGGGGTAGGTCTTCTTGTGATGAAAGGATGGGCCAGACGAGGGTCGATTATATATGCCTGGATACAGATTGTGTTTATGATTATTACGTTAGGAGCTACATTTATATCATTAATTATTGACTTAATCGGTGGCTGGCAAGATTTTCTAAGAGTATTCTGGGGAACCATGAATATCGGCAATGGTATAGTCGCAATTCAATGGATATATATGATTTTGCTTTTGATTTTTATGAAGACGGAAAAGATTAAGAGGGCGTTTTCCGCCGTAGGCGGATAAAAGTTGCCGGGCGAAACATAAAAAGAACTGGATTCCGTGTTAAACACGGAATGACAGGATGGACGGAATGGACATAATGGACTTGGAAGAAACCCCCTGCGATGCAGGGTGCTAAATGATAAGGAATGCCTGCGGCACTAAAACTTAAAAGATTCCTCGACTCGCTGCGCTCGCTCGGAATGACCCCGGTTAGATAGATAAATCATCTCACGGGGTAAGCCCCGGTACGAAATCCTGGGTCCCCGGCAGAAAACCAAAGGAGCAGTCGCCGAGGATCTCCGCTACGCTACGAGGAGAAAGATTACCACTTTCTTTTCCACCAGAGGATGCCCATAGCTATGGCGGAGCCGGCGGCGAGGGCAAAGATTACCCAGAAGGCGAAATAAAACTTGGCGAGCGGAATTCTTACGTTCATCGAGAACAAGCTGACGACGAAAGTAGGCAGCATAATTGCGATGGTGATGAGGGTGAGAGCCTTGATTCGGATGTTGAGGTTGTTGCTGACGATGGAGGCACGCGCGTCCATCATACTGGCGAGGACCTGGGAATAAATTTCGGTCTGAATGCGGCACTGGTTGTTTTCAATCATCATATCGTCGAGGAATTCGACGTTTTCGGGAGTGAAGCCGATTTTGGCGGCGTTGTTTTTGAGCTTTTCGATGAGCGCTCCGTTGGAGTTTATGGCGTTAAAATAATAGACGAGTGATTTTTCGAGTGTGAAGAGGTGTACGAGGTGCCTGTTTTCCATAGAGGTGTAAACCTGCTTTTCAAGCTCGCCGGATATGGCGTCGATACCCCTGATGTGCTCAACGAAGTGCGAAATACTCCTGTAGATGAGGCGAAGGAAGACGTCCTGAACGGACTGGAGTTTTACGAAGGACCTGCCCTCGAAGAGCGGTGCATCCTCGGTGATGACAACGACGAGGCGGTCTTTGAACATAAACGAGCCGATTGAGGCGGCTTTGAAGAGGAATTTGTCCTCGGCGACGTACCGCTTGGGTCTTTTGAAAATCACAGCGGCGTGCTCGGGCTCGAACTCGAGGCGGCTTGGCTCGTCGGGGTCGAGAGAGGAATTGAGGGTGTGCTCATCAATTTTGAGTTGTTCGACGAGGTATTTTCTTTCGGTCTCATCAGGGGCGACATAGACAGAAACCTGCCCGGAGCCATCCCGGCTTTCGATGAGCTTTCCATCAACTATGTTAAGCTGTTTCAACATTGCAAAAACTCATTTCCCGCGATTAGGGGTATCCGCAAGAACGGCCATCATACAAAGACGTGAATTTAGCTTCTACAGGGCAATAAAGCAAGAGGGCTTTGAATTTTTCTTGCTCTGCAGGCATCTATATTTTTGTCATACTGAGCATCCGGGTCCGGAATTGAAAGAGAGATTCACCACTGCGCTGTCGCATCGTTGGGAATGACATTTTATGGTCTTTTTTAGAAAGCAATTTTTTCTGCGGAGCAAGATTCAGTGATGCAAAAGCGGCCCATAAGCGTAGTAGAAATGAAAAGAGTTGACCTAAAGGCGGTTTTGCATTAAGAATAAGGCATAAGGCCGGCGGGGAAGGCCGGCGAGAAAAAACAAGAGGACCGTTAAGGAGAGATATTATGAGCGCTATGGGTGTGGTTTTGATTGTTCTTCTGATTATCTTCATAGTTCTGTTTCTGTTAGTGCTGTTTGTCATCGGGGTATATAACCTGTTGGTGAGGTTACGCAACCAGGTCAATAACGCGTGGTCCCAGATAGACGTACAGCTCAAGCGCAGGCACGACCTGATACCGAACCTTGTCGAGACGGCAAAGGGGTATATGAAGCACGAGCGGGGAACGATGGAGGCGGTAACGGAGGCCAGGGCCAGGGCGATGGGGGCGAAAACCGTAAGCGACGCAGCAAAGGCAGAGGGTCAGCTCGGCGAGGCGCTGAGCAAGTTTATGTTAGTGGTGGAGAACTACCCCGACCTCAAGGCCAACCAGAACTTCCTGGCGGTGCAGGAGGAATTGTCGAGCACCGAGAACAAGATAGCGTTCGCCCGGCAGGCATAT
>CAZHVR010000042.1:0-24078 GCA_964536225.1 uncultured Pirellulales bacterium
GCCAGGGGAAAAACGGAAGCTGCTCGGCGTAGTTGCTGGACAGGCCCGCGGGCGGAAACCAGTTCAACGGCGGGCCGCACAGATAACCGATTAACATCTGCCCCACCCACATAGACGGCAGCGACCACAGCATCAGGAGCATTATAGAGCTTGCCCGGTCAAGAAACCTCTTACGCCCCACTGCCGAAAGTATGCCCAGCGGTATCGATACCGTGTATATAATGGCAAAAGAGATGAGATTCAGCATCAGCGTAATCGGGAGGCGTTCCTTAATGAGGTCGATAACCGGCCGATGATGCTTGATTGAGTTGCCGAAATCGAGGCGAGCGACACGGCCCAGCCAGACGGCGTATTGCACGTAAACGGGCTTATCGAGTCCGTAGAGGCGCATCCGTGCGGCGCGGACGTCAGCCGCCCGCTGGGCGTCCATCATACCGCCCGGCCCCATAGACAGCGTTACCGGATTGCCCGGCGCCAGCCGGCTGATGGCAAAAACAACAATAGTGATACCCAATAGCGTGGGTACCATCAGAAATAAACGTCTAATTATATACGTGGTCATTTATATTTTTGAAGCTGCGAGGGGACATACCATTCGCGCTCGTTGATTCCGAGCTTGTGTATTATGACGTTTCGAAAACGCCTGTCCAGAAATCTCTGCTCGGGACGCGTGTAAATGAACGTGTAGGGCTGCTCTTCGTGCAGTATTCGATGAAACTGATGATAAAGAGCGTTGCGCTTGTCCGGGTCGAGCGTCTGGCGTGCCTGTACTATGAGGGCGTCGGCCCGGGGATTGTTAAAATCGACATAATTGGAGCCGTTGAAGCGCTGGGACGAATGCCATATCTGATACGGGTCGCTTTCGACATCGCCGCCCCAGGCCATACTGACGGCGTCAAAATCCCTGTCCTGAACTTTCTGTGTAAATACCGACCATTCGTACGGGTCAAGGATTACATCGATGCCGGCCTGAGCGGCGGAATCCTTGACAAGCTTTGCAATCTGCTCGTGCAGGGCCTGGTCTGCAACAATCATATATTTGAAACGAAACGGGACCCCGTTTTTATCGCGTATGCCGTCGCCGTCATGGTCAATCCAGCCAGCCTCGTCGAGCAATTGTTTTGCTTTTTCGGGGTCATAAGGCCAGGGCTTTATGTTGGGGTCATTTTGCGGACCGTATATGTAAAACGGCCCCGTGGGAATCTCGGCCTCGGGATTTCTAAGGATATTGTCCTTGATGGACTGCCTGTCAATCAGCAGGGTCATCGCCAAGCGGTTTCTCCTGTCTGCGAAACAGGGTCTGGCCGCGTTCCAGCCAATCCAGAAATAGCCGGTGTTTGCGGCGTCCCAGTAAGAAAGGCAGTAGAACTTTTTCCTGAAATCCTCATCGCTGCATTTTTCTGCAAACTGGTCGGGTAACGGCCTTATGTAATCAATCTGCCCTGCCAGAAGCGCCTGTATTGCCGCAGTGTCATTGGTGATAAACGGAAAGACCAGTTTTCTTATTTTTGGTTTGGGCCCCCAGTAATTTTCGTTGCGGCGAAGAACAACCTGTCTGCCGACGTCCCATTTTTCAAAGACATAAGGTCCCGTACCTACGGGGTTGCTTCTTCGCTCATTGAACTGGCGGGCGTTTTTGTATTGGTATATGTGTTTTGGGTGGATGGAGATGCCGCCGAGATAACCCAGCGAGAGGAAATATACTCTTTTCATATAGAACTTTATTTCCCTGTCGTTGATTTTTTCGTAGTGATCCACGTCGCGGAAATAATTGGCGTAGCTTGCAGCATCGATATTGGGGTCTATGATTGTTTCGTAGGTGAAAATAACATCGTCGGTCGTTACCGGATGGCCATCGGAAAAATGAATATCGTCCCTTAGTTTGAAATAAATTTCCAGGCCGTCCTGCGATATGGAAAATTCCTCCGCGAGCTTGCCCCTGTATTTGAAGGCGTCCGGCTCGTACTCTATCAGGGATTCGAATATATTGTCCGTCTCAATCCAGCGGGTCGCCCAGGACGCCGACTCGATAAAAAAGTTAAGAGTAGCCGGCTCAGCGGTAAGGCAATATACCAGCCAGTCGCCTTCGTCGCCGGGATACTCTTCGAGGGCCGGAGAAGCGGACGTGGCGGGTTTTTCCGCCGGCCTGGAAGGAGCGAAGGAGGGGGTTTCCAGCCGGTTGACGAGACCATCGAGACGTTTGTAAAGCCGGTCGGCCTGAATCATCGAGAGAATCTGAAAAAGTATTATTACGCCGAGAAACAAAAACAGAAAGAATTTGAATACACCTGACCGTCCGTTCATAATGCAATCCTTTACACAAACAAAATTAATTGTCATACCTGCGGAAGCAGGTATCCAGCATTTCATATAATTGTAGATTCCCGCTTTCGCGGGAATGACAACTATTTATATCTTTGCTTTTCTTTCGGCACGTACCATTCCAGGTAATTCAGGCCCAGCTTATGAATGTTAACGTTTTGGAATCGTTTATCAACTGCGCGGAAGGTGGGCCGGGTAAAAAGAAAGGTGTACGGCTGCTGCTCGTGGAGGAGCCGATGAAGCTGATGGCAGAGGGCATCGGATTCGGCGAGGTCGATGGTGATTCTGATTTGCTCCATCAAGGCGTCGGCTTCGGCATTTCTGAAACCGACGTAATTTGAGCCGCGATTGCCGACCTGTGACGAATGAAAAATCTGATACTGGTCTTCGATAATATCACCGCCCCACCCCATAACCATTGCCTCGAACTGCCTGTCGGTTATTTTCGGTATCAGCACGGACCACTCGTAAGGGTCGGGCATAATATCTACGCCGATTTTGGCCAGCTCATCTTTTAACAGCGACGCGAGGCGCGTATATACGTCGCTTTCGACGGAATAGAGGAATTTGAACCGGAATGGAATGCCGTCTTTGTCTCTTATGCCGTCTCCGTCGCGATCGAGCCATCCGGCCTTGTCTAATAAACTCTTCGCCATCTCAGGGTCATAGGGCCAGGGCTTGACTGTTTCGTTGTTTTGAGCTCCCTTGATATAAAATGGGCCCGTAACCAGCTCGCCGTAGCCCTTGAGCAACTCTGATACTATCTGCTCACGGTCGATACTAAGCGTCATCGCCAGCCGAACCCGGGCGTCGGAAAAGAACGGCGTGTCCTCGTTCCAGCCGATGTAATAAAACGGGTCGCCCGGACTCCAGTAGTCCAGACAGTTAAATTCCCTGTTGAACTCGACGTCTTTGACAAGGTCGGCATACTGGTCCGGCTCAGGGATGATTAAATCGACCTGGTGCGACCTGAGGGCCTGGACGGCAGCAATAGGATTGGTGATGAACTTATAAATAACTTTTTTTATCCTCGGCTTTGGCCCCCAGTAATTTTCATTCCGGCGAAGAACGGTTTGTGAGCCGGTGTCCCATCGCTCGAAGACGTACGGGCCGCTGCCGACGGGATTAGAGACCCGCTGATTGAACTGCCTTGCGTCTTTATACTCATAAATATGTTTCGGATATATTCCTATGTCCCAGAAAGAAAGGACCTCCTGCGCCTTGAAATAAGGCCGCCTCATATAAAACTTCACAGCTCGGTCGCTTACTTTCTCAACCCTGTCAACGTCAACGTACATATTGGCGAGATTTGCGGCATCGACGTTCGGGTCGATAACGGTCTGATACGTAAATATCACGTCGTCAACCGTAACCGGAACGCCGTCAGAGAAATGAATGTCATCTCGGAGACGAAAGGTGATTTCAAGCCCGTCTTTTGAAACCTCACAGCTTTCGGCAATAAGGGGTTTCAGTTTTACTTCGTCGAAATCATACTCCATCAGCGGCTCGAAAATGTTTTTAACGGTAATCCAGCGAGAATAAATATCGTTATCCACGTTGATTTGATTCAGTGTCTTTGGCTCGACCCGCATTGCCCAGACAAGCCAGTCGCCGTCGTCGCCGGGATATTGAGTTGTTAAGTCAGCACCGGCACCGGCCGGTTTTCTCCGTGCGGTCCCTTCAATGACATCCTCAATTTCGTTGAGGGCAATGTATAGGCGGTCCGATTGAAGCATCGAGATAATCTGAAGACAAATTATAAGGCCGAGAAGAACAAAAAGGAAAAATCCCGCGGCGTTTGTGCGATGACTCATTATCAGGCCAAACCTCCAGTGTCCGGCTTAGTTTTTGTTGCGGCCGAATCAGCCAAAATCCAAATCCGCCGGCAGCGTCTTCATTACCCCACGTTGATTTTTTCTGTCGAGCCGGCTGAATCGGGTGGCGAAGCCAGTTCCAACGGATGAGTAAGCGATACTCCGGTATTGTCCTTGCCGTAATCGAAACCCATTTTAGCAGGAAGCTGCCCTTCCTTAGTCGCATCACCGAGAAGATTGTTATGCTCCTCGAGCAGAGCGGCCAAATCGCCGGATTCAATCGCTTTTTTGATGCCGAAGGACGGCTTGCCGGTCAGCTTCGGCAGACAGGTCCTTTCGGTTTCGACAAGGACTGAAACAAGCTGCTCTTTTTGAGATTGATTCAGCGTATCGGCGCCTTTTATATAACGCTGGAACACATACGATAGCAACTGGCCGAACCTTCTGCCTGCTGCCGCCCTGTCAGCACCGGCAGAGGCCATTTTGTCGGCAAGCTCTTTGAGTATGTCGGCGTCCACAAGCTCGCAGCGAACAGACCAGTCGGCGTAGGATGCGATTCTGCGGTCGGCAACCTTAAATAGAAGGTCGTCGCCCTCGGGAATATTCACCGAGCCGGCAAAGGAGGCGATTAGCCGAAGTATCTCCGGACTGCCCGTCGCAACGACCGCTTCGAGGCGGCTGGCAATTTGCCGGGCGGTGTCAAGCTCCAGCTTATCGGCGATTTTGGGATTAGTCAGGCAATGAACGGCCCAATAGCTGATTACGGCATTGCCGCTGTTTAAGTATTTTAGCGGAAGTTCAGCAAGGTGCGGGTCTGCGAGGTCATCAATGAGCATCAGCAGGTTGGTGATTACCTTGAAGCGTCGGCCGGGCGGGGTCAGCTGCTCGGCCTGCTGCAGGGCGTCTTCGATGTGTTTTTGGGCGGATTCGGAGAACTGCTGTGCGAACTGCTCCTGGCCCGGTTCGTTACTGGCGCTGTTGGCCACTATCAAAGCACGAACATTCGATATAGAGGAGAAATCCTGGGCGTTAAGAATCTCATCAACTGCCTGGCTGACGAATGTATCGATTATGTCAAGGTCGGCATCGTCGAGGACTTTTTTGTCGCGGACGGCCTCCATATCACGCACATCAACTGCATTGGCAGGTGCTATAAAAAGTAGAAGTAATATAATTACTACCGTAACCGACAGGGTTTTCCGGGTCATCCGTCACCGTCTCCAAAGTTTTACAACTTCTTTATACACCGTATAATAAAGTAACGCAAAGGCCCCCTGCTGTCAAGCCAATTACCCCAAAGCAAAATGGCGTAAAAACTCCTGAGAAATCGGGAACGCAAATGCGAAAAACAGGAAAACAGTCAAAAAATAACTTCCAAAGCGTTGCTTTTTTCCGGCCAATCTCTTATTATGCGTGATTCTACGAAAATACGACCAAAATGTTTTTATAACATGTGGAAGGCATAAAAAATGCACAGGAATATCATTTTAGCTGCGGCCTTGACAGCTATAATGCTGACTGGCATGGGATGCGAAAAAGAACAGGTAAAGGTGGTTATACCGTCACCTGTAACGGTCACGGAGCCGCAGCAGGTTAGTCCCGGGCAGACAATCGAGAAAATGGAGCCCAACCTGCCTCAAATGCCGCCGGAACCATCGCAGAAACCGGCCGAAATTGCGCAGGAGGTCACCCCGGAACCGAACGTACAGGAGCCGAAGGCACAGCCGCCCGAAGTAAACGAGACACAGCCCCAGCCTGTTTCTACAAAGCCCGGTCCTGAAGAAAAGTTATGCGACAGATGCACGGAGATTCTCGGCACTTATGTGGATAGTCGAGGAATGGTAAATTACAGTATCCTTTCACGCAAAAAGCTGGAATTACTCCATGTGCTGGATATATTCAGGGATTTTAGCCGCAAGGAGTATAAATTAATGCCGAGAGAAGATAAGCTGGCATTCTGGATAAACGGCTATAATCTGGAGCTCATCAAAATAATCCTTGATAATTACCCTATCCAGTCGTCGAGAATCCTTCGTTTGTTCTGGCCGCCGAACAGCATTCAGCATATCAAAGGGCTTTGGGACCAGCATAAGTTTATAATAATGGATGAAGAGTTCACTTTGCGGGAGATAAATGAACGGTTTTTCAAAAAAGAGTTCGACGACCCCCGGCTCTTTTTAGCAATTAACTATGGAACGATTTCAGGGCCTCCCCTTAGGAACGAGGCGTATTGCGAACCGACACTCTCGCAACAGCTCGATGACCAGGTAAGAAGGTTCATTGCGAACGGGCGGGCAATCAAAATAGAGCGTGAAAATGCAATCGTATATCTGTCGGCGGTATTTAATGATAACTGGTATGGTCAGCAATTCATCGCAAAATACGGGACGGACCTGAAATTCAAAGACCAGGTGCCGTCAGTGCGGGCCGTGCTCAATTTTTTGACGAATTATCTTCCGGCTCGGGACGTCAATTTTCTTG
Source organism: uncultured Pirellulales bacterium (assembly GCA_964536225.1). Taxonomy (GTDB): domain Bacteria; phylum Planctomycetota; class Phycisphaerae; order Sedimentisphaerales; family Anaerobacaceae; genus Fen-1362. The sequence goes on from CAZHVR010000042.1 coordinate 6,618, forward strand.
AGACGGGCAACTACACGGTAAAGTTTATGAGGTATGACTGGACGCTTAACGATATTTCCGGCTGAATGGCCGGAAGGAACCTGACTCAAAAATGAAAGGATATGCTCATATGGCAATGGAAAAATACCTTTTCACCAGCGAATCGGTAACAACGGGCCACCCTGACAAGGTGGCGGACCGCATATCAGACGCGATACTCGATGCCTGTCTCTCGCAGGACCCGAAAAGCAGGGTTGCGTGCGAAACGCTTGTAAAAAACGATATGGCCGTCGTAGCGGGAGAAATCACTACAAAGGCATTGTTCGACATACCCGCGGTCGTCCGTCAAACCATTAAAGACATAGGTTACGACGACCCCGCGGCCGGTTTTCATTACGAAAACTGTGCGGTGCTGGTCTCGATTGGCCGGCAAAGCCCGGACATTTCACAGGGTGTAACCACGGGAAAAGGTCTGCACAAGGAACAGGGCGCCGGCGACCAAGGTTTGATGTTCGGGTATGCCTGCAGGGAGACGCCGCAGCTGATGCCGATGCCGATTCAGCTTGCGCACGCTATAACGACCCGCCTGGAGCAAATGCGGCAGACAAAGAAGCTGCCCTGGCTTCGCCCGGACGGCAAAAGCCAGGTGACCGTCGAATACACCAACGGCAAACCCTCACATATACCGATAGTAGTCGTGGCAACTCAGCACAAGCCGGATATCCCTTATAAAAAGCTGCGAAAGCAGATAATCGAAAAGGTCGTGCTACCGGCACTGCCGAAAAAATTAGTCGATAAGCGCACGGTTTTTCACATCAACGCTACGGGAAAATTTGTCATAGGCGGCCCGGCAGGCGATTGCGGCGTAACGGGCAGAAAGATTATCGTCGATACATACGGGGGCAGGGGCAGGCATGGCGGCGGGTGCTTCAGCGGGAAAGACCCGACAAAAGTTGACAGGACCGCAAGCTATATGGCACGATACATCGCAAAGAATATCGTCGCGGCGGGCCTGGCCGACGTATGCGAAATTCAACTGTCTTACGTCATCGGCGTCGCCGACCCGCTTTCAGTACTCGTAGATACCAAGGGCACGGGTAAAATAAACGAGGACAAACTCAGCCGGATTGTTCGCAAGCTTTTCCCCCTCACCCCCAAAGCGATGATTAAGCATCTGAAGCTCGAAAGGCCGATTTACTCCATGACCAGCCACGGCGGACACTTCGGCCGAAAAGGGCCGGAATTTACCTGGGAAAAAACCGATATGGCTGCCAAACTTCGAAAGGCCGCAGGTTTATAATAACGCCCGAACAAAAGACACAACAAAAGCCCGGCATTCGTCCGTCGGGCTTTTTTGTTTCTGTCTTAGAACCTCTAATGCTCTGCAGAACACTCAGGACACCAAGACAAAGGACAATTGACCGGAAGAGGTCCAACCATTACGATTAAGGCAATGAAGGAAAAACGACACTCAAAATCAGCATCGGCTTTTGGCGAGGCGGCGAAGTATCTGCCGGGGGGAGTGGATTCGCCGGTTCGGGCGTTCGGGGGTGTTGAGCAAAAGCCCCTTTTCATAGCCAGGGCGAAGGGGTCTAAAATCTACGACATCGACGGAAACGAATACATCGACTACGTCGGGTCGTGGGGGCCGATGATTTTAGGGCACGCACACCCGGCAGTCGTCAAGGCCGTCGAATCGGCCGCAAAAAAAGGAACGAGTTTTGGAGCACCGACGCTTGCTGAGACCGAGCTGGCAAAGAAGATTTGTAACGCCCTGCCATCGATTGAGAAGGTCCGGCTTGTGAGCAGCGGGACTGAGGCGGTGATGACGGCGATACGCTTAGCCCGCGCATACACCGACAAGGACATGATAATCAAAATGGCAGGGTGTTATCACGGCCACAGCGATTCGCTCCTCGCCGCCGCCGGCTCGGGGCTGGCCGAACAATCAATACCGGCCAGCGCAGGTGTTCCTAAAGGGATAGCTAAACTGACGGTTGTTTTACCTTATAACGATATCGAAGCAGTCAAAAAGGCGTTACAAAAACACAAGAGAAAAATCGCGGCCATACTCGTTGAGCCGGCAGCAGCGAATATGGGAGTTGTCCCCCCTGCCAGAGGTTATTTACGCGGCCTACGGGATTTATGCGTTAATGAAAAGTCGGTCTTGATTTTCGACGAGGTAATCACCGGCTTTCGCGTCGCCAAAGGCGGAGCACAGGAACTTTACGGAACCAGTGCAGATATAACCTGCCTTGGTAAAATCATAGGAGGCGGACTACCTTTGGCAGCAGTCGGCGGACAAGCCGAAATTATGGATATGCTGGCACCGATGGGACCCGTGTATCAGGCGGGGACGCTAAGCGGCAATCCGATTGCCACGGCGGCGGCAAATACAACTCTCGACATATTGGCAAAGGGCGACTGCTACGAAAAACTTGAAACAAAATCCGCAATGATGGCAAGTGGATTGAAAGACGCGGCGAAAAGTGAGAATGTCCCCATTATTATCAATCGTGTCGGGTCGCTTTTGAGCTGCTTTTTTACGGACAGGCCGGTCCGGAATTTCGAAGACGTAAAATCGACCAATATCAGGCAGTTCAAGGTCTTCTTCGCCGAAATGCTTGAAAGCGGGATTTACATTGCCCCAAGCGCGTATGAAGCAATGTTCGTCTCTTTAGCCCATACAAAGGCAGACATCGAAAAGACCATCAGGGTAAGCCAAATCGCCTTTGAAGCGATTCACACAAACACACACTAAAGACGCATAGATTTATTGAGTTACTGCGTCAAACAATTTAACAAGCAAGCCAGTTTTGCAGGCGATTGAGTCCTTCGGTGATATTCTGCATCGAGGTAGCGAAGCTGAGGCGGACGTTTTTGTCACAGCCGAAGGGCAGGCCGGGGACGACGGCAACGTTGGCTTGTTCGAGAAGGGCCTTGGCGAAACCCATACTTCCTTTTAATTCCGCGCCGCCGATAGTGCGCCCGTAATGTTTCGAGACATCAGGGAAACAGTAGAAGGCGCCGGTTGCCGGCTGACACTTGACACCCTTTATGGAGTTGAGGCGTTCGGCCATATAGTTTGCCCTCTGTTCAAACGCCTGTCTCATCTTCTCGACCTCGTTGTTGGGGTCTTTGAGAGCGGCAATGGCGGCATCCTGCGCGAAAGTAACGGGATTGGAAGTCGAATGGCTTTGCAGACGGCCCATAGCATTTATCACTTCAACTGGACCGGCAGTGTAACCCAGCCGCCAGCCGGTCATAGAATAGGTCTTGCTGAGGCCGTTAATTGTGAGAGTCCGCTCGTAAGCATCCTGACTTAACGAGGCGAAGCTGACGAATTTAGTGTCGCCGTAGATGAGACGTTCGTAAATCTCGTCGGAGAGGACCGCCACATTTGTTCCTTCGAGCACTTTCGCAAGAGCGGTAAGCTCATCGGGGGTATAGGTGAAACCGCCGGGATTGTTGGGCGAATTGAGGAGGAGCATTCGCGTTCTCTGGCCAATGGCTTTTATCAGTTGTTCGGGTGTAATCTTGTAGCCGGTCTTCCTGCTGGTTTTTATGACTTTTAGTTTAGCTCCGGCCAGCTTTACTGTTTCCGGGTACGTTACCCAGTAAGGCGTGGGTAGTATCACGACGTCGCCGGGGTCGAGGACGGCCTGCATCGCATTATAAACCGAGTGCTTGGCGCCTATATTGGTAATAATCTGCTGTGGGGAATACTGCAGGCCGTTGTCTTTGAGCAGCTTCTCGGCAATGGCTTTTCTCAGCTCAATCGTGCCTGCTGCGGGGGTATATTTCGTCTTTCCCGCCTTGAGGGCCTCAATGGCTGCATCTTTGATGTAATCAGGGGTATCGAAATCGGGCTCTCCGGCGCCGAAGCTGACGACATTAATACCCTGAGCTTTAAGCTCTTTCGCCCTTGTCGTAACGGCCAGCGTGGCCGAAGGCGGAACGGCTTGTGCTCTTTTGCTAACTTTCATATTCATCTCAGCATTCCTTTAATGAGTTTATAAACCGCGATATTAAACTGAATATCCTGCGTATAGTCAACCTCTTATCCCCCTGCCTGTCCTGAGCTTTGTCGAAGGCCCGTCAAGGAAATTACCATTGCTTCTACAGGTCAAAAGGGTATAATTATAACAACGAGCGATGAGTAATTAGCGACAATGGCGGCGAGTAATAGCGGTTGTAGCTCAATTGGACAGAGCGTTGGTCTACGGAACCAAAGGTTGCAGGTTCGAGTCCTGCCAGCCGCAGTCAGCAAAGACGGACAACAGGGAACAGAATACAGATTATCGAACATCGAGTAACGAGCATTTCACAGCATTTACAGCCCCGAACAAAGGAGGTTAGAAAGCGGTGAGCCACTGCTGCGCAAAGAACATAAGGTCATCGACATTAACATTGCCATCGCCCGTAAGCTCGGCCCCTCCGACAGGGCCGTAATCATCTACAAGCCAGTTGTCACAGAAAATGACGAGGTCGTCAGAATCGACTTTGCCGTCGTGAGAATAGTCGGCGCCGCTGCAGGAGCCGCAGCTACCCTGCCGCCACAAGCCGGCGAGGACCGAAAAATCGACGGAATTGATAATACCGTCACCGGTAAGCTCCAGGCCGTTGCAGTCACCATATTCCGTTTGCCTCCAGTGCGAGGCAAGGAAAGAGAAATCGATAAAGTCAACACCGTCCGGGCAGAGGAAATCCGAGGCGAGAATCTGCCAGATAAATTTGGGATAGTTGGTAGTTTCACAGATTTGCCAGACGTCGTTGAAGTCCCAGCCGGCGTCGATAAAGTAAAAGGACGTTTTCATCTGTTCAGAGGTCAGCCCGGTACCGCCTGCGCTGGTAGTTAGTCCGCTTGTGTTGACATCCCAGAAAGAAGCACTTACATTTCCTGCGCCACCGCCAACAAGACCACCTTTAACCGACTGAGCCGTAACGTTGCCGGAAGAATAGCATCGCTGGACAACGCCGTTTTGATTATATCCGACCAAACCGCCTGCGTAGCTGGACAAAGCGAAGGAATTCGTCGTTGAGTAACTGTCAAGTACCTTAGCATCGGCTGAGCCGAGCCGGCCGACAAGCCCGCCTATGCCGTATATCCCCGCGATATTACCATCATGAGAGAAGCAGTTGGATATGGTTCCGGAATTCAGATATCCAACGAGGGGTCCACAGTACTGAGAATAAGTTAATACGCCGTTGATATCCGGTCGAACCAAACCTATGTTCATAATTTGAGCATTAGGGTCGTTTAAGCAGCAAAAAAGGCCGCTACCCGAGTAATTTTCCTGTTTATAAGCCGGCCGGTAATTAAAGTCGTAAATGATGTGCCCCCTACCATCAAATGTTCCAGTGAAGCACCTTCTTCCTGACGGCCCCTTATAAAGACCGGTTCCGATCGGCCTGAAATCGGACTGGTCATAATCGGAAAGCTGCAAATCTGCGTCCAAAGCAAAATTTTTGTCGAGAATACAGTCGGACCAGCCAAGTGCCATAAGCTGCTGAGGTTTGTAAATCAGAACAGGGTCATTTGGCTCACCGGAGCCGTGTTCAAAAATGGCATCATAAATATTTGTGCCGGGCCAGTTTTCCCAGGGCAATCGAGGTGAGCTTTTGCCGTTGTCGATAGTCCAGTTGGGGTCGCAAACCCAGGCGGCGAAGGAATAAGGGGATTTCATCTGTTCGGTAGTCCTGCCCCTGTTGGTGAATGTGTAGTCGTAACTACCACTGCCGAACGGCACATTGACCTCTGATATCTGAGCATCCCAGACACAGTTGAAAATCATATAACCATAAGGATAACCGACAAGTCCACCGACCATATCAGAACCCGAAACAGCACAGGCGGAGTAGCTGTTTGAAATCGGGGCGCGATTATAACCAGCGAGACCGCCGACGTCAGCTATTCCGACAACCTGCCCTTCGCAGTAAGAATCCGTAATACGTGGTAATAAGGCGGATGTATAATCCTGATAACCGACGAGCCCGCCGACGTAATTATTTCCATTGACAGAGCCGGAGAATTTGGAGGTATCAATACTACCGATGCAGGTTCCGCACAGGCCGCCAACCCTGTCGAAACCCGATACCGTCCCGGATACCAGGCAGGAGATTAAATTGGCATCATTAAACCCTGCAAAGCCACCCGCTCCGGCTGGGCCGGATGCAGAAGTACTTACCTGGGTATTTGATGTGCAATTTGATATACGGCCCCTTTTTGCGCCTTGGATACGACCGGCGAAACCGCCGGCCGAGTCCTGTGCGGTAACAACGGAATCAGTGTGGCAATTGGTGATAGTGAATCCATCCGGGGATGGCATAATAATGCCTATAAAGCCGCCTGCGCCATACATATCCGCGGTCACATCGGAAAAAGAGTAACAATTAGACAAGTTTTTGAACCTTGCACGCCCGGCAAAGCCGCCGACTTCATGCTGACCCGACACATTACCCCGGGCGTAGCAATCAGAAACCGAATTCATCTCCAGCGAGCCAATCAAACCGCCCACACTGCCAATCCCGTTCACCTCAGCGATGGCGCTGCATCGTACAAGGTCTCCGTTCGAATAGAATCGCCCTACAAGACCGCCGACACAGAAACCGTCAGCACTGACGAAACCATTTTCGACGGAGCAGTCAAGGATGCTTCCCTGCTCAACAGAGCCGGCGAGAGCTCCGGTATAATATGAGCCGGCGACGATATATGAATTAACGAGTTTCAGATTACTGATGCGTGCATTAACATCACTAACACAACCGAACATTCCTACAAAGCTATCATCTATTTCGCAGGAGAAGTTATATATGGAATGATTTTTGCCGTTGAAAACACCGGTGAAGGGTTTGGCCTGTGTTCCAATAATATGGTAAGAATTGCCCGGGACTTCGGACATATCGATATCGGCCGTAAGCTCGAAGTGCCTGTCCCAGAAACAGTCGAACCGACCAATCAAACTCAAGCCGGCAGCATCTGAAATTTCATAAGGGTCATCGGCAGAGCCGCTTCCGGCGAGGTAATCCGATAAGGAGGCATCGATAGGTTCGCCGGGGGCATTTTCGCAGGCGACGCGCGGATAATCGGCGCCATTGTCGATTGTCCAGCCGCCATAACAACTCCAGCCGATGAATGTATCTATATCTTTCATCTGTTGAGTTGTCTTGCCCATACCTCCTGCGCTTGTGGCTTGACCGCTCGTATTTACATCCCAGAAACAGTTACTGACCGGTTCATCAGTGAACCTGATGCCTATTAATCCGCCAACGTCCTGGGACGCTGTTACCAATCCCGTCGAATAGCTATAAAGGACCGGACCGGAATTGATGCCCACGAGCCCCCCGACCATCCTTTCACCAAAGACATCCGCTTGTGCATAGCAGTCTCTGATAATCGAGGCGCTGCTGGAGCTATATCCGACAAGTCCGCCGACATCCTGACTGCCGCTGACTGTTCCGCCTCTGACCCAGCATTGCGTTAACAAACCACCGCCAAAATCGCCTACTAATGCACCTATTCTGTCATTGCCCCGAATGTTGGGGTCGACAAGTCCCAGGCAGGTTATCTCTGCGTTTTGTACAAAACCGAACAGGCCGACGTACTGGGGATTTTGAGAATCAATCGAAAGGTTTGAAATTGTATGTCCTGCTCCGTCGAAAACGCCGATAAATGAGGTTTCCGAGTTACCGATGGGCTGGAACTGGTCTTCGAATCCGCTGCAATCGATGTCGGCATCCAACCTGAAATATTTATCCCAGTCATCAGGAATATAACCAATCGCAATTAAATGCCGGGGCTGAGAAACGATATAGGGATCATTGATATCGCCTGAGCCGCTCGCATACCAATGAGAGGGGAAAATTTCACCTGGAAGGCCTTCCCACAAAAGATGCGGATAATCGAGGCCATCTTGAATATTCCAGAGAGGCGGCTGAATGGACCAGCCGGAGTAGGTAAATATTGTTTTCATCTGTGAAGTTGTTTTACCGATACCCCCTGCGCTGGTAGTTCGGCCGCTTGTTTCGATATCCCAAAACGCATAATTCACAGTCGCCGAACTATTTTTTCGGCCTACAAGTCCGCCAACATAACTCGAACCCGTAACATATCCCGTAGAATATGCCCTTGTAATCCTGTCGATTGCTTCGGAACAATAACCAACAAGTCCACCGACATGAGAATTACCTTTAACGGCACCCATAGCATAGCAATCATTTATTTCTCTGCTTTCTCCGGCCAGTCCGCCGACATAATAGCCGGTGGCATTGACATCGGCCGTAGAAAAGCAGTTTATGATACTACGGCCGTTAAAGCCGATTAATCCACCTACACGGTGATTTCCGCGGACAGTACCTGTGGAGCAGCTCTGAAGAACATCATAGCTTTGTCCCACAAGACCGCCGATGTATTCACCTGAAGCCGACACATCGCAAGAGGAGTTGCACTGATTGACTTGGCCGCCACTGGCCCCGATTAGCCCTCCAACATAAGAAGCCCCCTGAACAGTACCTGAAGTGCTACAGTTAATGATAGAACCGGATTCATTATAACCAACAAGCCCGCCAATATAATTGTTAGCGCCCGAGACAGATACATCCTGTGCAGTGCAATTTTCAATAGTTCCATAATTTATTTGACCGACCAATGAGCCGGCTCTTGCTGTATCACAAGAGACATTCGGACGAACAAGATTTAAGTTTTTTATTATGGAATTAGGGCCGTCGACCCTTCCAAAAATTCCCACATACGAAACAGAAGAGGTTCGATTAAAATTCAGAATTGAGTGACCATTGCCGTCGAAGACGCCAGAAAAGCGAACAGCACCCCCTATGATGTTGAATTGCGTGTCTGTAAACCGGGCGAGGTTAATATCGGCGGTCATTACAAAGCATTTATTAAAATCTTCAGGATGGTTGCCAATTCCATTGAGGGCTTCGGGAGTTGCTATCTGGTAGGGGTCTTCGGCTGTGCCGCTGCCTAAACCGTAAGGATTGGTTTTGGCCGAAAAATCCTGGCCATTTTGGTCTTCAGTGACGTTGGTATATGTTCTGTTTTCCGGGGTGAAGTATAAACCTGTTTTGTCAGGTGTGAGTGTTCCCGACCAGCCGTAAGGAACTTCAATCTCATAAAGACCGTTAGCATCGGTTGTTGTCGAACCGGCTCCACCGGCCGATACAGATACACCCGCCGCCGGGCCGCCGGTCAGCATTGAAATACTGCCGCTGATAACAGGTTGAAAAGCCACATAATTCTGGTCAGCGATTTCGCTGGTAACATTTGTATAAGTTCTGTTTGGGGGGATAAATGTAAAGTTGTTTAGACTGGGCGTCACAGTACCGAACCAGTTATAAGGCACCCTGATTTCATAATGCCCCTGGACATCTGCGATAAAATAGTAAACGTCATCAGAAACATGATATGTTATGGTGCCTGTTATCGGATTGCCAAATCGGTTAGTGACATATCCCGAAATTAAAACGCTATGTCCGGTATAGTCCTGGTCGTTCTGGTCGGCTGTAACATTATTGTAAACGCGCTGAACAGGTTCGAAAAGCCATATTCCCATTAAAGGAGCTACCGTTCCCGACCAGCCGTAAACAACCGTGAATTCATATTCACCATTAGCATCAGTGTAGTCCTTTACCCAGCCGTCCACCTCGACTGCAACATTATATATTGGTTCACCTTCGGCACTAAGAATGGTTCCACTGATGCGGGGCTGGAAAATCGTAAAATTCTGATTAGTTCGGTCGACTATAACATTAACGTAGCTCCTGTCTTGAGGAGCGAAGCCCCACTGGGCCTTGGCGGGCGTTATCGTTCCGGTCCAATCGTAAGCGATAGGCAGGGTGTAATAGCCGCTATCGTCCGTAACCGCCGATGCACTGCCATCGCTTGTTGAGATTAAAACACCACTGTGCGGGGTACCGTCGGCCTCAGTAACATAGCCGGATATTGTGGGCTTGAACCCTTCGAAAGTTCCCACAAATATATTTTCTGTAACGTTGTTATACCCCACACCGACAGGATTGAAGTGCCATCCGCTTTTGGATACTAATACCGTGCCGGACCATTCATAGGGCACAATAATATCGAAGTAGCCGCTGGAATTGGTAACGCCTGAACCGCCGCCGTTGTCTGCCGTTACCGACACGCCGGGAATCGCTGCACCAGCAGCAGTCCGTGTGTAGCCGGAGATATGCGGCTGAGAGGCCGTGATATCAATGTCCGACCAGTCGGAATGTGTCTCGCTGAAGGCAATAAGATACGGATAAAGATACCATCCCGGCTTGCTTATATGCAACGTATCTGCCCAGAGGGGTGGTACGCAAAGCTCATAATAGCCATTGGCGTCGGAAACAGTTGGTTCGACATCGCTATGCGGCACAGTAAACGACACACCTTCAAGGGGCGCTCCCTCAGTCGTGGTAACGTGCCCCCAGATTTTGTAAAACTGATAAGTAAGCTCAAGGGCCGGCGCAGCAGCGGGCGATGAATCGAAAGACACAAAAGCCCTTCTCCGGTTCGAGTTGGCTCTTGTCCTGTAAAAAATCGCCAGATTATTGCCCCGCAACCAACCGGTCCGATTCATCACCGGCTGAATGACAGACGATATGTCCGGGCTTGTGTACCAGGTATTTGCCGACCAGGTGCTGTCATGGTCCCAGTTGACAGAGGCCGAGTTCAGTGGTGCCGAGGCGATATAGCGAGAGCTGAAATCAAGGGCGTCATCAGAGGCCTCACTTAGAATCTGCCCATATACACGGCCTCTTAGATACTGGTCGGTTGACTGAATTTTCAGCGATGCCGATATGACCAGAGCGCTTCGGGGAACGCTCACGTTTGAAAATCGCATAGCGGACATATAATAAGGGGATGAGACGTAACCGTCGCCGATAAACAGCAGGCCGGCGGTATCCTGAAAAGCTGCTGCGGAGGAGAATCCGTCATCCGGGCCTGCGTAAACGTGGAACGTCGAAGTGACGGTAGTGCAATAGCCGGCAGATGCGCAAAGGCAAAGTAGAAAAACGATTATCCATTTTTCAGGCCTCAGCGTTTTTTTCGCCACAATAACTCCTCTCAAAACGGTTTCAAAAGGCCCCCGCGAAACCAATGAAATTATACCATAATAGAGAATGATTATAAACCTAAAAATATTGAAAATAATCGCCCCAAAAGTGCAAAAAACGCGAATTAGACATTGAAGCGGAAGTAGATAACGTCGCCGTCGCGGACGACGTATTCCTTTCCTTCGAGGCGGATTTTTCCTGCGGCCTTTAACGCCTTTTCGGAACCGAGAGATTTGATATCGTCGAAAGCGAACGTTTCGGCCCGAATGAAGCCGCGTTTAATATCGGAGTGGACTTTGCCAGCGGCATCGTGTGCGATGGTGCCCTTTTTTATGGGCCAAGCGTGGACTTCCGAGGGGCCGGCGGTTAGGAAACAGATAAGGCCAAGAGCCCTGAAACAGGCGTGGACGAATTTTACAGCGGCGGATTCAGTTATGCCCAAGTCTGCCATAAAGGCAGTCCTGCTTTCGTTATCCAACTGGGCAAGTTCATACTGTAGCTTCGCACATATAGTTACAACCGGCGTGTCAGGAGGCACAATGCCCGCAAAGTCGAAGGTTTTGGTAACGTCTTTTTCTCCCACGTTGACGGCGACAACCATCGGCTTGAGGGTCAGGAAACCGAGGGACTTTATCAGCTCAAGCTCGGAGTCGTTCGCTATGGCGGAGCGGATGGGCTTTTCGGCCTCGATGGTTTGCTGGAGTTTTTTTTGCAGCTCAAGCTCGACTTTGTCGGTCGGCTGACGCTTGCCGGGCTTCGCGAGCTGTTTTTCGAGATTGTCGATGCGGGTGGTGACAAGCTCGAGGTCGGCGAGTAATAATTCGGTAAGCAGCTCGGCGAGGTCTTTGGCGGGGTCGATACGGTTACGGTAAGGGGGAACCGAAGGGTCATCGAAGGCACGGACGACGGGAACGAGGAGGTCAACGGTCCTGATTTTTTCGAGATTACGCCTGGCGGCGCTGCGGCCGTGCTCGTCGGTGAAGCCCATACCGGGCAGGTCAATACAGTCGATTGCGGCATGAGTAATCTTTTTGGGCTTGTAGAGAGACGCAAGGAAGTCAAGGCGGTCATCGGGTACGAAAAGCATAGCTTCCTCAACGACGGTCGAACCGACCGGGGAAAGGGGTCTTCCGGTAACGGCGGAAAACAGCGTGCTTTTGCCCGATTCCAGCGGGCCCAGCAGTGCGACTTTCAAAGGGGTATCTCCTTATTTTAGTAACTACGTAATCAGACGGCGATTATAAAAGAAAACAGAGATAAAACAAGCGTTTGCAAGCATATCGCACAGGATAAAAACAAAAGAACCAAAGTGGCCCGGGCGCGGGGGACGGTCTTCGAGGCACCTGCAACTGAGCAAATTCCCATAAGAAATTAGGCATTAGCCGTATTGAACAATATGCGCTGCGATTATAGTATTTTACAGAAAGGACGGGTTATGAGCTTTATTACACTAAGCCGGTCTGAAAATACTAATCCGGCACAATGAGTGTGCAGTTAAACTTTCTACAAAACCCAAATATTAATGAGGTGTAAAGATGTTCGGAAGAAAGATACCGCTTTTTACATTGTTCGGCTTCAAAGTCAGCATAGATATAAGCTGGTTTATCCTTGCAGTACTTATCACCTGGTCGCTGGCGGACGGGCTGTTTCCTTATTATTTCAAAGGCCTGTCAAAAGGGACGTACTGGTGGATGGGGGCAGCGGGGGCATTAGGGCTGTTCGTATCGATTGTTTTTCACGAGTTTTTCCATTCAATTGTCGCAAGGGTTTACGGGCTGCCTATGAAGGGCATAACACTTTTTATTTTCGGGGGCGTTTCGGAGCTTAGAGAAGAGCCGCACAGTCCCAGCTCGGAATTTCTCATTTCATTCGTAGGTCCGTTATCGAGCGTTGTTTTGGCGGGGATATTATTTCTCGTTCACGCAGCGGGAACAGCCAGCGGCCTGGCGATGCCGGTAAACGACGTTGTGCTGTACTTAGCGTGGCTAAATATCATCCTGGCCGGTTTTAATATGATTCCGGCTTTTCCGCTGGACGGCGGAAGAATATTACGTTCGATTCTCTGGGCGGCGAAGAAGAACCTGCGGTGGGCCACCCGTATCGCATCCGGCTTCGGGGAGGCGTTCGGAATTTTCCTGATAATAATCGGGGTCATAAGCTTCATCGGGGGCAATTTCATCGGCGGGCTGTGGTATTTTCTTATCGGCCTGTTCATAAGAAGCGCATCGCAGAACTCATACAGGCAGATGCTGATTCGCAACGCCCTGTCGGGAGAATCAATCAATCATTTTATGAAAACAGAGCCGATAACCGTGCCCGCTTCTGTCTCGGTGGCCGATGCGGTTGAGAATTATTTTTATAAATACCATTACAAGATGTTCCCCGTATCAGACGACGGCAGGATTGCAGGTTGCGTTACCTCCAAAGAGATCAAGAACCTGCCGAAAGAACAATGGGAGAACCACAAAATCAAGGAAATCGAGGCGGCCTGCACGGACAAGAACACTATCCCGCCGGACACCGATGCCGTACAGGCGCTGTCTTTGATGAATTCCACGGGTAACAGCCGGCTTATGGTGGTCGAAGGCGACAAGCTCAGGGGAATAATCACCCTGAAAGACATGCTTAAATTTCTTTCGCTTAAAATAGACCTTGAAGGAGATGAAGTTAAGAATTTAGACACATAAAAAATCCAAAGGCGGAGCGGGGGCGAATAGTATGAAACTTTTATTGTGCGTTTTATTAATCGGACTTGCCGTTGGCGGACAGAACTATGCGGAGGCCGCAATGAAGACAGAGACGGTCGAATACAAAGAAGGCAATACCGTGCTGCAGGGTTTCCTTGCATACGATGACGCAATTAAAGAAAAAATGCCCGCGGTTTTAATCGTTCACGAATGGACGGGGATAGGCCCGTATGTAAAGAAACGGGCAGAGCAGATTGCGAAACTTGGCTACGTTGCATTTGCCGTTGATATTTACGGCAAAGGCGTGAGGCCTTCCACTATGGAGGATGCGGCCAAAGAGGCGGCGATTTACCGCAACGACAGGCAATTGATGCGAAGGCGTGCAATTGCGGGTCTTGAGGAGGTAAAATCCCGATGCATCGGGATTGTGGATACAAACCGGATTGCCGCAATCGGATATTGCTTCGGCGGAGGCGTCGCGCTTGAGCTTGCGCGAAGCGGTGCGGATTTGAAGGGAGTGGTCAGCTTTCACGGCAACCTCGATACGCCCAATCCTGAAGACAACAGAAATATCAAGGCCAAGTTGTTGATTTGTCACGGGGCAGATGACCCATACGTCACACAGGAGCAGGTAATCGCTTTCTGGAACCAGATGCAAAAGACAAAGGCGGACTGGGAAATGATAATTTACGGCAACGCCGTGCACGGCTTTACCAACCCTGAACACGGCGACGACCCTTCGAAGGGGGCGGCATATAACAAAGAGGCCGACAAACGCTCGTGGGAGGCAATGAAGGCGTTTTTCAAAGAGATATTTCAATGAACGCCTTGACTAAACGGGGACAGGGTGCTATTTTAGTCAGTAGTTTAATTTAAAAACATTACTGTTTTATAAAAGCGAGGTGAGATTATGGCGGAGCTTGGCAAACATATCCAAAAGGCGGACTGGAAGACCGAGAAGCACGTGCCGGTCATCGAGTGCCCGGACACGGTAAAGGCAGGCGAAATGTTTCAGGTAAAGGTGACATTAGGCAAGGAGGTTGCCCATCCTAATACGACGGAGCACCATATCCGCTGGATAACTCTGTATATGCACGCCGAGGGTGAGAAATTCGCATACGAAATCGCGCACGCGGAGTTCAACGCTCACGGCGAATCAACCGAAGGCGCAAACAAAGGCCCCGTTTACACACATCACGAGGCGATTGTTTCGATGAAGACCGCCAAGGCAGGGACGCTGCACGCTCTTGCGTTGTGCAACATTCACGGTCTTTGGGAATCGAGCAAGGATATCAAAATCGGCTGAAATCCGGCTGCGGCTTCAATCTGAGCGGGAACTCATCATTTTTTGTATCTCCGCAAGCGAAGGCGGTTCATATATAGATGGAAACCGCAGACAGGAGACGGCGGCGGCGGCCGAAGCGAAACGAACAATTTCCGCATCGGGCCGGCCTTTTAATATGCCATAGACGACGCCCGCCCGAAACGTATCGCCTGCACCGAGCGTATCAACTGCGTTTATCGAATACGGCTGAAACGTCCGGACGGCTGTTTGTGTGGAGCCATAAAGAACAGGTTTATCGCCGAAGGTGAAAATTATCAGGCCGGGACAATTCGACTGGTATTGCTTCAGCAATGCCGTGTATTCGACACCGGGATACTCACGGTCAAGAAATTCTTTCGAACAAACAATTGCTTTTGCTTCTTTTGCGATGACGGTATCGAAATGGCTGTCGATTGTTACATAGTCGATGTGATGTTTCTGACAGAGCCGGGCGACCTCTTCGGATTCGTCGCCGAAGAAGGGGTCGAGGGCAACACACTTTGCGGATTTTATTGCCTGCTCATCGGGCTTGTTCCAGGATTTATTTCCGCCGAAGAGATAATCGGCGAACCAGCCAAAGACAGTGCGCGTGCCGCCGTCGCAAAAGACAATATCTCGCCAGCCGGGGAAACCGGCCTGATGATGCAGCAGCGAGCAATCGACGCCCCGCTTTTGCAGATACTCGCGAAGCGGCTCGGCGGTCAAATCGCCTAAGAAACAACCGTCTAAAATTACGGGAATACCGAGATTGCTCAATACGATTGCGGCATTGGCCGCCTCGCCGCCGGGCATAACAAATGTTTGCTGAATCTCCTGATAGCCGTCGGCGGATGGGAATTCGGCCTTCAACCGGTAAATCATCGAAAGCACGGTCATACCGTAAACATATACGTCGTTACTTCTCATTTATAAACTGTATTGCCGAAGGAATCGTATGCGACGACGGCGGGGAAATCGACGACTTCGAGACGCCTGACTGCCTCTGTGCCGAGTTCCTCGTAGGCGATTATTTCAGCGGCTTTAATATGTTTGGCTAACAGCGCACCCGCCCCGCCGAGTGTCGATAAATGCACGGCACAATATTTTTTCAGGGCGTCCCGCACCTGCTGATTTCGATAGCCCTTGCCTAACATTGCTTTAAGACCGGCGGCGATAAGGGCGGGACTGAAGGGGTCCATTCTTGATGCGGTAGTCGGGCCTGCCGAGCCGATTGGTTTTCCGGGCGAAGCGGGCGTCGGGCCGCAGAAATAAAAGACTGCCCCTTTAATATCAAAAGGAAGCGATTGCCCCCCTGCTAATGCTTCGCAGAGCCGTTTATGGGCCATATCACGGGCGGTATAAACCGTTCCTGTAATAAGGACCTCGTCGCCCGCCCTGAGGGAGCGGACGACCTCGTCGGTTAAGGGCGGTTCGATTAATTTCGACATCTCAGCCATAATCCGAGCAGTTTAACGCGTGCCGGGAATTATTTCAATTAAATCCGCCTCGCCGTAGGCGAGTAAACTGCGGCGGATAAATCGTGTTGATTGTATGGTATGTGGTATAATAGCAGGTATGGCGAAGTATCCGATATTTCTGGAATTAGCGGGCAAGCGGGTCGTGATAGTCGGCGGCGGGACCGTCGCGGCGAGAAAGGCCGAGCCGGTATTGAAGGCAGGCGCCCGGCTTGTCATTGTTGCGGAGAAAATTTGCGATGCCCTGCGGGGATTGTGCGGCGGGACAAAAGCGGGTTCGACCCTTCGATTTCCCTCAGGACAGGCAAGCTCACCGCAGGCGGAGCTGATAGAGTCGAAGTATTCGAAGGATTATCTCGTCGGGGCGACGCTTGCGATAGCCGCGACGGACAATGCTGAGCTCAACAAGCGGGTGTATAAGGATTGCCAGCAGCTTGAGATATTGTGCAACGTGGTTGATTCGCCGGGACTGTGTGATTTTTACGTTCCGGCGGTCGTTAATCGCGGCGATTTGCAGATAGCCATCGGCACGGACGGCAAATGCCCCGCCTTTGCGGGCCACATCAGGAAGAAACTGAAAAAAAATCTTCACGGAAAAGACGGCCGAGTTTCTGGCCGAATTGGAACGGCTTCGGGAGCATATTATTGAAACAATCCCAGATGAAATCGAGCGCAAGGCCCTTTTGGGTAAATTAGCAGATGATGAATCGTTCGATTACTTCGTCAAGAACGGCCCGGCCGAATGGCGTAAAAAAACCGAAGAGATGATGAACCAACGAGAAAGCTGATTTTTACCACAAAGACACAGTCCCGGCGCGCCGGGATTTGACACTGTTTCTAAACCACGAATTCCACGAAGGAGCACAAAAGAGTTAACCACGGATTACACGGATTACACGGATTTAATCAGCCGGTAAGACGTTCTCAAATAAGCCCTTTTTGTA
>CAZHVR010000043.1:0-23809 GCA_964536225.1 uncultured Pirellulales bacterium
ACGAAGGTTTTAGACACTGTTTTGTAACCACAGATTACACGGTTTTTGTTTGTCTTGACCTGCCCCTATTCTTTGGTCCAGTTGTTATGAGAGTATTCCACGCCTGTTCTCCATCTCTTGAGCAAGGCGCAGCGTAGCGGAGCCTTGCTCAAGACACCTAACCGCAAACGCCGCCGGGGCCATGTAATTCAGGCTGCTGTGCGGCCGGTAGTGATTATAATCCATACGCCAGCGATCCACAACGTATCTCAACTCACTAACGCTGAGGAACAATTCACGGTTGAGTAACTCATCCCTGAGTTTGCCGTTGAAGGACTCGATATAGCCGTTCTCCCACGGACTGCCAGGAGCTATATACAGTGTCTCAACACCTGATGCTTTAAGCCACCTCTTTACAGCCTTAGATACAAACTCTGGCCCGTTGTCACTGCGAATGTACTTTGGATAGCCTCTTACCGCAAACAGATAACGCAAGAGTTCGACCACGTCTTGGCCCCTGAAGCTCCTGGCCACATCAATCGCCAGGCACTCCCGCGTATATTCATCCATCACCGTCAGCAGTCTGGCACGTCTGCCATTTTCCAGCCGTTCGATCACAAAGTCGTAACTCCAGAGGTGGTTGTAATATGCAGGCCTCTTCCTGTCACAGCTGTTGGCGCTAGTGCCTGTATGAAGCCTCTTATACTGCTTTTGATGCACCTTTAAGCCTTCTTGGCACCAAAGACGATACACCCGCTTGAAGTTAACCAGCCATCCGTCTTCTCGAAGCAGAATCGTGACCCTGCGATAACCATACCGTGGATGCCTTAACGACAAAGTCAGTATATCCTTTATCAAGGGCTTGTCTTTGTCGAGTTGCTTAAGCCTATAGCGTTGTGTGCTCCTGTACTGGCCCAAAGCCCTGCAAGCTCGACGCTCAGAGATGCCCAGCTTCCTGCATAGACGTTCGATCACTGTTCTTCTGGAAGCCGGGCTCAGGAGTTTCCCAGTTTCACAGCCTCTTTGAGTATAGTAATATCCAAAGCCTGATCTGCCACTACCCTTCGCAGACGGACATTCTCCTTCTGGAGTTCTCGCATCTGCTTGATCATGTCGGGGCTCATCCCGCCATATTTCTGCCGCCATCGATAGTAGGTTTGCTGTGAAACCTCTATCTGTTTACATACTTCCGGGATGTTCTTGCCCTGACCTATTAGGCAATCAGCCTCCCTCAATTTGGCCACTATCTGCGGCCCACTGTAACGCTTCTTCATGAGCATAATCTCCTTTCCTGGTACTCAAAAAATCACCAAAATTGTTGATTATACTCTCATTTAATCTGGACCAGTTTTTGGGGAGCAGGCCAAGCGTCAAAGTTTGCCTATTTTAACAGATTTTTTGCCGCGTCCGGCTTACAGTTTAGAAGGGCGATGATGAGTTTATTGTTTAGCCCAGATGCAGACGGTGCCGAGAAGTTCATGTTCGTCAATGACGGGCTCAGAGACGATCAGGTAGCCGTGCCGATAACTGAACCTTGTTTTTAAGGGCGGCGCAGGTTCGAAATCCTTTTGCCTGGCATCATCGCGAGAGTAGCGGGCGAAGGGTTTTCCTCGGCAGTCGTAGATGCAGGCAAAAACGACGTGATTTTGAGTTTTCAGGGAGCCGAGAATTTCATTTGCGTCTTTTATGTCACTGAATGCCAGCGAGCATTTGACATTAGAGGCAATCAATTTCGCCTGTCCGGCGGTCAGGAGGAAGAGTGATTTTTTTTGGCTGTTTCGATGCCAACAGATAAATGAGATACTCGCGAACAGCAGGCCCAGAGACATACCGACTGCAAAAGTGATTATAACGAAATTTTTCTTAGCGGCAACGGCCATAATCGCCCCGGCTCCGTATCGCGAATTTTACTTAAATTATCTTCGGCCTTCGGCAGGTGCCACTTAACGATTTTTATAGGGCCATAGGTGCGGAAAGGCCGAAATTGGGGGGATTTTCCGGAAAATTGGGTCTGCCTGTGAAATATCGGCGTTTTTACCGGTAACGCATCAATGTCGAAATTCAGTTATTCGAAAGTTATCTGAATGGATTTATCTTTTTTGCTGAGGGTAACTTTTCGAGTTTTTCCGACGGAGGTTATCAGGTAATCGCCGAAGAAGGCGTGTGTTTTGAATAAGCCGGCGTTGTCGGCATTGCCCGTGGTTTGGGTCCACCATTTGTTAAAGACAAGGTCGCGATAGGCGAGTGCCTGTGGGGTGGGTGTCCAGTCAGCTTTCCACATAGCGGTGTGCGGCATCCAGTGGCCGGTTTCCCAGAAGCCCCACATAATAATGGCTTCGACTTTGGGGTGGGCGAAGAGAATGGGGAAGAAGGTTCGGAGTGCGTCGGCCTTACCCTGCTCGTCGTCGGCGGTGAAGAGGCATTCGGTGATTTTAATCGGCAGGTCGAACTGGGCGAGGTCGTCGAGGACCCGTTGGACTTTTTCAGGTGAAGTGGGGGTGGTGCGTTTTTCCTTCAATGTGAAGAAGTGTCCCTGGCAGCCGATGCCGCCTATGGGTGCACCATTTGCGAGGAGGTTTTTAATCTGGGTGATATAGGCGTCCGAGTTGTAGCTGTCTTCGACGATAATGCCGTAATCATTCACGCACAGGGTGACATCGGGATTTCCCGCCTTTGCCATATAGGCCATTTCGTTGATGACGCCGTAGCCGAGGCGGCGGCGGAAGAAGTCTCCGTAAATCATTTCGTTGTTGAGGTCGAACTCGGTGATTCGGCCTTTGAAATGTTCGGTGACGCCGATGGCGCGGCGTTTTACGGCTGCGTGGAGCTCGTCGTTATTGAGGCGGTTAAGCCAGGGCATAATGAATTTGTCCTTGGCCCAGAAGATGCAGTGTCCTCTCATAGGGATATTTAATTCGTGGCACATTTCCCAGATTCTGTCGGCGACGCTGTAATCGACGATGCCGGGCCGTTTTTCGCAGTCATACCATTTGAGTGCGTTTTCGTGTACTGCGTAGTTGAAATTCTCGGAGAGGACTTTGAGGAACATTTTTCTGTCCTGCGGGGACATAGGGTTAGTATCGTTTTCGGCGAGGTGGTTGGTAATGGCGGTGCCGAAGAGGAATTCGTGACGGAGCTGCCGGATATTGACGTCGGCGCCGGGTTTTGTTTTTACGACGATATCGCCCATTCTGATTTGCGCTATTCGTGCTTCTATCGCAGGGGGTGTAATTTTGGCTGAGATATCGTCCTGTGCCAGACATAAAGGCGGGGTAAGCGTGAATACGGCCAGAAACGGGATTGTGGACATTACCTTCATAACCTTCGCTCCTTGTTAAAATATAGTTGTTGCATTTGCTAACAGTGAGGTTATTTTTACTTATAATGTGAATGAAGTAAAGGCAAATCAGGGTATCTTATATGTTCGCTGCGGCCAACGGAAATAGAGCGTGGTTTGTTTAGGAGGTATTAAAATGAAACTGAATGTGAAGGCGTTCGCGATTGCGTGCGGGCTGATGTGGGGATTCGGTGTGTTTTGTTTAGCGTGGTGGATAATGCTGTTCGAAGGGGCGACCGGCGAGGTGACAATCCTGGGTCATTTGTATCGAGGGTTTAACATAAGTCCCTTAGGCAGCGTGATAGGGTTTGCCTGGGCGCTGGCGGACGGGGCCGTCGGCGGGGCGATATTTGCATGGCTGTATAATCTGCTGTCGGGCAAAAAGGCCGGACCGCAGGCGTAAAAGGGCAAAAGGGGAATATCCTGTTTTTCGTGAAATGCGCGGCTTGTGCGGTGCTGCCCTGATTAGCTGAAGTAACTTTGTCTGCCAATTTCAAAAAAGCGGGCCAGGATGAGCCCCACACCCAAAAGCTCAAACCCGACCCGCCTGTTAATCTGAAAAAGCGTAATTTGCACGCATAAATTTGCTTAAGGCACAGACGAATCGCAACACGGGATTATTGCAGCTTATTTATAAAAAATTTCAACGGACGCGGGAAAAAAGAAACAGGATATGTTTTAATAGCGTTCCTTATATGCGGCTTGGTTTTGAAATTTTGACAGCAGTAGCAGGGTTGGTGTTCGGGTAATTCTGGTTTGTCCAGCATTCAGGATTTGGCGGGAATTTTTTTGGGCCTGCTTAGCCGTTTGACCGTCGGGAGGAGTTCCCACTTTTCTATTTTTTGCTTGCGAATGAATTTTTCTATGTGTCGCCGAATGTCTGTGTGGGTGCGGGCGTGCATCATCGCGTAGAGATTGTAAGGCCAGCCGGGGAACCTCCTTCTCTGGTAACAGTGACTGACGATATTGAGCTTTGCCAATTCTTGGCCGAGGGCAACTGCCTTGGCTTCACAAATCTGACAGACGAACATCGCATTGGCTGTAAAGCCCAGTTTATGATGATTAACTACCGCGCCAATACGGTAAATTATTCTCTCATCGAGCATCTCGGCGATGTGCAGCAGGCAATCGTACTTTTCAAAGTCGTCGTCGAAGAAATCAAACGGTCGGGAGGTTACCTTCAAATCCTTTTGCAGCCGATCTAAAATGCGCCTGTCAATTGTGCTCAAGGTGCTGCGTTCTGTGTTCTGCATATCACGTGACGGCAATAATCTTTTGCCGTCGCTTTGGGCGTCGAAGCGGACGTCCAGTTTGAAGGTGCGGTGAACGGGCAAGCTGAGAAACTTCAGGGCGAAGCGCTTCGAGAGTTTATTTAAAATCGCTTTAATCCGGTCCTGCGAATCGGCTCGGAGTGTGAACCAGAGGTTGTAATGATGTTCGCGGAGATAGTTGTGCGATACACCCTCAAGACTATTTACCGCTGCGACTACATTTTTGAGTTTCTTTTCGGTAACAGAGGCGGTGACCAGCGTGCTTGCCATGCCGATTGCCCGCCAGTTGATGACTGGGCCGATGCGCCTGATAAATCCTTTTTTGACAAGGCCACGGGTTTTATTCAGGGCAGTTTTTTCACTGTTTTTGAGGATTTTGGCTATCTGGGCATACGGTCTTTGGGTTATCGGCAGGCCGGTTTGAAGAAGGTTTAACAAACGTTTCTCGAACGCGGACAAGTCGCTGCTCATCGCCGCCTCTTTTTGGGCACATAATTGCAGAGGGGGTCGCCGGCAAGGTAGTCGCCGTGTATGGCCATAGCTCTTGCCTTGCAGCCGCCACAGGAGCCGACGAATTCGCAGTCGCCGCATTTGCCTTTGATGGCGGAGAGGTCCCTGATTTCGTTTAGGAACTGGGATTCGAGCCAGATTTTCGAGAAGTTGTAGTTGTTTTCGACGAGGTTTCCGGCGGAGATATCAAGGAATCCGCAGGTCTGGACGTCGCCTTTGAAGCTGATGAATCCGAATCCGCGGCCACCCATACAGCCGCGGCTTTTCGCAGTGAGGCCCTTGGCTTGGGCCTGCTGACAGACCCTGGAAAAAGAGGGGCCGCAGGTAACGCGGACGTCGATACTGCCGCGAAGTTTGACCCGGAGAAGCTCGTTCAAGAGGGCCTCATACTGGATGGGGTCGAGGATTGCGTCTTCGAGGTTTTCTGCGCGGCCGGTTGGGACGAGCATAAAGGCGTTGAGGCAGGTTGCGCCGAGGCGTCTGGCAAGCTCGGCGATACCGATGACTTCGCCGGCGTTTAATTTGCTCAGGGTGGTGTTAATCTGGAAGGGCATTTTATTTTTGCGTGCGATTCCGGCGGCGCGTGTGACGCTGTCGAAAGCGCCTGGGCTTTGCCTGAACTTGTCGTGCGTTTCAGCCGAAGCGCCGTCGATTGAAAGCGACAGGGCCGAGACGCCGGCTTTTTTGAGTTTTTTAATCGGTTCGTCATTGAGCATATAGCCGCAGGTCGCCATTACTACGCGCAGCTTCTTTGATTTGGCGTGTTTGATAATCTCGAAGAGGTCGGGTCTTTCCATCGGCTCGCCGCCGGTCAGTATGAGAATCGGTCTTGCGAATTTGGCGATGGCGGTGATGATTTTTTTACACTGTGAGGTGGTCAGCTCGGTAGCGCCTTCGGGACCGGCGTTTGCCCGGCAGTGCTTGCAGTTATATCGGCAGCGGCGGGTCAATTCGAAGGCGATAAGGCGGGGCTTCAGCTCGTCTTTTGTCGTTCTGGCCGGGTGTGTCCTGGCCTTTTGGCTGCGCCCGGGGCGGGTTTTCGCACGGCGTGCGGGTCTTTGCCGGGTTTTTTTACGTCTCGCTGTTTGCAGTTTAGCGACCATAGGGAAATTGTAGTTTATTATACAGGCGGAATCAACAGTGGTGCACCAGGAGGCAGGGCTACTTCTGTTTTATGAAGACGGCCGGGAGGTCGCGGCTTCCCTGTCTCATTTCACGGCCGATGCCTTCGAGTCGCTGATTTTTGATAATCAGGTCGAAGAAGACGGCATCGGCGTCAATTTGGCCTGAAATTGGCACGGTGAATTCGAGCTGTCCGTCGGAGACCCTTGCGTTAACTATCGGAAACGGGGTGCCCGTTGCCTTGTCTGCGGAATTATCGAAAATGGTGAATGTTCCTTCGACGGCGTCGCCTTTTGTCTGCAAATCGAGTGCGACCCTTGTGACCCTGCCGTTTTCGGCGACCTCGCCGAGCCATTTTCCGTTCAGGCGGGAGCTTGCCGCGCAGCCGGCCGACAGGAAAAGCAGCCCGGCGGATAACATCCATATTACGGTTCTCATAAGTTTTATCTCCTTTTATCAGCAGTGAATTATAAAAAACACCGGGTAAAATGAACAATCAAATATAAAAAAAACATAATTTTTTATAAACTTAAGCAAACCGGAGTGCACAAGTGTTCATAGTTATAAAAAGGAATGCCCCTGAATGGAAAGCAGGAAAATGAGTGATTCGGCAAGGTCGGCTGGAACGATTATAAAGAGGAGCGTTGTCGTAGTAATATTAGCGATTGCGTTCGGATATATCGAGGCGGCGGTGGTGGCGTATCTTCGGGCGATATTTCACCCGGACGGTTTCGATTTTCCATTGGCGGCCGGCATTTTTGGTGATAGTTCTCGGGGCCTTTTGCTGACGGAGGTCGGCAGGGAGGCGACCACAATCGTTCTCATATTTACGGCGGCTTTTCTTGCGGGGCACAACCGGCGGCAGCGGTTAGCTTATTTTTTGATAATCTTCGCGGTGTGGGACATTTTTTATTACGTGTGGCTCAGAGTGCTCATCGGCTGGCCCGTTTCGGTCCTGGACTGGGACATACTTTTTTTAATTCCGCTTGCCTGGGCGGGGCCTGTGATTGCGCCGGTTGTGGTTTCGGCGGTAATGCTGTTGTTCGCGGGGATTATCCTTTATCTCGACAGCAGTGGCAGGCCCGTGAAAGCGGGTTTGTGGGGCTGGCCTGGTTTTTGCTTGGCCGGGGCGGTTGTTGTGGTTTCGTTCGGTATTGCGGGGCTGCACATTTTCGAGCCCGATTTCGCCGAGTATTTTTCGTGGCCTTTATTCACAGCGGGCCTGCTGGGGGCGATTGTGATTTTTGCAAAGTGCGTTTATAGAAAAGAACCCCCAGGCAGGCCTGGGGGCTAAAGATAGTTTGATTGTTATCAACCCGCGAAGTTTTCGAATTTGCCGAAAATCATTTTTCCGGCGGAGGTCTGCAGCGAGCTTGTTACGGCGAGTATGATGTCTTTTCCGATTTTGTTTCGAGCGTCTTCGACGACGACCATTGTTCCGTCTTCGAGGTATCCGATGCCCTGGGTGGGCTCTTCGCCGGGCTTTATGATTCTGACTTTCATAGTTTCGCCGGGCAGGGCGATGGTTTTGAGGGAGTTTGCCAAATCGTTGATATTGAGGACGTCCACGTCTCTTACGGCGGCCACCTTGCTGAGGTTGTAATCGGTAGTCACGAGCCGTCCGCCGCAGTTTTTGCTGAAGAGAATCAGCTTCTGGTCAACGCCCTTAAGCTCTTCAATTTCCGGCACAACGGTATCATCTATTGTTATATCTATATCCTTATTTGACTGTACCTCCTTTAGGATGTCGAGCCCTCGCCTGCCTCGGTTTCTTTTGAGCTTGTCGGCGGAATCGGATATGAGCTGTATTTCATTGAGGACGAAACGGGGCACGATAAGCGGGGCATCGAAGAGCTTGCTCTTGTAGAGGTCTGCGATGCGACCGTCAATGATGGCCGAGGTATCGAGGATAAAGGGCCTTGCGCCTTTTGTCTGCTTGGCAAATTCGACGTATGGGATAACAAACCGCACGTCATCTTTAGTCCGTATGACGATGCTGATTGTAAGAAAACAGATACATATCCCCAACATCCATTTTAGCGCCCTTACGGCCGTTTCGCCGATATCGATACGATAGATATCGATCATCATATCGAGGATTTGTGCCAGCGCCCAGCTCACGACAAGTCCCACGAGCAGTCCGAAGAAAACGCCGGCCAGGGCGGCGAGGGATTTTTTAGGCGTTGCGATGTCGATTAAGAGCACCGCCGCGGCCAGTATAGCCGTGCTAAGAAGCAGGGTGTAAAAATCGGTCCGACCCTCCGTGGCGGAAATCTCGGGGACAGTCAGATTAACAAGCAGGACCGCGATAATTATAACGACAAAGAAAGCCCTTACAATCCAAAGCAGCATAATATACGACCTCCAAAATATATAAATATTACATCACTAAAGATAATAAACACACTTGATTTTCTGATATTGTGACGGCCTGATTTAGGATATCAGGACATCAGGTTATCAGGATATTCGGGTTTTTTGCGGCGATTAAATTAGCACTTATTTTAACCGCCCAGTGCTTTTTGTGCCAAGTCGGCGTCTTCTGCCCGGACGGCCACGAACAAATGGTATCGGCCGTCGCAGACAATCGCGGAGCCGGTAAGGCCGCTGATGTCATTTTCGGCGATACCCAGCAGGGCATCGGCGGCGGCGCCGATGCGGTCTTCGTCGTCGAGAATAAAACCTGCCACCTCTGTAGTTTTCAAGCCGGCCTCTTTTGCAAAACCTTGAAATTTGTTCGGGTCTTTTGCGCCGACAAAGGCCCGTCCGTGGTTGCTGCCGCAGGAAAAGGCCGAAAAACACGTAAGGTCCACGCCTGACAAACTGCTCTGAGACAGCAATTTCTGCAAGCTGCCGGGTTTATCTTCTATTTCCACGCAGTGCACAACTATTCTTTTTACAGCCATTTCCGAACCCTTTCATATTGAAATGACCTTAATCGAACTGCACAAGTTTACCCGTCTATTTTTTAATGTCAATACGAAAAGTTTTTCAGCCGGGCCTTGTCTGCCCCTTAAGCTGACCTGCGACCGCCTCGGTGGCGCGCCTTATTTTTTCCTCATCTCCCAGATAATAATGTCGGATTGCGTTTAGCTGGTCATCCAGCTCGTACACCAGTGGTATTCCGGTTGGTATATTGAGTTTTACGATGTCCTCGTCGGAGACCGAATCGAGGTGCTTGACTATCGCCCGTAAGCTGTTGCCGTGTGCAGATACGAGTATTTTTTTGCCTTGCTTCAGTTCGGGCGTTATCACCTCGTTCCAGTAGGGCAGGACTCTTTCGAGGGTCAGTTTAAGTGATTCGGTTGCCGGCAGCAGGTCCTTCGGGACGCCGGCGTATCGCCTGTCATTTTTCGGGTGGCGCGGGTCGTCTGCTTCGAGCGGGGGCGGCGGGGTATCATAGCTCCTTCGCCATTTCTGGACCTGCTCGAAGCCGAATTTGTCGGCCATCTCTTTTTTATTAAGCCCCTGAAGTGAGCCGTAGTGGCGTTCGTTGAGCCGCCAGGAGCGGTAAACATTTAGCCACATCAGGTCCATATCTTCGAGGATAATCCAGAGAGTTCGTATCGCGCGTTTGAGCACGGAGGTGAAGGCGATATCGAAGGTGTAGTTCTCGCGTTTGAGGGTTTCGGCGGTTTCGTGCGATTCGGCCACGCCTCGCGGTGAGAGGTCCACGTCCGTCCAGCCCGTGAAACGGTTTTCGAGGTTCCAAACGCTTTCTCCGTGTCTGACAAAGACAATTTTTATCATATCTTGCCCTCTGCATCACCCGCCAAGGCGGTAAAAATACTATAAGCCGGCGTTGCTGTCAAATAAAAGCCGCGATAAAAAAGCAAAAAAACCGATGGGTCCTTATTTCTGTTTTTCTTTTTTCTCTCTTTTGAACCTCGGCAGGATAATCTAAAATTGACCTGTGCTTTATTTATGGATAATACTGTTGCTGCTGCTCAACGGCTTCTGGCTTATGCTTATATTTTTTGCGCTGCCGGGCAACTGGCTTATACTGGTAACGACTTCTTTGTTCGCCTGGTGGCAGTGGGACAACAGGGTATTCTCCATTCATACCCTTGTTATTATTGCGATTCTTGCGGCGTTCGGGGAGCTATTCGAGTTTTTCGCGGGTGTCGGCGGTGCGAAAAGGGCCGGCGCCGGCTGGCTCGGCGCGATTGCCGCCATATTCGGTGCAATCGCGGGAGGCATAGTCGGGACGATATTTCTGCCGCTGTTCGGCACAATCCTTGGCGCCTGCCTGGGTGCGGGGACGGCGGTGACAATTGTGGAGGTAGTTATGGGCAAGACGCCGGATGCCTCGATACGTTCCGGTTTCGGTGCATCTGTCGGTCAGCTTATCGGTTCGACGGTCAAGTTTGCCGTCGGCGTCGTCATCTGGCTCATTGTCGCCTTTGCCGCCTTCTGGCCTTAGGCGCGCCGTTTAAATAAACGCTGAAAAGGTCGGCCCTGCAAAGGTCCTGACGCAAACAAACGACGTTACTGTAATTTCTTTTTGATTAGCTCGTAGATTAGGCGTGATTTCGCCTCGTCGCCCAGCAAACCGACTTTGATGGTCAGCTTCGTATTTCCATCGGTGGTAGCGGTAAGTGATATGGTAATTTTTTTGTCCGCGACGTCCCTAGCCACTATTTTACCTGACATTGAGTCGGCATTTTTTTGAAGGACCGCCAGTTTCAGCTCATCCAGCGCCTTGAGTGTCGCATCGTAAACCTTGTCGATAGTCGCCGGCTCAACGGACTTGAGAGTGCCCATACTGTATTTTGCCGTCCCGGCGGCCGCTGCCTCTGGCTTGGCAGTCCCTTCAGACGACGCACAGCCATAAATGGACACCGCTGAAACAGCAAGAAGGACCGCCAGTAACATTCGCATACTTTGCATAACGGACTCCTTTCAAAAAAAAACGAATGCTCACAATCACTATGCAGTTATATCGTCTATATCGTGCTTTGGTCTTCATTATTATCAGATTGTCAGGGGGTCAGTATGCAAGCAGGGCTTCGGCGATTTTTTGTGCGGCGTTGATTTTTGCGATTGATTTGCAGGCGGTCTTCATTTGCAGGCGTTTTTTGTCGTCTTTCAATAACGGCTCAAGCTCCTCCCAGAGCCACTCCCGCCGGTCTTTATTGTCGCCGAGGTCATCGACGATTACGGCCGCCCCGACATCGACTAATTTGCCGGCATTTAGGTACTGGTGCATATCTTTATGATAAGGGTACGGCATACAAATACTGGGCACGGCGGCGGCGGCATATTCGGCGACGCTTACCGCGCCGCTTCGGCCGATGAGCAAATCCGCCGAGGCAAGCAGGTCTGCCATATCGTCATAATAATCGAGGACCTTATGTTTTATCGTTGCACCTGCATATTTGGTCTTAACCTCGTCGAAATTGGCCTTGCCGGTGAGGTGGACTATCTGCCAGTCGTCGGCAAAACTTGTGAGATTGTCCAGCAGCGAGCAGATAGTCCGGTTTATGTTCTGCGAGCCGCTCGATGCGCCGGTTACGAGCAGGATTTTTTTATTTTTATCGAGGTCGAGTTTGGCTTTTGCTTTTTGCGGGTCTGGTTTTTCAAACGAGCTTCGCAGGGGGCAGCCGACGACAGTGATTTTGTTTTTGTGCCTGCCGAAGTAATCGGCGGTTTCGTCGAACTGAACAAAGACACGTTTTGCCCAGCGTGCGATGAGCTTGTTTGCCCTGCCGGGGACGATATCGACGTTCAATAATACGACCAGTGTTTTGAGTTTGTATGCAGCCCGGCACACGGGCGCGGCGACGTATCCACCGACGCCTATAACGACGGGATTAGTACTGCTGCGGATTGCCTCGGCGGCGATTTTAGAGCTCAGGGAGAACAACCTGTAGAATCGCCAGAGTTTATCGGGGCGAAAGGAAAATCTGACGGCAGGCAGGGTGGTGTAAGTGAAGCCGGTTTTAGACAACATGTGTTTGTCGATATCGCGTTGACTTATGAAGAAGTGAATTTTGGCGGCTGGGTTTAGTCGAGCGATTTTTTCAGCGACGGCCAGGGCCGGATAAATGTGTCCGCCGGTTCCGCCGCCGGCAAAAAAGAAATGCCTGGCCGCCATTAGTTTTCCTCAGAGAAAGTTTCCCGATGGCAATTAAATGCGATGTTCAGCAGGACGCCGACAGCAGCGGCGCTTAATAACATACTTGTGCCGCCTGCGCTGACGAAGGGCAGTGGGAGTCCTTTAGTTGGCAGGACGACCGTTACCACGCCGATATTGAGGGCCGCCTGCACGCCGACAGCCAGCACGATGCCCGCCGCCAGAAGCCGGCCGAATGGGTTTCGGCATCGCGTAATAACCATTATCCCGAACACGATAAACAATATGAACAGCGCTATCACTACGGCCATCCCGATAAAGCCCGTTTCTTCGCCGATGATGGCGAAAATGAAGTCCGTCGTGTCTTCGGGCAGATGACCATATTTGCAGACACCTCTGCCGAGTCCTTTGCCGAAAAGCCCGCCTGAGCCGATTGCAATCAGGGACTGGCTTGCCTGATAATTAGCGCCGGCGGCCCACTGGTCGGGATTGAGAAAGGCCAGTATTCTCATTTTTCTCGTGGGCGAGGTCAGCACGGCCGTGAGGAAGCCGACCACCGCGAAGGGCAGCGGCGCAACAAGATGCCGCCAGTTTGCTCCGCCTGCCAGCAGCACAAGAAAACTCAACAACGCTATCAGGGCAGCTGAGCCGAAGTCCTCGATGATTACAAGCCCGACAACCAGCCCGATTACCAGACATATCGGCAAGAACCCTCGCCAGAATGACCTTAAGAGCCGGCCGTATTTAACGCAAAAGGCCGACAGCGTAAAAATCATAACCCACTTGGCCAGCTCCGAGGGCTGAAAGCTGATTGTCGCAGGCCCCAGCGGTATCCGCAGCCATCGTCTGGCCCGGTTTACCTCAGTTCCGACCTGCGGCAAAAGCACGATGACCAGCAATATGACGCTGATAATAAACAGGTAAGTTAGGGGGGAGCGTAACAATCCTTTTTCGAAGCTGAGCCGGCGGTAATCAAGGCGGGCAAAAATCAGCATTACCGCGACAGCCGATGGAAAAAGCAGGACTTTGCGCAGGTTGACCGAGTCGTAGAAATGCTTCAGGTCGATTCCCTTAGCGACATCCAGGCCCGCTGAGAACACAAAAACCGTCCTACGGCCATTATTCTCTCGCCGAGGGCCGCCTGGTCTTCTATTTTTATTATTTTGGCCTGTTCATCCATCTTTCGCTCATTCGCCTAAAAACCGTCTGTTCCTGCTTTTATTCTTCGGCTTGCCGGCCCTGATATGCCCAAAAAATTTCGCTTTATACTTCAGGGAAAAAACGGTAAGATATGTTTGTGGAATAGACCTGCAATACGTAATTTTCGGGTTTAAGTCAGGAGCGGGATATGAGCACGGTAATAGTTCTTACACCGGTCATAATAGCCAGCTGGCCTACGATTCTGGCCGCGGTTACCGGCGCCGCCACGGCGCTGGGGCTTGTAGTCAAAGAGACCGTCAAGCAGGACATCAAGCAGCAGCAGGCCGTCGAGCAAAGCGTCGAGATAGAGCTATCCAACAGCGAGGTGCTTGCTCAAAATTTAGCATCCGGCAAAGAGGTGGTTGTTGCAAAAGGCGATATCGAGATTAAGGTCGGCAGGGACGAGCGCGGCCGGTGCACGGTTTGCGCCAAGGGCAAGGGCCATACCAAGGCAGAGCTGAAGCAGATTGCCGAGGAATTCAGCCGGAAGATGACGCAGTGTTTCGTTTACAACCGCGTCGCCACGGAACTGAAGAGCAAGGGCTTCCAGATGGTCAACGAGGAGGTTATGGACGACCAGAGTATCCGGATAAACGTAAGACGCTGGGTGGATTAAAAAATGGCGCAGCACGAGGTCGAGATAACCATTTCCAAAACGGGCGAAGTGAAGGTCCACATCAAGGGCGTCAAGGGCAGGGCCTGCCTGGAATACGCCGAATGGCTGAGCAATATAGTCGGCAAGGTCAAGGACCAGAAGCTTACCAGCGAATATTACGAGCCGGAAGTCAAGTCGCGAATCAACCTTCATCAGCAGCTCAACGACGGTCAATAAGGTCAAGATGCGATGTCAGCGGTGCCAGTTCGAGAACGTTCCGGGGGAGAGCCGGTGTTTCAAGTGCGGCTCGGTGCTGGGGGGTGGCCAGGGCGTCGCCGTTGACGTTCACCCGCCGAGAATGGGCAGGATGGCAAGGCCGTTTCGCGCGGTCTTTCGCTGGTTTCGCCGGCGGAGGATTTTGCCTGACGTTAAAATCGGCAGGCACGTACCGGCTTTTTTGAGGATAATGTCGGGGGACGCATTTCTGGGTATTTTCGTCTCGATAATTCCAGGTCTTGCGCACTTTGTCGAGGGCCGGTTCCGGGAGGTCCGCTGGCATGTTCTCGGGTGGTTTTTACTGCTTTTGGGAGGGATGTTTTTTTACGGAAGCAGTTTCGGCTGGCTGCTGATTGGGATTACGATTGGCCTTCACGGCTGGATAGCATTCAAGCACAGGTTATTGAAAGAAATCGACGAAATGTACAGGAAGATGGGCATGCTGATAATGCTGCTGATTGCGCTGGGATTTCTTTACTGGGGCATCAGGAGGGTCGCGTTTGGCGATTTTGAGTTCGGATACGCAACCTCAGGCATTCCTTATCAGAATGTTCAACGGGGTGACTGTCTTCTTGGCCGGCGCAGCAGGGCAAGAGAGGGGACGCTTACCCGCAGCTCGCTGGTATTCGCACGTTTTCGCGAGCTGCGCGTCGCCCGGGGCGGCAGAGCAGGCACGCGCAATTATTTCAATACCATCGGACAGATTGTGGCTTTGCCCGGCGACAAGATTGAAATCACGGGGAACAGATTTATTGTAAACGGACAAAAGCTCGACGAGGACAAATTTCCTTTTCCCGGATGGTTGTCAGGGGCGGAGGTGTCGGCTACAATTCCTCCAGAGTCCTATTTTGTCAGCACCGTTTACCGTATGAGAGGTGCGAATCTTACAGGAGATTTGATAAGTGAGGCATGCATATTATCAAGGGGTGATATTGATGCCCTTGCTGTTATGAGGTGGTTTCCGCTGGAGAGGCGGGGTTTTTTAAGGCCATACGAATGAGACGTTTTTCCCGGCTGGAATTTGGTGACTCCTCCGACGAGGGTGCAGAAAAACGGGGCGCCGGCGAGGAGATGCGCGACGAGGAGTATTTCCATAAGCAGGCGGTCCGTTACTGGCTTGCGGGCGATTTTGAGATTGCGCTTCGCAATTACTCCCGCTCGCTGGAGCAGAACAGCAGCTTCTATCCCGGCTGGCTTGGGCAGGTGCTGATGCTTATCGAATTAGGCGAATACAAGGAGGCGGCGGTGTGGGTTGACAAGGCGCTGGAGATGTTTCCGGAGCACCCGGAGCTGTTGGCGGCCAAGGCGGTCGCCTGTGCGCGCGACGGCCTGATGGAAAAGGCGATTGGCTATTCGGACAACTCAATCACAAAGGACAACGTTACTTCGTTGGTATGGCTGGGCAGGGCGGAGGTTCTGCTGAACCGCAGAAGCAATATAGCTCAAAACTGCATAAGCAAGGCGGTAGCGGCAGCCGGCGAGGACGTTCAGTTAGTCCGGCTTCGGGCGGGTCGGCTGCTCAACCGCAGGGGCGATTACCCCGCCGCTATGCAATACCTGCGGTCGGTTACCGATGAGCTTCCCAAGGCCGCGCTTGCGTGGTATGAGCTTGGCTGCTGCCAGGCCAAACTCGGCAGGCCCGAAGCGCAGATTAGTTTCGAGCAGGCGCTCAAGATGCACCCGAACTGGCCTACGGCCGGTGAGGCGCTCAGAAAATACAAACACAAGGGATTTTTTTCGAGATTATTTGGAAGATGACATAATGGCGGTACAAGGTGAGATTCAGCGTATATTGGCGGCGGCGAGGCGAGAAAACGCGTCGGACATTCACATCGTTGCGGGCCTGCCGCCATTGTTTAGAATCAGCGGCGAAATCGTCTTGGCGGACCTGCCCCCGCTTACCGGAGAACAGACAAAACAAATCAGCTACAGTTTGCTCAACGAGGAGCAAAAGAGGGTCTTCGAGCGTGACTGGCAGCTTTGCTGCTCGGTATTTGACGAGAAGCTGGGTCGCTTTCGTGTTTCGGTTTATTACCGAACGGGCAATCCCGAGCTTGCCATCCGTCCTGTTATGGACCACGTCAGGACGCGAGGCGAGCTGCGGCTTCCGGAACAGATAGAGGATTTTACGCGGCTATCCAGCGGGCTTGTGCTGATAACCGGGCCTACGGGCACGGGCAAAACAACTACGATGAACTATATGATTGACCTGATTAACAGCGAAAGGCGGTGCAAGATTATCGCCATCGAAGACCCTGTCGAATATATCCACAGGCCCAAGAGGGCGGTCATTGTTCAGCAGGAGCTTTATACCGACGTCAAGTCGTTCGACAGCGCGTTAATCCACGTTTTGCGTCAGGACCCGGACGTTATCTGCATCGGCGAGATGCGAGATATGGACACCACTGCCACGGCGCTAACCGCGGCGGAGACGGGGCATCTTGTTATCGCCACCTGTCATACGCCGAACACACTTCAGACCGTCGAGCGAATCGTTTCGATATTTCCGGAAAATCAGCAGCCGCAGATTTACGCCCAGATGGCCAACTCGCTTTACGGGGTAATTGCGCAGCGGCTTGTCCCTTCGGCAGACAGGAAGCGCCGTATTCTCGCCACGGAGCTTCTTATCGTCAACCACGCGGCGAGGAAGAACATCCGCGACCGCCAGCTTCACCTTTTAGTCAATGTCATTCAGATGGGCCGCAAGACGGGTATGCACCTTATGGACGATTCGCTGCTCGAATTATACGAGGCGGGCGAGATAACCTACGATACGGCGATAAATTTCTCGCACGAAGCGGGCGAAATGCGAAAGAGAATGCATCAGCAGACGAAATCCTCCGAAGAAAAGTCGTAAGAACGCGGCGGTTTCCAGAATGTGCCGTTGCGAATAATCATTTTTGTTTCTACCCTCGCTGCATCGCGTCGGCGAAGCTTTTGAGGTCGTTTGCCCATTTTTTCGCTTCGAGCAGGTCGATTTTGTCCTGCTTGACGAGCATCGCGAGATGTCTTTCAAGGGTTATCATCTTTTCTTCCGGTTTTAGCCCGGTCTTGGTCTGGAGCTGTGAATATATCTGCTCTACCTTGCCTGTTCTTATAAGATTGGCGCAGGCGTAGCTGTTGTTGAGTATTTCCATAGCGACCAGCCGGCCGGTGCCGTCTTTTTTCGGTATGAGCTTTTGACAAATGATATATGCAAGACCCAGCGAGAGCTGGTTGCGGACCTCGTTTTGCCTGCCCGAGGGAAAATAATCCAGTATGCGGGTAATTGTGCCTGTGACGTCCCTGGTGTGCAGGGTCGAAAAGACCAGGTGGCCGGTTTCGGCGGCCATAAGCGTCATCGATATTGTTTCGGGGTCTCGCATCTCGCCGACGAATATGACATCCGGGTCTTCGCGGAGCATCGCTCGCAGGCCGTTGTTGAAGGATTTTACGTCCCGGCCGACTTCACGCTGCGATATCATGCTGTGTTTTTTTGAGAAAATATATTCTATCGGGTCTTCGATAGTGATTATCCGGCAGGCGCTTTTTTCATTTATCCGGTTTATCAGGGAGGCGATTGTAGTGGATTTGCCGGCTCCGGTAATTCCCGTTATCAGGACCAGTCCCTGTTTGTGCTCGATGATGTCTTCCCAGACGTCATTGGGAAACCCGATTGATTCTACGGCAGGGATGTCCAGTGACAGCGCTCTTATGGCCGCACACATTCCGTCGTTTTCCCTGAAGACGTTTATTCGAAACTGCAGCGACCCGACGCGATAGGAACAATCGACTTCATAATCGCGTTGAAACCTGCCGAAATTATCATCGCTCAAAAGGGGATATATAAGCTTTTTGGCGATTTCGTGCGTGACCGGCGGGCCTTTGAGATATGTTATATCGCCATCGATTCGATATGCCGGGGGCGAGCCCACCTTGATGTGAAGGTCCGAGACGCGCATTGCGCCTTTCTTTTCAAAGTAATCAAGCAGGTCATAAATACTCAATGGCCCCATATTTTCAGTGGGGTACGTCTTGGTCGTCACTACGTATCCTTCAGCCATATTCGCCTCCAGTCGGCCCTGCTCTCAACGGGCTTTTATCATTTGCAATAGTATATCGCCGAATTTATCATTGGGCAAACTACATTGATTATTGATAGCTGATAACCTATATGAAAGAGGAAACTAAAATACCATTGACGAGGATTCAAAAGCTCATCGGCCAGAGGATGCTCGAAAGCAAGCGTTCCAAGCCCTGCTATTATATGGGGATAGAGACCGACACGACCGAGCTGATGGACAGGCGCCAGGAGTTTAAAAAACGCTGGGGCGTCAAAATCACCTCCAACGCATTTTATATCAGGGTGCTGGGCCTGGCGGCCGAGGAGTTTCCGTTAATGGTCGGTGCGCTTGAAAACGACGTCATCAAAATAGCGGATTCGGTCAACGTCGGTTTTGCCGTAAACGCGCCGCAGGGACTGGTTGTGCCCGTTGTCAAAGAGGCCGACAAAAAGACATTAGCCGAGATAGCGATTCTCGAAAAGGAGCTTACCGACAAGGCAAGGAGCAACAAGCTGACTTTGGACGAAATCACCGGCGAGACGATAGGGCTAAGCAATCTCGGCGTTTACGATATCGATTCGTTTATCGGGATTGTTCCACCTCCTGCGACGACGATTCTAAGCGTCGGCAACACATTACGAACCGCTGTACCGCAGCACGGTAAAACTACGATTCGCAAAATCACAGATTTAACGATAGCCGTGGATTCTAAAGTTGTCCCGGAACCATACGCGGCAAAATTCCTTGCACGTATAGCGGAACTTTTGCAGGGGCCGGAACAGTTCATATCGTAGGTCAGGATTTTATTATCCGTTCGAGCTGCTCTAATAACGGGATTTGGCCTTTGAGGATTTTTTTCTTTGCCTGCTCAATCGCAAACCATTCGGCACGGTCGATTTCGGGAAACTGCTGCTGAGTGCCGGAGTGGGGCGGCCATTCCATCGCGAAGGTATTGCTTTTGCAGTTTGCGGGGTCGCAATCTCCTTCGAACGCCCAGGCGGTCACTTTTTTACCGCCCGGCTGAACGACCGGCTCCAGCGGCTTGAAATTTCCTTTAGCGACGAATCCCGTTTCCTCATTGAATTCGCGTTTGGCCGCCTCCAGAGGGTCTTCCTCCACTGAATATTCACCTTTGGGTATTGACCACGACCCTTCGTCTTTTTTCACCCAGAATGGCCCACCGGGATGAACGAGAAGGGCTTCGACGAGCCCTCCGCGATAATGATACATCAAAAGGCCGGCGCTTCTCTTTGCCATACGAGTTTACTTCTTTGCTTCTGGAATTTTTCAGGAGGATGGTTGAACGTCGGTTTCGGCTGGTTTTGATATTGTTTCCTGAGAGCTGATATCCGATACTTCAACAATCTTTATCGGCAAATTTTCTGAGGTCTCGGCGGGCTGGCTGTGAAGCGA
This sequence comes from uncultured Pirellulales bacterium, assembly GCA_964536225.1. Lineage (GTDB taxonomy): Bacteria > Planctomycetota > Phycisphaerae > Sedimentisphaerales > Anaerobacaceae > Fen-1362. The sequence continues at coordinate 19,823 of CAZHVR010000043.1, forward strand.
GGCGGTGTTTTCTTCTGCGAATTTGTCCGGGTCGTTGATAAGCTGCGCGACTTTGAGATAGTCCTCCGCGCCGTGGCAGGAGGGCTCGTATTCGAAGATGGTTTTGCCGTAGCTGGGCGCTTCGGCGAGCTTGATGTTCCGGCGGATGCTGACGGGCAGGATTTGTGCCTGCGACCAGGCGCAGTCGGTATTGCGGGCGTTTGCGAGGAAATTTTCGATATCGGCCTTGACCTCGTTGGGCAGTGACGCTCGACTCTCGAACATACAAAGCAGGACCCATTTGACCTTCAAGGCGGGATTGATTCGCTTGTTGACAAGTGAAACGGTCTGCAATAATTTGCCCAAACCCTGCAGGGCGAGGAAATGCGGTTGAAGCGGTATCAATATATCATCAGTGGCAGCAAGGGCGTTGAGGGTAAGAAGTCCCAGCGAGGGTGCGCAATCGATAAAAACGTAGTCGATCTTATCGTCGAGGCCGGCCAGGGCTTCGCGCAGGATGATTTCTCTGCCGACGACGCTGACAAGCTCGGATTCGGCGCCGACGAGGTCGATATTGGCGGGCAGCAGCCAGAGATTCGGCCTGGCCAGCATAATTTCCGCTTCGGCGCCGGCGGAATGTGTCAGGACCCTGTATGAGCCGGTCTTAATTTCATCTGGATTGACGCCTAAGTGCGTCGTGAGATGTCCCTGAGGGTCGAGGTCTATGACGAGAACGCGCCGGCCGGCGTTTGCGAGCGCGGCGGCGGTATTGACGACCGTTGTGGTCTTGCCCACGCCTCCCTTCTGGTTTAAGACCGAAATCTTTCTCATTTTTCTTCCCTGACAGTGATTGCCGGCTGCAATTTTTTCAAGATACCGTCCAGCACGCCGTTGACGAAGCCGGGCGATTTGTCGGTGCCGAATTTTTTGGCAAGCTCGATTGCCTCGTTGATGGCGACCTTGGGCGGTATTTCGGGGCGGAACTTCAGCTGGTAAACTGCCAGCCGAAGGATGCTTTTATCAACCTGCGAAAGCCGGGAGAGCTTCCACTTAATCGCCGCGCCTGTTATCAGCTCGTCGCAGACCGGCAGGTTCGCCCAGGTCCCTCTTGTCCATTCGACTGCGAGCTTGCGGACGGCATCTTCCGGGGCGTTTTCCTTGAAGAAGTCATCCAGTTCGGCAAACAAACTCTCGCCCTGCACGTCGAGCTGAAACAGTGCCTGCATTGCAATCTGGCGTGCTTTTGTCCTCGGGTCCATTTATTACTCGTCTATCGTTTATCGGCTGCGCGGCCCGTGACGGTTGTGTTTAACGCCGGACGTTCGACGAAACGAGCATCGCAACCGCGACCATTTAACGATTTATATTTGTTCCATTACGCCGGCCATTTCCATAGCCGTCATCGCGGCGTCGGCGCCGGCGTTGCCTCTTTTGGCGCCTGCCCTGTCAACCGCCTCTTCGAGCGTCTCGCAGGTCAGCACGCCGAAGACCGCCGGTGCTTTCGAGTCGTAATTAATCTGTCCTATTCCCCGCACGACCTGCTGACAGACGGCCTCGTAGTGTTGCGTCTGGCCACGTATTACGGCGCCGAGGCATATCACTGCCGCGAATTTGCCGCTTTGCGCCAGCTTTTTTGCGGCGGGTATAATCTCGCAGGCGCCCGGCACCCAGACGACGGTCATCTGTCCGTCGTCGGCGCCGTGTCGTTTGAGGCAGTCGGTTGCGCCGGCAAGCAGCCGGGCGGTGATGAACTCGTTAAACCTGCTGACAACGATGGCGAACTTGCCTTTGCCCGCCGTAAGCTGACCTTTTATTTCTTTTATCATATTTGCGATTCTCCATTACATTGCCGGGGCAATTGCCGAAAAGGGGCGTTTGCGCCTCGATAATTTACCCCGCACATTATAAGACCAAACAGGGGTCCTTTCCATAAAAACACCTGCTGCGATGGGCCTCAAAGACCGGTCGAAAACAGCCGAGTCGAGCTAACTTGTTCAAATATAAGGCGTTATGGCGGCTATTTCCAGTAAAATTTCCGCGATTCGGCTGATAATTCAATTGGTCAAAAAAACCGCTAACCTGACCGCTTTTACGTGGCGATAAGTGCGGTGGGTGAAGAAAAACAGCCCGTGGTTCGTGAAAAAACGTTAAACGGTTGCGGTTGCGTAACTCGTTAGGATTACGTTGAGTGTCTGACGAGACGAGCTGCGCAACCGCTAAACGAACTACTCAGCAAAATAAAAGCAGGATGACGTTATGGTTTTCGATGAAACACCGTACAGCTCTTATGACAACGGCGAACAAAAGGCGCAAAGGGCGTTCGAGCTTTACGAAGACGGCAAGATAACACAGGCCATCGCCGAATTGGACGACGCGCTGGAGATAAATCCCGCGAGCTGTTCGCTGCACTTCAACAAGGGTCTGGCCTTAGACAGCTTGGGCAAATTCGAGGAGGCCGTAAGCGAATACGAGACGGCCCTGGCGCTAAATCCCTGCGATTTGGAAATCCTCAATTCACTGGCGGTCGATTACACGCGGGTGGGCCAGTATGATTTAGCGATTTCGACTTTTGAGAAGATAGAACATCTCGACTCCAATTTCGAGCCGAGCTACTGCAACAGGATTATCACCTATACGGAGATGGGGCTGCACGAGCAGGCCGAGCAGATGTTTTATATGGCGCAGCAGATAAATCCCGACTGTGCGCTGTGTTACTACAATATTGGTAACTCCCTGTTTGCGAGGGGACAGTACAAAAAGGCCATTCACTGCTGGATGAAGACCGCGGAGCTTGAGCCGGCGCACCCACAGATAAATTATCATATCGCCCAGGCGCTTTGGGCAGAGGACGAAATCGAGCGTAGCCGGCAGCATTTTCTCAAGGAGCTTCGGATAAACCCCGGCGATATCGAAGTGATTATAGATTTCGGATTGTTCCTGCTGGAGAGAAACGAGATAGATTCGGCCAGGGAGAAATTCAACAGGGCGCTGGAGCTGCGGCCGGATACTGCTATAGCGATATTTTATCTCGGCGAGACGGCGCTGGATGCCGGCGACCGGAAAAAGGCGACTGAATTATACAAGGCGGCGATGGAAAGGGACGCGTGTCTGCCCGGTCCGCGATACCGGCTGGCTTTCGAGTCAATGTCGCAGGGCGATTTCCAGGGAGCAAAGACATACTTAGCTTCGGAAGCCCGGCTTGTCGGTGATGACGCGGAAGTGTTTGTTTCGATAGCTTCGGTGTTTCTTGCCATTACGGCCCAATCCAACGGCAAATCCCTGGACGCCTTCGATTACGCGATTAACTGCCTGCTTCGGGCGATAGACGCCGACCCGTGCGACCCGAATGCGCACTATTATCTGGGCCTGGCCAACGCGATGAACGGCCGGCTGGATGATGCCGCTGAGTTTTTTGTTCAGGCGCTGGACATCAATCCGCAGCACGTTTGGGCGATTCGTGATTTGGCGGGTGTTTATTGTGCTATGCACAAGCTCGATGAGGCGGTAAAGGTCCTCGAAAGCGGCTCGCTGCACGTGGGCGAGCATACCGAGCTCAAGCAAATCCGCCGGAAAGTCCGCCGGTCGCAAATCGCGCAGCAGTTGGCCGAGGTGTTCGGCAGGAAAAAATGAGATAAAAAAGGTGCCTGCCCCCTTTTTGCAACCCTCCGGGAAAATCCATCTGCGGCGGACAAGTCCGTTATTTCTTGTTTGCTAACAATGCCAGCAGTATTATCGAGACGGTTCAAGATACATAGAACCTGACCCCATACTGTCCCCAGCCGCGATAGTATCGCTACATCCAGAAGAAGCCCAATAGCGCAGCGACAGCCAGACAAAATAAAATTTTGGTTCGCTGTTTTGTGAGTACCATAAAAAGAACAGCCAACGGTCGGATTCGAACCGACAACCCCCGGTTTACAAAACCGGAGCTCTGCCGTTGAGCTACGTTGGCGTAACCACAGATAAGCTATGAAAGCAGAGCCTCCCGATAAGGTTATTAGCGGGGTC
>CAZHVR010000044.1:0-6510 GCA_964536225.1 uncultured Pirellulales bacterium
AATGAATTTCCAAGCTTCGAAACCGTTTTTTAAATTTCCAGAATCAATTTCGAAGCTTCAAAACCCTTTTTTAATTAACAAAAATCGAATTCCAAGCTTGAAAACTGAAATTCCATGCCTCAAAACTTAAATTCCAAGCCCCGAAAAAGGAATTCTAAACTTGAAAACTCACGCCGCTAATTGCGGGAACAATCCGCAATTTTCAGAAACGTTCCGCAAATTGGAAATTCAATCCGCAAATTGCAGATTCGAAAAACAAATCGTCAGATGGCTTGCGCCATTTGAAAATCGAATCCGCAAATTGAAAAACCACCCCGCCAATCGTAAATCACGTCCGAAAACCCCGCTAAACGACTATCGATAAAAGTGTTGAATTTGCAGGCAGGAAACTGTAAAAAAGGGCTTTTAAAACACGAAGACACGAAGAAAAACCCTTATAGAATCATCTTTGTGACCTGGTGGTTAAAAATCAGTGGAATCTGTGATTTGAGGAAAATCTAATGGCTGATGCGGCAAGACCATTAAAGCAGTTCAAGCCGACAAAAAAGTTTTTCGTCGGTATCGATTCGGACGGCTGCGTATTCGATACGATGGGGATAAAGCAGCGGGAATGCTTCTGCCCGTGGACGGTCGCGGTTTACGGCTTGCAGCCGGTAGCCGAGGCGGCAAGGGAATGCAGGGTCTTTTCGGATTTGTTCAGCAGGACACGCGGGGCCAACCGTCACAAGACGCTCAAAAGGTTATTGTCGGAATTACTGCCCAATCACCCGATGGTAAAACAAAGGGGCTTCAAGGTGCCGCAGCCGAAGCATTATTTCGCGTGGGTCGATAATCCCAAAAGCGTCCTTAGCAACGATGGGCTGCAAAAAGCGATTAAAGCGACTAAGAACTCGCAGGCAAAAAAGGAATTAGAGCAGGCGCTTGACTGGAGCAAAAAAGTAAATAAGGCAGTATCCGACATAGTCAAAGGGATACCGCCGTTTCCGTTTGTGAGGGAAAGCTTGCAGAAAATACGACCGAAGGCCGACGTAATTGTTGTCTCAGCGACGCCGGCAGAGGCCCTCGTGAGGGAATGGAACGAGCACGATATCGCACAGTACATCGCGATAATCGCCGCGCAGGAAATGGGAACAAAGGCGCAGCATCTTGAGTACACTACCAAGGGCAGATATGAAAAAGACCACGTTTTAATGGTGGGTGATGCACCTGGTGATTTGAAAGCGGCAAGGGCGAACGATGCGTTATTTTATCCGGTATTGCCGGCAAAAGAGATGCAGTCGTGGAAGCGGTTTTACGAGGAGGCGTTCGACAGGTTTATCAAAGGGCAATACGCAGGTGCATACGAGAAGAAACTGATAGCGGAATTCGAGGCACTCCTGCCGGAAAAGCCGCCGTGGGAGAAATAGCGGATAGCGGGTAGCGGATAGCGTTTATAGTTATGATTATTGAAAGACAAAATGCGGATGGAATAATAGACACCGAACAGCTGCGCGAAGCGGTATGCGAATATTTCAAGCAGAAGGATTGTTCCGGCAAAAAGATACTGCTGATTGTGCCGGACAATACGCGTTCGGGGCCTGTGGGAGACGTTTTCAAGGCGATATTCGATTGTATTGCAGGCAAAGTCAAACAATTAGATGTATTGGTTGCCCTTGGAACTCATCAGCCGATTAGTGAGGAGCAGATTTGCGCCCGGCTGGGATTGACCGTTGACGAGCACAAAGACAAATACAAATCGGTGCGGTTTTTCAATCACGAGTGGGAAAAGCCGAAGACGTTTCAATCAATCGGGACAATAGAGGCCTCGGAAATCAAGAAGCTGACGGAGGGATTGTTCAGCGAGCAGGTGAAAGTCGCGGTAAACAAATTGATTTTCGATTACGATGAATTTTTCATTTTAGGGCCGGTTTTTCCGCACGAGGTAGTCGGGTTTTCGGGAGGGCATAAATATATCTTCCCGGGAATCGCAGGAGCTGAAATCATAAACTTTTTCCACTGGCTTGGGGCTGTGATAACAAACCCGGTGATAAACGGCAGCAAGTGGACTGCGACGCGGGCGGTCGTGGAAAAGGCGGCATCGTTTGTGAAAATGCCGCACGAATTGTTTGCGATTGTGGCTGTGCATAACGGTTCGACAAGCTCACCACAAAGCGAATTGAAGGGGATATTCATCGGCGATTGTAAAGCTACGTGGGAAAAGGCGGCAGATTTGTCGGCGAAGGTGCACATAGTTTATAAGGACAAACCCTTTAAGACAATACTTGGAATAGCGCCGAAGATGTATGATGATATATGGACCGCGGGGAAGGTGGCGTATAAATTAGAGCCGGTTGTGGCGGATGGCGGCACATTGATAATTTACGCGCCGCATATCACCGAGATTTCCCGAACGCACGGGGTGATTATCGAACAGCTCGGTTATCATACGCGGGATTATTTTCTCAAGCAGTGGGACAAATTCAAAAATTCTCCCGGCGGCGCGATGGCACACTGCACGCACGTCAAGGGAATCGGGACATATAAAGACGGCGCGGAGAAGCCGAGAATGAACGTGGTCCTGGCGACGGGGATAAGCAGGGAAATGTGCCGAAAGGTAAACCTCGGCTATATGGACCCGGAGCAGATTGATATTGACAATTACGAGGCAAGAGAGGATAAAGGGATTCTCGTTGTGCATAACGCGGGTGAAACATTATACAGATTGTCGGATCCCGATAAATCGGGGTTCCGAGAATAAAAGATTGAGAGGAAATGACAAAATGACGCAGGCGGATTCGACAAGCTCACCACGAGCGGATATCGGTTTGGTTGGTTTGGCGGTAATGGGAGAGAACCTGATTTTGAATATTGAGAGCAGGGGCTTTACGGTGGCGTGCTTTAATCGCACGGTATCGAAGGTCAATGATTTCATCAACGGCAGGGCCAATGGTAAAAAAATAATCGGATGTCATTCAATTGAGGAGCTTGCGGCGAACCTGAAAAAGCCCAGGAAGGTAATGCTGATGGTCAAGGCGGGTAAGCCCGTTGATGATTTTATCGAGCAATTGCTGCCAAAGCTGGAAAACGGGGACATTATTATCGACGGGGGCAATTCGCATTTCCCTGATACGATTCGCAGGACCAAATACGTCGAGAGCAAAGGCAAGCTGTATATCGGGACGGGCGTATCAGGCGGCGAGGAGGGAGCATTGAAAGGACCATCGATTATGCCGGGCGGCTCTCCGGACGCGTGGGAGCACGTCAAGCCGATATTTCAGGCGATTTGCGCAAAGACGGACGCGGGAGAGCCGTGCTGCGAGTGGATGGGCGAAAATGGCGCGGGGCATTTTGTGAAAATGGTGCATAACGGCATTGAGTACGGCGATATGCAGCTGACTTGCGAGACGTACCAGCTGATGAAAGAGGGGCTGGGGATGAGTAATGCCGAAATGCACAGTGCTTTTGCGGAATGGTATAAGGGCGAATTGAATTCATATCTGATTGAAATAACGCGGGATATCCTGGCATATAAAGACGAGCAGGGAAACGAGGTCATCGACCTGATTCTGGATACGGCCGGACAAAAAGGAACAGGCAAATGGACGGCTATTGCCGCCCTGGACGCAGGCCAGCCGCTGACGCTGATTGGCGAAGCAGTTTTCGCGAGGTGTTTGTCGGCCCTGAAAGAGGAGCGGGCAAAGGCATCGCAGGTCTTGAAAGGCCCAAAGGCCACGTTCAAAGGCGATAAAACCAGGTTTATTGATGATTTGCGAAAGGCGCTGTATGCCTCAAAAATCATCAGCTACGCGCAGGGCTATCAACTGATGCGTGCGGCGGCGAAGGAATACGGCTGGAACCTCAATTACGGCGGTATTGCGCTTGTATGGCGCGGCGGCTGTATTATACGTTCGGTATTTTTAGGTGAGATAAAAAAAGCATTCGACAAAAAACCGAATCTCGACAATCTCCTGTTAGACCCATTTTTCAAACGAGCTGTCAGCAAGGCACAAACATCATGGCGGCGAGTTGTCACTACGGCAGTCAAGCTCGGTATTCCCGTCCCGGCAATCAGCACGGCACTGGCATTTTACGACGGCTACCGGCACGAGCGACTACCCGCTAATTTACTCCAGGCGCAGCGGGATTATTTCGGCGCGCATACCTACGAGCGGGTGGATAAGCCGAGAGGTGAGTTTTACCATACCAACTGGACCGGCCGGGGCGGCGAAACCAGCTCATCGACATATACGGTTTAGAAAAAACCCGCGGATAAAGCCCGCGATGTGAATAATTTGTTATAATTCCCGTGAACAAGGGGGGAATTATTGCGTATTGACGCACAGCTTTGGACGGGTTTTCAAGGAACGGCAAGTCGGCTCATAATGTGTCTATTAAAGGAGGTATGCTTATGCGCACGGCAAGGGTTCTCATTTCGTGGTTAATCGTCGGTTTGATAGTCGGATTTTTGATTTGGTGTCTGCCGCCGAAAGTGCATCCACAATACACGGCCCGGACTTTTATAAGGGTCCTGCCGGAATTTGAAAAGGGGTCGGTAATAGCCCTCATCAAAGCCCCAAGCATAATTGAGGCGCTGGTTGACAGAACCGAAGTACAGAAAACCGAATGGTTTCAGCATTTCGGCAAAACAAAGGATGACCGGATGACTGGTGCGGTTATAGACCTGAAAAAACGGCTTAACGCTGTACCCGTGCCCGACAGCGACCTTGTCGCCGTTTCACTTACCCTGCACAACGCAAAAGAGGCGGCTGCCGTCCTGAATGATACGGTTGATTCCTTTTTGAAAAGGCAGCTTAGTGCAAAACGAAAGCAAATTGCCGCCGATTTATCATTTCTTGAAAATCGCCGCCTGAGTATTCAGAGGGACCTGGACTTGGCGGAACAGGAATGCGAGAACGTGCGACGAAGATACGGATATGCGGACTTGGAGGAGCACGAATATCCCGACCCGATTGTTTCACGGCTAACCGAGCTCCAGAAACAGACGAGTAATTGCTCTCTTGAGATGAGAGAAGTCCAGTTTTTAATTGAGGACCTAAACACGCCTATGGAGCCGGCAACGGCTGTCAAGCCGGGTGCCGAGGTCAAGGAGCTGCGGGCCAAACTGAGGATGCTGCAAAACAGATTTGCGGAACTGCAGGCAATGCGTGAAGAGGCCGAGAAACGATACCAAGAACTCAGCTTAGCCAAGTTACAATACGCACAGCGACGAGCAATAAGAGACGAGAGACAACAATTGCTCAATTCGATTAAATCTCATATCGAGCAGCTAAGAACGCTCCACGACTCTCCTGAGGCAAGCGGAGTGCAGCTTGTCGAAGACACTGTAGCTCCGCGGCAGGCAGATATGCGGCCCTGGCAAAATGTTATACCTCCGGCAGTATTAGCGGCCGTGATTGTGGGAATCATTCAGGTATTGCTGACACGGCAGACGGGAAAAAAGAAACCCGAATAAACTCGGGAGCTATCCATTGCTTTTCGCTTTTTGGCTGAAGAAGTGCGCGCGGTTTTCCATTATGTAGATAATAATGTCCCGCCTGCTGATTATGCCGGTGAGCCGGTTTTTATTGAGTATGGGGACCCGGCGGAAGTTATTGTTAATCAGACAGTGGCAAATCTCAAATAGGGAATCATCGTAATCGAAACTGACGATATCCCTGGTCATATAGTCCTGCACAAGGCCCGGTTTGGCATTGGGGTCGCACAGAAGCTTGAGAAGGTCCTTTTCGGAGACGATACCGACGAGCTTCATAGAATCGTCCACAACGGGCAGCCCCGTGATATTGCCGTTTGCGATTAATTCCATCGCGGTATAAACGGGCGTGTTCCTTTTGACGGTGAGCAGTCCGCAGGTCATAACGTGCCTTGCGAGCAGGAAGTTAGGGTGAGATTTTGATGTATCGTGCGGAACTGCGGGCCTGAATCTGTATTTGTTGGCCCGAATCAAATCGGCCCTGCTGAGAATGGCGACAAGGTTTCCGTTGCGCAATATGGGTACCCTTCGGAAGTTATTTTCCAAGAGACACCGGCAGACATCGACAAGGTCTTCTTCTTCTTCGAAGGCATAAACATCGGTGGTCATATACTCGCCGACCGAGCCGGCGAGAAACTCGACGTCGTATAGCAGCTTCAATACGTCCTTTTCAGAAATGATGCCGACAAGACGGGGGCCGTCAACAACGGGCAGGCCGGTGATATCGTTTACGACCATCAAATGTATGGCCTCATAGACGGATGCGTCTTTGTCAATGGAAACAACCTTGTACTGAGCAATATCTTTTGCTTTGGTTATTTCGCTGTCCGAGCGCTGAATAGTAGCAGCCGATGTCGCATTTGCCCCGGTGAACTGATGACTTGTCGCCATAATGTATCTCCCTGAAAATTATTATATGCGAGACGTCAGTTTCCTGTTTTTTGCCTGAAGAATCGCGAGCGGTTTTTCATTATGTAGGCCATTATGTCGGTCCTGCTGATTATGCCGACGAGCTTACCCTTATCAAGAATAGTTACCCG
>CAZHVR010000044.1:6520-23711 GCA_964536225.1 uncultured Pirellulales bacterium
CCGGAAATTGTTTTTAATCAGGCATTCACAAATTTCAAACAGCGGAGCCGACTGTTCGAAGCTTATGACGTTTGTTGTCATGTAATCCTGCACAAGGCCCGGTTTTGCGTTCGGATTGTAAAGGAACTTCAGGACGTCTTTTTCAGAAACGATGCCGAGCAGGTTTAAAAAATCATCGACGACAGGCAGTCCTGTTATGTTTTTTGTCGCCAGAATGTCCATCACTTCATAAACAGGAGTAGATGTTCTGACGGTGAGCAGGCCGCATTTCATAACGTCTTTTGCTGCGGCATCTGCAGGACTGAATGTTGAATTGTCGCACGGCACGTCGGGTCTGAATTTGTCTTTGCCGGCCTTTATCAGGTCACCCCTGCTTATGATACCTGTCAGCCGGCCCTGACGCACTATGGGGACACTACGGAAATTCTTTTCTATCAGGCACCGGCAGATGTCGGCGAGGTCGTCCTGCTCATCGAAGGTTAAAACATTCTTGGTCATATAGGCGCCGACGCAACCCTCGACAAACTCGGTTTCATAGAGCAGCTTCAATACGTCCTTTTCGGAGATGATGCCCGCAAGGCCCGATTCATCAACAACGGGCAAACTCGTGACTTTCCTTTTTACCATTAATGCGATGGCCTGATAAACGGATGAATTTTTGTCGATGGTTGCCACGCCGAATTGCGCGATGTCTTTTGCCTTGTTTTTTTCGCCGCGCGCGGGTTCAACGGTAACGGCAGCAGCCGAGTTATCGGTATCGAATGGGTCCGTAGTCGCCATATTGCATCTCCTTGAAAACTCTGTATACCGGCGATTCCGGGCTTTATGTGTCTTAAGACAGATGCTCCCCAAATTTCGTTACATTTACCTCGCAGGCAATTGTTGCGTATGACTTATCGGCTCGAAAATAAAGTCGCTTTAGCAGGAAACGGCCTAAGCGGGCTTAAATAATCGTAGGAATAAGGGGCTTATATTTGCGTTTGAACCGTGTTTACGTTAATTTAATAATCGCAGGTTAACATTAGTTAATTAATGCTTAGGTTATTAACGGACGATAACAACAAGTATGAAGAAATGCCCGTTTTGTGCAGAAGAGATTCAGGACGACGCCGTAAAGTGCAGGTACTGCGGCGAGTTTCTAATAGACGCGGAACTGAAGAAACTCAAGAAAGACACCAGTATTAAGTGGTACTACAGGACGTCGTCTGTCGTTGTCTCATTGTTGTTAATAGGGCCGCTGGCCCTGCCCTTAGTGTGGTTCCACCCCAAATACAACATAGTCACAAAGGTTGTCGTTACAATCCTCGTAATCGGTCTGACCCTCGGGCTGGGTATCGCAATGATAGAGCTTTATGCCGAGTTTTTGAAACAGATTGAGACGATGGGGCTGTAAAAAACACCCCGGGACCACATGCCCGGACGCAGGACACAAATCCCTAAAATCAGCAATAAAAATAAGTGGAGGAGCGTCTTTATTTCAGTTATCCTGTTAAATGAGCAGAATACATACCAAAAACTTTTTAGGAGAAATGAATTATGAACATTAAGGCAGCAGTAATGAGTGTGGCGCTATTGTGCGTAATTATAGCACCGGCAGTAACCGCGGAAGAGGGTGTCGTGGGCGAGTGGGAGTTCAAGAGCCAGATGCGGAAAAGGACGATGAATGCGACGATGACGATTACTAAAACCGAGGATGGTAAGTATGAAGGAACATGGTCGGCACAGCGGGGCCAAAGCGAATTATCGGATATTACATTCGAGAACGGCAAGATGAAGTTCGTCCAGACCAGCAGCTTCGGCGGCCAGGAGATGAAAACGACTTACGAAGGAACAGTCGAGGGAGCAAAACTGACAGGCAAAGGAACAGGTCGATGGGGTGAAATTACATTCGAAGGAACCCTGCAGGGAGAAGTAAAGACGGGGGCCGACGCGATTGTCGGCGAATGGCAAATCGATGTTACTATACCGGCAAGAGAAATCGTGGATAAGCTGACTATAACAAAGAACGAAGACGGAACACTGGCCGGCACATGGGAAGGCCGTAGAGGCCAAAGCACTATTTCGGAGGTGAAGTTCGAAGACGGAAAGCTGACCTTTACCCGTACGATTAAATTCGGAGACAGGGAATTCACATCGACATACGAAGGAACAGTCGAGGGAGACCAGATTACAGGAGCGTTCACAAGCGACCGCGGCGAAAGAGAGGCAAACGCCACCCGCGTAAAATCCGCCAAGCCGGATGAAGGCAAAAAATAGGATAGGACCGCTTAAAAAGAACAATACAGAATTTCATAAGCCCCTCAGACAAGAATGTTTGAGGGGCTATTTTTTGTGCCGGCTGTCAAGTATGCCGAGGACCTCAGCGGGTTTTTGAACAAGAACCTTTGCCCCTGAATCCAGCAGCTCTTCTGCGCTTCTATAACCCCAGAGACAGCCGACGGGAAACATACCGGCAGCTATGGCGGTTTTCATATCAGTGCTGGTATCACCTAAGTAAAGAAATTGCTCCGGCGGAACGCTAAGTTTTTCTGAGATTTGCAGAGCCAGTGTCGGGTCGGGCTTGAGCGGAACATCGGACAATGCCCCCTGCACAATTTTGAATCGCCACTGGGGCAAAAGCTTTTCAACCATAATCTTTGTGAAACGGTCATTTTTATTGGAAAGAACCGCCATAACCAGGTCGTGATTCTGAAGCTCAGTAAGAAGCTCTGGTATGCCCGTATAAGGGTGGGTATTATCGCCCCAGCACTTGTCGTAGATTTCTTCCGACAGCACCGCCACTTTTTTGATTGTTTCCGGGTTCCTCGCGGATTCGGGCAGCGCCCGTTTTGCCTCGGTCTCGACACTTTCACCTATAAAAAATTTATACGCATCGACCGGATGAGGCGAAAAGCCGAAGCAGACGAGGGCCTTATTCATCGCATCGGCGACGTCTTTAAGCGTATAGAGCAGCGTGCCATCGAGGTCGAATAAAACGGCTTTGAACATCGTCGCATCGCCCGCCTTACGTGCCTTCACCGAATGCCGAGAGGTATTCGATTTGCTCAGGGGTGAGCTTGTCGATTGTGATACCCATCGATTTTAATTTCAAAGCGCAGACCTTATTCTCGATTTTGATGGGCACATCGTAAACGACGGGTTTCAGCAAACGGGCGTTTTTGACGACGTATTCGGCCTCGAGCGCCTGTGTGGCAAAGCTCATATCCATAACCGATGCCGGGTGGCCCTCTGCGGCGGCGAGGTTAATCAATCTGCCTTCGGCTAACAGGTATATACGTCTGCCGTTTTTGAGTACGTATTCATCAACGTGATTACGAACGCCCCGAATGACTTTTTTGCTGAGTTTTGTCAGGGCCGGTATGTCGATTTCGACGTTGAAGTGCCCTGAGTTCGCTACTACCGCGCGGTCTTTCATTACGCGGAAATGCTCACGACGAAGAACGTGTTTGTCGCCTGTGAGCGTTACGAACAGGTCGCCGATGCGTGCGGCCTTGCCCATCGGCATAACATCGAAGCCGTCCATACAGGCCTCAATGGCCTTGATGGGGTCAACTTCGGTAACGATGACCACGGCACCCATCCCTTTGCATCGCATAGCAAAGCCGCGTCCACACCAGCCGTAGCCGGCAACGACGATTTTCTTGCCTGCCACGAGATAATCGGTGGCACGGATAATGCCATCGACGGTAGATTGGCCCGTGCCGTAGCGGTTGTCGAAAAGATGTTTGCTGGCGGCGTCATTTACGGCGATGACGGGGAACTTGAGCTTGCCCTGCTTATCGAGGGCACGCAGGCGAATTACGCCCGTCGTGGTTTCCTCCATACTCGCGATGACGCGACCGGCGTCCTTAGTCCTGGTCGTATGCAGCTCGGTTACCAGGTCGGCGCCATCGTCGAAGGTGATGACGGGCTTGTGGTCGAGTGCAGCGTAGATATGCTTGTAATAGGTTTTGCGGTTTTCGCCGCAGATTGAAAAGACGGAAATGCCGAAATCTTTGACTAACGACGCGGCAACGTCGTCCTGAGTGCTGAGAGGATTCGAAGCACAGAGGACTACATTAGCCCCTGCTGCCTTTAGTGTTCTGACGAGGTTGGCGGTCTCGGCGGTGACGTGAAGACAGGCGGAGACGTTTTTGCCGGCAAGCGGTTTTTGTTTTGCGAACCTTTCGCGTATCGACGCCAGGACCGGCATATCGTGGTCGGCCCACAGGATTCGTTTTCTGCCGCCGGGGGCGAGCTTAATATCTGCGATATCGGCTTTCATTCAATGTTCCCTTTCAAATGCAATAGAATAAAACGAGTAGTATATAGACCCTGTGGCCGGTTTTCAAGCACAAGATTCACCGGCAGCTTGTAAAATCAGGCAAATGAACTTATAATCGGGTTATGTTTGATGCATTGACGCAAAAATTCGGGTCGGTATTCCGCTCGCTTTCGGGCAGGGGCAGGATAACCGAAGCTAACGTGTCAGACGCGGTGCGCGAGGTCCGCAAGGCCCTGCTGGAAGCGGACGTCAATTATCAGGTAGTCAAGCAATTCTGCAAGGACGTGCAGCAGGCGGCTATGGGGGCCGAGGTAATAAAGTCGCTGCACCCAGGCCAGGTCTTTGTCAAGATTGTCAACGACGAGCTGACTAAAATGATGGGGCCGGTCGATTCGAAGATTTATTATGTGTCACCGGGACCGACGCTGATACTTCTGGCAGGCTTACAGGGCTGCGGCAAAACGACAACGGCAGCCAAATTGGCCAAATACATCTCAGACAAGGACAAAAAAACGTTACTTGTGGCCGACGACCTGCAAAGACCCGCCGCTATTGAACAGTTGATTACGCTCGGTCAGCAGCTAAATATCCCGGTTTACAGTGAACAGAGCAAAAACGCGGTAAAGGTCGCGAAAAATGCGATATCGCACGCCAAACATAACAGCTTCGACGTTGTGATTCTCGATACGGCCGGCCGGCTGCACATCGACGAAGAAATGATGACGCAGATAAGCGACGTGGCAAAGGCCGTTGAGCCGCATCAGATTTACCTTGTCTGTGACGCGATGACCGGCCAGGACGCGGTCAATTCCGCAAAAGAGTTCAATGAGCGATTAGAGCTGGACGGGGTGATACTGACTAAATTAGACGGCGACGCAAGGGGAGGCGCCGCGCTTAGCGTCAAGGCGGTAACGGGCAAGCCCATAAAATTTATCGGCGTAGGCGAGAAGTTAGACAAGCTCGAGGAATTTCATCCCGACCGGATGGCCGGCCGGATTCTCGGTATGGGCGATGTCGTTACGCTGGTCGAAAGGGCGCAGGAGCAGTTCGACGCGGAGCAGGCCGCGAAGATGCAGGAGAAGATGGCCAAAGGCAACTTCGGCTTCGACGATTTTCTACAGCAGATGCAGGCGGTCAAAAAAATGGGTGGGATGAAGGACATGCTTAAGATGATGCCCGGAGGCGGGGGACTGGGCGATATGGATTTTGATGAGAACGAGCTAAAAAGAATGGAGGGAATCGTTCATTCTATGACGCCTGATGAGAGGCGAGACCCCGATATTATCGACTCATCGAGGCGAAGGAGGATAGCTGCCGGTTCAGGCGTTCAGCCGCACGATGTTTCAGGATTAGTGAAGACCTTTATGCGCAGCAGGGATATGCTCAAGACGATGTCGGGCGGCAAATTAGCGGGATTGAAAGCGCTGGTGAGCGGTGGATTCAATATGGAGACGCTTTCTTCGGCAATGGGCTCGGGCAGGAAATTAAAGCAGCGTTCGAGAAGGAAACGGGTCATAATACGCAGGGGTAAAAAAATACGGCGCTGAGCACTAAACTAACAATAGAGCAATACATCGAAAAGGTATCCCGGTTTGTCGGCAGCGAATACGGCCGGGTGGTGCGCGAGCAGTTCAAGGATAACAAGGGTTCAAGCGAACTCGGTATGTTAGCCAGCCCCACAGCCGAAGAGTTGAAACAGCTTCGCCGGGCCGTGGCGATTATGACGGCCCAGGAGAAGGCAAATGCTGATAAGCTTACCGATGAGCAAATACACAAAATCGCCGCCGATGCAAAGATTGAGCCGGCTTTACTCGCGATATTTATCAATGGCTTCGCCCTGAACCGCAAAAAAAATCGCTGACTGCGCCTTTCCCTGACTATATTATCATACTTTACCGTATGCAATATTTACTGTTCTCCTCTTGAACCATTTCCCGATTTCTTTGTATTATGAAATAATAACCAATATATTATCGGTCTTTGCGCTTGAATTACCACTCCCTGACAATATAATGTAATGCCGCATGCATGGAGGTACCTCGTTTATATTTGTGATGAGGAATCGCGGGCAGGATTCCTCGAAATGGGTGAATATGTTAGTACAGCATAAATGGAGGATAATCTTTGTTTTAACGGCCTTTTCGGTTATGGCCGGATGCGCCTTCGCCAAATACAGCGGGGGAAAGGGCACTGCTGACGACCCTTATAAAATCGGTAGTGCTGCGGACCTGCTGGCGCTGGCGACGGACACAAATTACTACGACAAACATTTTATTCTCATAGCAGATATCGACCTGAATCCGAACCTGCCGGGCGGACAAACTTTCAGCACCGCCGTCATAGCACGCGATACAGATAATTCAAACTGGGTCTTCGACGGAACTTCTTTCACAGGCGTCTTTGACGGCGCAGGGTATGAAATTGCCAATCTGACCATAAACACCGCCGGTGCAGGAAATGATTATTTGGCCCTGTTCGGCCGCATTGCTACTAACGGTGTAATAAAAAACCTAGACCTGGCGGGGTTTAATATCAGAAGCGGAGATAACTCCAACTGTATCGGAGGACTTGTGGGGCAAAACTGGGGCAAAAGTACAGTCAACTGTTTCTCATCAGGCATAATCATCGCCGGGGCGCCGTCGTCTTACCTCGGAGGGCTGGTCGGAGACAACGGCGGTGATATCAGCGGCAGTTTCTCTGCGGGCCTGATTATTTGCAGGAATGATTCGTTCTACCTCGGCGGACTGGCCGGGGATAACTATAACAGCAGTATCAACAACTGCTATTCATTAGTTACTGTCCATCCCGGAGATAATTCTCACGAATTCGGGGGACTGGTGGGACGCAATGAAGGCAGCATCTGCAATTGTTATTCGAGAGGAAGCGTGGTCGGTGGCACCGGAACGTACTGGTTCGGCAGTCCCGTAGGGCTGGATAAAGGTAAAACCATCGGTTGTTATTTTCTTGCCGGTTCAGGGCCGGATAACAGCAGCGGCACACCGCTGACAATTGAACAAATGAAACAGCGAAGCAGCTTTCCCGGCTGGGATTTTACTGACGAAACGGCAAATGGCTATGAGGATATCTGGCGGCTGTGCGATGAGGGGCTGGAGCTTCCGAAACTCTCATGGCAGTATCTGCCCGGAGATATCGCCTGTCCGGACGGCGTAGATATTTCCGACCTTGACAAGCTGTGCGATGAATGGCTCGTTGGGAAGATGCCCTATGACCTGGCACCACAGCAAGGCGACGGAATCGTAAATTTCGCGGATTTAGCGGTTTTTACCGAAGGATGGGGCATCGTCTATAATATCGATGATTTGCTGGATTTTGCACATCAGTGGCTCTGGACCGCTCCGGATAAGTGGCCCGCGGACATCTGGCCCTGGCCCGGCGGCGACGGCAAAATCAACGCATCCGACCTGGCGGCAATGAGCGAATACTGGCTGCAATAAATCGCAGCACAATCCCGCAATCACATCACGAATATCCGATTTAGTTTCATTATATCCGATGAGGTATCGCACTTTACATATACCCGGCTACCGGCTAAAATGACGCGCATATATGGAAAAGATAAAAATCTATGACACGACCCTGCGGGACGGTATGCAGACCGAAGGGATCAGCTTCTCCCTTGAAGACAAACTCGCAATCGCCAGGTACCTGGACGAGCTTGGCATTGATTATGTCGAAGGTGGATACCCGGCCTCTGGGCCAAAAGAATCGCAGTTTTTCTCCGAGGTCGCCGGGTTAGGGCTTCAAAACAGCAAAATCGTCGCCTTTGGCAGCACAAAGAGGGCAGATAAAAAAGTTGACGAAGACGCTTCTCTTAACGCGATTCTGGCCTGCAAGACCCACGCCGCCAACATTGTCGGCAAAACGTGGGACCTGCACGTTACCAGCGTCCTCGGCTGTTCGCTCGATGAGAATATCATCCTGTGCGCAGAGTCAGTGCGGTTTTTGAAAAAGCACGGGCTGGAGACAATTTTTGACGCCGAGCATTTTTACGACGGCTACAAGGCAAATCCGGAATACGCGATGAAGGTTCTGCTGGCTGTCGCCGAAGCAGGAGCGGATACAATCGTCCTGTGTGACACCAACGGCGCAACGCTGCCCGACAGCATTTATGATATAACTAAAAGCGTCTGTGATATTCTAAGTCCGCTGGTAACAGGCGTTCATACTCATAACGACAGTGATTGCGCAACCGCGAACACCCTCACGGCTGTCCGCGCCGGAGCCAGGCACGTGCAGGGAACAATGAACGGACTTGGCGAGCGATGTGGCAATGCCAACCTGTGCACGGTCATCCCCAATCTCGCGATTAAAATGGGCTACAGCGTATTAACACCGGAAAAAATCAAGGCCCTTACCGAAGCGTCGCGATTTATGTTCGAGATTTGCAATATGACGCCGATAATGAATATGCCTTACGTAGGGGAAAGCGCGTTCGCCCATAAGGCGGGACTTCACGTTGACGCCCTGCGCAAAAGCAAAAATACCTACGAACACATAGACCCGGAACTGGTCGGCAACGAGCGGCGATTCCTTATCAGTGAGTTGAGCGGCAAATCCAACATCCTAGCAGAGCTTGAAAAAGCGAAGGTCACCGAAGACAAAAAGCTGGCAAAAAAAATCCTCGAACACGTTCAAGAGCTTGAGAACGAGGGTTACCAGTTCGAGGCAGCCAACGCCAGCTTTGATTTGCTTATTCGAAAGATTATGGGGACATACAAGCCCTCCTTCGAACTTGTCAAATACACCACCAACGTGGAAAAAACCAATAGCGCCCATATTGTTACCGAGGCGACCGTCAAGCTGAAAGTCGGCGACAGGATTGAACACGTCGTCGGCGAAGGAGACGGCCCCGTCAATGCGCTCGACGCCGCCTTGAGAAAATCGCTTGAAAGCTTCTACCCGAGCATCAGGGAAATGCACCTGATTGATTACAAGGTCCGCGTTGTCAACGCCAAAGCAGGCACGGCCGCCCGCGTGCGTGTTATCATCGAATCTCGCGACAAGACCGATATCTGGGGCACGGTCGGCGTATCAGAGAACATTATTGAGGCAAGCTGGCAGGCACTGGTCGATTCGGTGGAATACAAACTCCAGAAAGACAATCGGTAAAAAATTTTAGACCCCGTAACAAATAAAAAAGGGCCGTAAGCGAAATACTCGCGGCCCTTTTTATTACCCTGCGAGGGCTTCTGGTACGATTTCCTGCTGGTCAGAAATAGGTTGATGTTTTCTTTTCCGGCGATTAATTGTTCTCGATATCGGCTCGATGGGCACCTTTCCGCTGGCGATGTCGAGCGCCTGCTCGGCCGAGGAGGCAAAGGCATCGGCCCCTATTTCCTGCCAAAGGCCTTCGGCCCGGTTAAACAATCCGCCTGAAACCATAATCTGCATATTCGGGTGTGCGTTGATTTCCTTTATTCTGTCGATAAGCTGACGAACTGCCGGCGCCTGTCTGGGGCTTGTCCCGTAAATCAGCAGTATGTCCGGGATATATTCGTGAACGAAAACGAGAACATCGTCATTAGTCAGACCCCCGCCGAGAAAACGCACCTCCCAGCCATCGCTTTCGAATAAATCCGCGATAATCTGGCCGCCAAGCTCCTGAAGCTCTTCAGGCGCACAGCATATCACGATTTTTTTGTTTTTTGCGGCCCTGCGAGGCAGCTTATTTTGCAACTGGTCCACAATTGTGCGATTAATCCTGCTTGCCATGTGTTCCTGGGCGGATGTTATTCGTTCAGCCCGCTGCAGCCGTTCAACCTCGACCATAGTAGGCCAGATAACTTCCATATAGACCAGATTCGTCGGGGTTCCGCTCTGAAGTGTCTCTTCTATGACCGACCGCGAGCCCTTTCTGTCGCCCTTTAATAAGTTGTCCAGGTACCGTTCGACAATCTCTTCTCGAATCATAAATCTGTCTCCAACTTAGTGTATTTGTCAAAAAAAAAATCTGCTTATATCAATATTGCGATAACTTGAAAGCTAAAATGTTAATATGGGTAATATAGTAAATCGGGATAGACGTTGGAAATTCTTTAGTTAAAATGGGCAATTTGGGAAATACAGAGAACTGTCTAATTTTTTCAACGATGTTTTCGAAAGCGATTAAAGCCCTCGTTCTCCTGCAGGCCCTGTATTATAGGGCTTTATATCGGATTAGCCGCCAAATAAAAAAATGGTTTTTTATGAAGATTTGGGCGGCTCGGGCTGGCCCGGCCGTCTCGTTCCCGGAGGCGGCAAATTAACCTGCCTGCAAACAACCGACCTTTCGCCGAGGATGGTTTCATTGGCAAATAATTGAAAACGGTATTCGCCGGTATGCTGAAATACTATTCCAAGAAGATTTATCGCCACTGTGACTATCTGCCTGACATCCTTAAAATCAACGGACTGGCTCTGCTCGAAAATGGCCTTGTCCTGATTTTCGAGGTCCACCAGTCGTATTCTGAGCCGGGTGCTGCCGTGGCCATTGGTAAGCTCGCAAAAGAATAAGAGTTGATTATGACGAACGGGATATTTGGGGGCATTGATTGTCTGGATGATGTTTATAATGCTCGGCATACCTGAGATTCGGTCAAAAATTACCCTGTCGCAGATTATGGCTGACAGCAGAATCGGGCCTACCTCACTCATATCCAGTCAATCCCTTCAGTGCTAAAACAAAGGTTAATAAAGCTGCGAAGCCCTGAGATTTAAACCTTTTTTTCGAGCATTTTCAACAATCGGTCCAGCTCACCTTTTTTCATACGATAGCAGTAATCGGCATCAGGAAAACCGCCTGCTTTGACCTGCTTTGCATACTCGGTAAAAGCAGCGACTGTATCGGCCGCCTGGTTCGCGAAGCTTTTGACGAACTTCGGCATAGGCCCCTGTGTCAAACCAAGTATATCCGGGGCGATAAGGATTTGTCCGTCACAGTCCGGTCCCGAGCCGCAGCTTATTACCGGCGCCTCGCAGCGTTCTGTAATGATTTTGGCAACCTCGGCACAAACGCCTTCGAGCAGCAGGGCGCTGACACCGGCATTTATCATTTGCTCGGCCTGCGCGATAAGCTCGAAGGCCATCTCGGTAGTCGAGGCCTCGGCCTTGAATTTGCCTAACTTGCCTATACTCTGGGGCCTGATGCCTATATGGGCCATCACAGCCATCCCCGCGTCCCCGACCGCCCGAACTACATCGAGATACGCGCTCGACGCCTCGATTTTTATCATCTGTGCGCCGCATTCGGCGGCGAATCGCCCTGCGTTTTTGACCGCCTCGGCAACGCCGAGCTGGTAAGACAAAAAAGGCATATCGGCAACGAGACAAACGTTCGGCGCGGCCCTTCGGACGGCGGCTGTTATCGCTGCCATAAAATCCATCGTCGCCGGCAGCGTGGAATCATAACCGAGAATGACCTGGGCAGCCGTATCGCCGACAAGAATCATCTCGACATCGGCTTGAGAAACGAGCCGGGCCGTGGTGTAATCATAACAGCTTACAGCCGCGATCTTTCGGCCCTGCCTTTTGGCCTCGTGCAAATCAGCGATCGTTACCCTGCCTGTCACTACTATGCGCTCCGAAAAAAAATAACAGCCAAACAGTTAAAATAATAGAACAAAGCCGAATTGGCAAGCGTAAATAAATCGTAATTTTTAGGGCATTTTCGGGCTTTTCGAACGGAAAAGCGGAAAATGTGCGATTTTTGGAAACGATGAGTTGACAGCGCGGTATCTTAACTGTGTAGTGGGGTGTTTGAAATTTGATTAAAGAAATTTCAGGTTGCAGGGCGATTATTTAATGTAGGTGATACATAGGAGCTTATGAGGACTTAAAAACGTCATTTTACTTGGCTTTTCATCACCCTCCTCCGAAGCCAGATTCTGATTTTTGGAATCTGGCTTTTTTATTGCTGTAATTATAAAATAGCTAATAACAGCCGTTATTCATCTGTTAATTTAGGCGAATATTTTCAAGGAAATCGGGGCACCAGAAAACCAGTGCACTAAAAAATCAGGAAAATGTGCGGCTAACGTCCTGACAAACTGTTATCTTGATGTCCCTCGCCCGGATAACTTGATATTCTGATTACCTAAGACATATTTCGTCATTTTAGGGGGACGCCCCATCACATCGGTAATGTAACCAATCAATATGTCCTCAATTTGCCTGATTTCCCTGTCCCCTGCCAAAACAAGCGATTTGGCATCCGCAAGGCACTTCGCCGTCTTCGAAGTAAGCCCAATTCTGTCAGGAAATGTCCCCTGACAATCCTGGCAGAGCAAACCCCTTGCACTATTGCTGAAACTGACCTGCGGCCAGTGGGGGCCGAAAGTATTTTTGCAATTCACACAATGGTCGAAGACGGGCAGCAGACCTATTTCTTTCAGCAGGCACAACTGGAATAATTCAAGTTTTGCCAGCACGGCAGGCGGGACTTCGGGTGTGGTGACATCGCTTAGGAACTTAAGCAGGCCGTCGAACAGGCCCGGATGCGGGTCGAAGTCGGTGGTAAGAACGTTTACCAGCTCTGCAGCAAAAAGGCAGGAGTTTAAGATGAAAATATCACCGGACAGCACGGTGGTATTTATAATTCCGGCAAGGGGCTCGAATTCGACAAGCGTAGCGAGCTTGTCTGTGCCGGAATCGGAGAAGGTGATATTACCGCAGGAAAAAACCTCCACAGGCCCTCCGAAGGGTGAACGCTTACGTTTTGCGCCTTTGGCAATGGCGGTGACTTTGCCTGTCTGCCTGGCAAAGAAAGTCACCACCTGAGACGTCTCGGAAAAATCCACCGTCCGAATGCATACACAATAGTCATTAGTCAACATTTTTTAAGCCGTCTATTCTTCTTAACTTTTTTGCCATATACAGACCCAAATCCATGTTGCCGAAGAATCTCATCCTCCAGCAGGTGCATTTTTTTTGCCTGCGCAGCCGAGCGGTCATCGAAGCCGAGATTATGCAGCAGCCCGTGCACAATATAAAGAGCGATTTCGGCCTGTGCGGAATGGCCCCGTCTGCTCGCTTCCGACTTCGCTTTTTCACCATTTACAATCAGCGCGAACAACTTTTGTTTGTTGTCGGCATCCGACAAATTGAAGGACAGGCAATCGGTAACAGTTTTGCGTTTCAGGAAGCGACTATTTAGCTTGCGAATTTGGTTATTTCTAACTATTGCTATATCGACCGTTGTGTTACTGATTTTGAAGCGTTTACAAACCGCGCGGACAAGTTTTTCAAATTTATGAAGGGGTATACGGATAACTTTGTAGTCACGTCGAAAATAAACAGAAACAGCCACAGAGTTTTTAGCCACAGAGCACACAAAGGACACAGAGATAAAAAGAAAAACTGGATTCATGCTTTCGCAGGAATGACAAAGGCAAAAATAGAAAAGAAAAAAACAGTGTTAATCCGTGTAAATCAGTGTCCAAAAAAGCAGTGTCAATCGGTGTCATTACTGTTCCTTATCAGGCGGCGTATCAGGGGGTTTCGGATACGCGATACGCCCGTGATAGTGACCGGCCAGGGCCTTGGATATACTAACCTCAATCTGGTTAATCTCCCTCAAAGACAGGTCGCATTCATCGAACTGGCCGTCCTGCAATCGTCTCATAGCCATATTATGAACCACCGCCTCTATCTTTGTGGGGGTCGGCTCGGAGAGGGACCTGACGGCGCTTTCGACTGCATCGGCGAGCATAACAATGGCGGCCTCTTTTGTCCGCGGCCTGGGGCCGGGATAGCGAAACTCACCTTCGGCGGGCGGCGAGGTATCAGAAGAACCCTTCTGCTCATGCTGTTTTACCGCCTCGTTGTAAAAGTATTCGATCAGCGTGGTCCCGTGATGTGTTTCAATAAACTGCCTCAGGATCACCGGCAGACCGTACTCTTTAGCCAGCTCCATACCGTCTTTGATGTGGCCTGCGATAATAAGCTGGCTCATCGCCGGAGAAAGCTCTTTGTGCCAGCTAACCGAACCGAGCTGGTTTTCAACGAAATAACCCGGCTTATTGATTTTGCCTATGTCGTGATAATAGGAACCGACCCGGCACAAAAGTCCGTTTCGGCCGATGGATTCTGCCGCGGCCTCGGCGATAGTTCCTATGAACAAGCTGTGACTGTACGTGCCGGGGGCCTCGATGGCGAGGCGTTTCAATAACGGCTGATTGGCGTCGCTGTAGTCCAGAAGGGTCATACTTGTTGCTATTCCGAACACCCTTTCGAGAAGCGGCAAAAGGCCCTGCATCATAACGCCGACGACGATAGTGATTGCGGCGTTGACGCCGGCCCCTTCGAGCGCATTACCGGGCGAAATGCCGGAGAACAGAATCTCAACCGACATAGTCATTAGAAACACCGTCACCGCCGACAGCAAACTTACCTCCAGAAGCTTCATCCTCGTGCGAATTTCCTTCAGAAAGAAACAGAAGGGAACAGCAGCGGCCAGCATCGTCAGCAGCAAATTGATTTTTGGGCCCGGCCTGGTGTCGGGAGGCAGACCCGCTGCGAGATACACCAGAAAGCAGTAAACAAATGTCATAACCGTGGCGAAACGCTGGCTGTAACAGATAGCCAGGACAAGCGCAGCAGCGACAGCGGTGGCGACCGCCCAGAAGGTCTGACCGGTCAGCGAAACAGATATTTTGGCCGATGTCAGCAACAGCATAAGCAAAGCGACCAGACCGATGGCCCCCGCGTGATTTTTCAACAGCCGTTTCTGGTACTGAGAGACGTGAAAGGCCATCGCCAGACAAATCAGGACAATTACGACCGCCGTTGCTATCAGGCGTACATAGCCGGACTGCTTAATCGAATCGTATCCGAGAACGGTCACACACATACAGACAAACAGCAGCCAGATTAGTGACGAGTAAATAATATCGGGATTAAGGAGCTGATTCACACCTGCATATCTGACGCCGGCGCCTCTTTTTACCCGGCTTCGCCGCATAGTTGTCTTTTTGAAAATAGCCACTTGTTTACCCCGTTACAGTTCAGCCGTAAAATTCCGCCCGTTACTGTGACGCACGTCCGGCTTTTGCCGATTTGCCTTTTCGATAAGCCCGAACGATATTCTGCACAAGCCGATGACGGACTATATCGCTGCGCGTAAGCTCGACAACGCCTATACCCTTTATACGGCGTAATCGGTCGGTTGCTTCTATCATCCCGCTTTTCTGTCCTGCGGGCAGGTCAATCTGGGTTATGTCACCTGTAATTATCATTTTGGAGCCGTGCCCCAGACGGGTCAGGACCATAAGCATCTGTAAAGACGAGGTGTTCTGCGCCTCGTCGCAGATAACCACGGATTCATTGAGGGTCCTGCCTCGCATAAAGGCAAGAGGAATAATCTCGATGATATCAAGCTCCATAAATTTCCGCATCTGTGAAAAATCCATCATATCTTCGAGCGCATCGAACAGAGGCCGGAGATAGGGATTAACTTTTGCCTGTATGTCACCCGGGAGAAATCCGAGTTTTTCGCCGGCTTCTACGGCGGGCCTGGCTAGGATTATGCGTCTTATCTGCTTTTTTTTAAGCATCGAGACGGCGACCGCGACTGCAAGATAGGTCTTGCCCGTACCTGCCGGGCCGATGCAAAAAGTCAGGTCGCTGGCAAGCATCGCTTGAATGTAACGAAGCTGTCCTTTTGTCGTCGGCTTTATTATCTTCTTGTGCGAGTAGACACCGATTGCCTCGGCCGACTGTGGCGCGGCTGGGGCGGTAATATCGGCGAGGAAACTGCTGACGTCTTCAGTAGTCAGCATTGAATGCCTGTGTAAATGTTTCTGCATCTTGTCGACGACCTCGGCGGCCTGATTGACGCCGGAGGCCTTGCCCGTAATCAGCAGATTGTTTCGCCGCGCGGTCAGCCGGACGCCGAGTGCGTCACGGATGAGGCGCAGATGGCTGTCGGCAGGCCCGAACAATTCGAGCTGTTTGTCGGCTGATTCGAGTTGTACGGTTATTTCCAGGTTTTTTCCTCTATCCGGCCACTAATGAAAAAAACAAATATCCGAACGGCGCCGTTATCAGAATCGAATCGACGACGTCTAATATGCCGCCGAAACCGGGCACATTATCCGAGGCGTCCTTCTTTTCGGCGTCCCTTTTGAGCATTGATTCGGCCAAATCACCCATCTGGCCTATAAACGCAAAACATACGCCGAACAGCACGCCCAGCCACCACGCCATTATATCAAAAGATAACGCGAAGACCACCGCGACAACTATCGCAAAAATAACCGCACCGGCCATACCTTCCCAGGTTTTTTTAGGGCTGATTACGGGGGAGAATTTGTGTCTGCCGAAAAGCTGCCCAAATGTATAGGCCCCTATATCGGAACACTTAACAACGAAAACAAGCATAAGCAAATGCCAGGGACCGAAATTTATGCGAACCGCAGGGATGAACATACTCAGCAAACCCAGATACATTATTGAAAAACAGGCGGCACCGCAGTTGGCGAAAACCCCCGATACGCCGTATCGAATTCGATGATAAAGAAAACAAGCCATAATAAAAATGACAGGAAGATAAAGAAAAGGCAAAAAATACTTGTAAAAGCTTATACAAAGCAGAATCGAAACAGGGATTGAAATCGGCAGTAAGATTTTCATACCTTTTGCAGCGGCAAGCTTCGATAATTCGAATAGTGCAGGAACCATCAGTATCGCGACGAGAATAACGAGCAACGTGCCGCGAACGTTATTATCGTCCTGGACAGAAGCCGTAAGCGAGCCGTCGAGCCAGCCGTCCAATAAAACGATGCCGACAAAGGCAAGCGTCATCAGTGTTCCGAAAATCAGACGACTTTTAAGCATGTTCTCCTTTTCATCCGACGCAGCTTAACACTGTTTTTTTAGACACTGATAAGCTATGAAAGCAGAGCCTCCCGATAAGGTTATTAGCGGGGTCCT
>CAZHVR010000045.1:0-23544 GCA_964536225.1 uncultured Pirellulales bacterium
GTTGCCATTTGCTTTACAATACTATCGGAAAACGCGGACTTTTTCAACAGCCCCGGCTGTCCCCATTATTCATTATTGCCCATTATTGCCAAGGGCAGAAAAGATATAACCGAATCGGACAGGACTCTTTTTATAAAGCCCTATGAAAATAAAGTTCGTCTCAACGAGCTAATCGAAAGCCGAAAATCCTCGACTCAACACTAAAAATTCAAAACTAAAACCTGTCCGCTACCCGCTGTACGCTGTTTTACACCCATCTGGCCTTAAGGGAGTATTATATCGACAAACAGGGAAAGAAAACAGCTCTTTTCTTCCGCCTCCGGCGGCTTACGAAAAACGATATACGTTCAACGTAACGAGCAGCGCAACCCCAACCGTTTAACGTAGTTAAAATCATAAATAAGGTATCTCCGCGGTCTCAGCGTTCTCCGCGGTGAAACAACTCGTTTATCTTCTTACGAACATATTCCCCGGCAGTTGCTTTACGAGTCCTTTGAGTCGAAGTGAAACAATTGCCGCATTAACAGAGCCGGCGGGCAGCTCTACTGCCTCGATAATATGCTCAAGATGCGTCGGGTCGGAATGAAGATACTCATACACTGACCTTTCAGGATGGCTGAGATTCAGCCGGCCAATGTCAAACAAAGGCGCCTCCACTTTCGCTGCGACCGAATCGGCTATAGCACCAACGTGACCCTCGAGACGCG
The DNA here is from genome assembly GCA_964536225.1 of uncultured Pirellulales bacterium. Classification (GTDB taxonomy): domain Bacteria; phylum Planctomycetota; class Phycisphaerae; order Sedimentisphaerales; family Anaerobacaceae; genus Fen-1362. Next base: position 708 of record CAZHVR010000045.1, read on the forward strand.
AGCCGACATAGCCCAGCGCATCCATCACGTCCTCAACGGTGTCCACAAGCTTTGCGCCCTGCTTTATAAGCCGATTCGTCCCACTGCTCAACGGCGAGTCGATTTTGCCGGGTAAGGCCATAACCTCGCGGTTGTATTCCAGGGCTGCCCTGGCGGTAAGAAGCGAGCCGGAGCTGTTGCCCGCCTCGATAACGATTGTCCCTAACGATAGTCCCGCGATTATCCTGTTTCGCGGCGGGAAATTCTCAGCTAACGGCTCGTATGAAAGAGGCAGCTCGCTGATACAGGCGCCTGATTCGGCTATCGCCTCGAATAATTTTTTGTTTTCCGGCGGATAGACCCGGGACAGTCCGCATCCCTGGATAGCTAACGTGCGGCCGCCTGCGGCCAGAGCGCCCTGGTGGGCGGCGGTATCGATTCCCAGCGCCATCCCCGAACAGATAGCAAAACCCGATGCGGCTAATATGTGCGCGAAGCGGGACGACTGTTCACTGCCGTATAAGCTGCACTGCCGTGCCCCGACGATTGCCACGCAGAGGTTATCACTCTCGGTAAGCGAACCCTTGACATAAAGCACCGGCGGCGGGTCGTAAATCTGTTTTAACAGGGCGGGGTAGCGCTCGTCCTGAATGTGGACAATCCAGACGCCTGATTTTTCGGCCAATTCAAGCTCCGCGGCAACGTCGGTTTTGTCACGGCTTGCGGCTATACGCTCGGCCTTATTAAAACCTATGCCCTCGACCCCCTTCAATTCGCCAACCGATGCGCCGAGGACCTTTTCAATCGAGCCGAAGTGATTTAACAACCTGCTGAAAATAACAGGACCGACGCCGTCAGCAGACGTCAGCTTCAGCCAGTTCTCTATATCCGGTGAGTTTTGGGGCAATTCGGCCATCCCTGCCTATCGAAAAACAAAACAATAAACTGCTTTGTAGAAAACGTCATTCCGAGCGAGCGCAGCGAGCCGAGGAATCTGTTAATTTTGACAGATTTCCGAAGCGGGCCCTTCGCTTCGCTCCGTGTCTCCACTTCGTCCCGACTTGTCGGGACTTCGGTCGAAACGACAACAGAACCTTTCTACGGAGCAACGATAAACCGCAAAAAAGTATATCCGGCGAATGTTTCAGGTCAAGCCAAATCACTGACGCTATAAAAACCCACTCAAAATCAAAAAAACAGCACTAAAACGGTTACTTGAGCGTCTTTCCTAATATAAATGAACCCGATGTTAGGGGATTCGTAATGAAACTCGATAGATTCTTAAAAAATAAATAAAGGAGCCGGCTAATTATAAGTATAGCTGATTGTAATTGCACATTCCTTAATGAGGCATCCTGCCTTCAGCGAAAATGCCCTTTATTCACAGGGTCGCAACTATATTATCGACAAGATGTTATGTACTTCGGAGACCGGAAAGCCCGCTTTTTATGCTATTACCGGCGATATTTAATTGATAAACGGTGATTCTTGTGCTATAATAAGTTTTTTATGGCAAAAGGCATTATCAAAACTCGGAAGAAACAGGGCAAAAAGTCCGCGTCTAAAGTCACGAAGGTCAGGTCCAAAAAGGCCTTTAGAACCTATGACGATGCGATACGCTATCTCTACGACCGCACTGATTACGAGCAGGAAAAACATCTTCGCTACAATGTCGATACGTTCAACCTGAAGCGGATGACAAAACTCCTCTCTTTGGTTGGCAATCCTCACAAAAAAATCGATGCAATCCATATAGCCGGTACAAAAGGTAAAGGTAGTACCGCGACAATGCTGTCCAATATGCTCGAAGCAAACGGTTATAAGGTGGGGCTGTACACTTCTCCTCACGTCGTGGACCTGCACGAACGAATCAGGGTCAATTCTAAAATGATAAGCAGGTCTGAGATGCTGGACCTGCTCAACCGGATTTATAAGCCCGTCGAAAAAATAGCAAAAGACAGCAAGCCCACGTTTTTCGAGATAATGACGACGCTTGCCCTTATGCATTTTGCAGACGTTAAGGCTGACGTCTCCGTCATTGAGGCAGGACTTGGCGGCAGGTTAGACAGCACAAACGTAATCAAACCCAAGGTTGTCGGAATCACTCACCTCAGCATCGACCACGAGAAACAGCTTGGAGACAGCATAGAAAAAATCGCCAGGGAGAAGGCAGGGATATTCAAGCGCGGCGTTCCGATAGTTACGGTGCAGCAGGACCCCGGCGCAATGCGTGTCCTTAAGACAGAAGCGGCAGCGATTAAGGCGCCTCTGAACGTTACCGGCGTTGACATTGATTTTTCGCACCGTTTCGAGACGTCGCCCGAGCACGGGCCTCACAACCGCGTGTGCCTGACAACAGCCACGAGCAAATTCGAGCATTTCCGCGTGCCGCTGCACGGGATACATCAGGCAATAAACTGTGGTCTTGCGCTTGCTATGCTCGACAAACTGAAGGGCTGCGGTTACACAATCGATAACGATAAAACATTTACGGGGCTGTCCAAGGTCAAGCTTCCCGGCCGAATGGAAATGATATGCGATGACCCCCGCATACTGATAGACGCGGCCCATAACGCCGCAAGCATCAGGGCGCTTATGCACGCGATAGGGCAGAGCATTCCCTATGATTCGATGATAGTAATCTTCGGCTGCAACGAGGACAAGGACTTCAACGGGATGCTCAGAGAGCTTCAGTTCGGTGCAGATAAGGTGATATTTACCCGAAGCAATTCCGCCAGGGCCAAGTCCCCGGACGAGCTGGCAGAAATATACACATCGACATCCGGCAAAATGTGCCAGACCGCAATATGTCTGAGCGAATCGCTTCGTTTAGCCAAAAGCGCGGTGGGCAAAGAAGACCTTATCTGCATCACGGGCAGCTTCTACCTGATAGGCCAAGCCAAGGTCCGCTACCAGGCAAGCTAAACACTGGCTTAAGCCCGTCTAATTGTCAACCAGCACAACAAAGAGAAGCGGATGAGATTATCTATTGTTATACCTGCGTTCGAGGAAACCGGCAAAATCGGCAATGACGTCAAATCCGCCTGCGATTTCCTGGGCAGTGAAGGCCTGGAAGGCGAGATTATCGTCGTTGACGACGGCAGCGAGGACGAGACGGCCGAAGAGGCGATAGAGGCCGGACAGGATTGCCCGGACAAAGTCGAGGTAAAACTAATCCGAAACAAAATTCACCGCGGGAAGGGTTACGCGGTCCGCACGGGCGTAAAACAATCGACAGGCGAATACGTGATGTTCGCGGACAGTGGCAACTGCGTGCCATACGATAACGCTTTGCGCGGGTTAGACCTGATAACAAGCGACCAATGCGACATAGCACACGGCTCACGCAGGATGGCAGGGACGCATATCGAAAAAGACCACGGGTTTTACCGGCATTTATGCTCGGGGCTTTTTCATTTTTTTGTCTTGAAGGTAATGAAAGTCCCTGCGGAGCTTACCGATACCCAGTGCGGATTCAAGATTTATCGCGGCGACGTAGCACGCAGCTTATACGGGCAGTGTGAAACAAACGGCTTTATGTTCGATATCGAGATAATCCTGCGGGCGATAAAACAGGGTTATAAAATAAAGGAGTTTCCCATCTACTGGACCTGCGACACTGACAGCCGATTGTCACCGGCCAAGAGCGCCCGGCAGGTGTTAAATGAGCTGATGAAAATAAAGAAGGCGCTGAAAACAGAAAAATAGCACCCGCCCTGCAGGCATCAATAATAAAACTCAGCTTTGTTCCAGTTGCCGAAACGCAAAATATTTTTGCCGGCTTCGTTGCCGGCCAGTATTAATAATGCCGAAGTATCAGTGTGCTCATCACAAAAAGTCCTAATCTCGTCAACAGGCATTACCATAAAGGCGGTCGATAAGGCATCGGCGGCAGCGGCGGTCTTCGCGGTTGCCCAGGCGGCGAGCTTATCCTCAACGGGCTTACCCGAACGGGGGTCGATTATGTGGTCGCCTTTCTGCAAGCCCGATGCGCTTACGGCAAAATCGGCCAGATGAATTTTGGCCAGTAGGCGGCGATAATCCGAAGAATCCGAAAGCGACACAGGCCAGCCGGGCAAATCAGGGGGCGTTCCGACAGGCAGGATTGTGCTTTGGCCTGCTGAAATCATCGCGGTATTTAGTGCCCAGTCGCCGAGCAGTTGAGCCATTTTGTCCGCGGCATAACCTTTGCCGATAGCGCCGAGGTCAACCTGAAAGCCGCCAACCGGTAATTCAACCGTGTGTTCTGATTCATTAAGAATCAATCCCGATGTATCGGGAGCACTTCTATGCGATGAACCGAATGTCACGTCGAATGCGCCGTTTGTCTGTTTTGACAACTCGATACTTTTTACCAGACAATCGAAGGCATCGAGGCCGAGTTGAAGGGGGCAATTGGGCCCAAGAGAATTAATGCGGGAGATGTCGCTGTTTTCTATAAATTTGCTGAGATTGTTCTCGATGTGGTCAAGCTCATCGAACGCGGCCTGTGCGGCCTGTGCGGCATATCGGGCGTCCTGGTGAACAATAAAAACGTCAAAGGTAGCCGCCATTGCACCGTGCCTGAAACGGCGGAGGTTCGCGATACCACACAGGTCTTTATCGAGCGGGCTTGTATCGGACTGCGGTTCTGACATTATTGTCCCTGACTTACTTTTTTTGCGAAAAATCTCTCCGCCACCTGTCCCAGAGGTCTTTTGTAACATAGCCCCTCAATTCAACCCCGGGCCGAAGCTCGATATAGTTATCGAACAGAGGGACATAGAGATTCTTCTGTCCCGGCGGGGAAAGGTCGTACAACTTCGTTATAATCTGCGACTCGATCTTTGCCGATGCAATTACAACGGGTGCGGGGGCCTTGATTTCATTAACGTCGCTGAACCAACCCACGTTTTCGAAAGAGCGCAGATACCACGGCAGAGGCCAGTAATCGCCGTCGGGGCAAACGACCAGAATGACCATTTTATTTCCGGCCGGACTAACTTTGGAAACCTCCTCGATGCGCTGCGTAATTTTATGGACATCGGGCGAGGGATGTGCGTAAACATAAGGATTGCTGTAATCAACGTCGCGGCTGAATCCGGCCAGAACCGACTGCAGACCGAGGTCGATCGCGAAAGTAACAATCAGCGCTATGATTACTACACGTGTCAGCATTCGCCCGGACAGGTTTATGATCGCGACGACACCGACGGCGGCAAGCAGAATCATCCCCTGATAAAAGCTCAGCAGACACCACGGCGTCTTATACGGTATGGCCGAATATATTATGACCATAGAGAGTGTATAAAAAGTGAGAAAATCAAGCAGTCGGCGGTCAAGGTTACTTATGCCTTTTCGGCTGATAATTAAAACCATCCCGATGAGGGCCAGCACAACAATAACTACCTCTGTCCAGGCGGGGCCTGTCGCCGCTTTCGAATACACGAGCAAGCTTAGGTAATAAAACCAGGGATGAACGTGGAGCTGATTTGTTCCCGCCCTGCCGAGATACGTTGCGTAAGCCCTGAACGAATCCACAATTCCCGCCGGATTCGTAAAGAAAGAGGAGTAGAAAAGTGCAGAGACACAAATCGCCACAAGCGCAGCAGCAGCCAGATGCACAGGGTTTATCTTTCGAGTCGCAGCCTCAGTCGCCGAAGCATTTTTATAGTGAATCAGCCGAACCGCCAAAAGGGCAAGCAGCATCGAGCCGAAGGCAATGATACTTGTTTCTTTGGTTGCATAACAAAGGCCGGCGAAAAGGCCAGCCAGCAGCGCCCATATCAGCTTTCTTCTTTTGGCGTATAGATAACCGGCCGCGATTGTTCCAAAAGTGAAACAAACGAGAAGCATTTCGGGGATATAGTATCTGCTGTAAAAGACAAAGGCGGGTGAAATCGCAGTAAAGGCCGCGGCAACAATCGGCGCCCTCCTGCCGAGGCCGCGGGCAAGCAACAGCGGCATTACGACCACGAGCAATCCGAAAAAGGCGGGCACGATTCGAAGTGTGTATTCTGTAAGGGAAGCGTAAGTGTGCTTGTCCGAAAGCCAGGCGGAAAGCAATGTGAAATAGTTCAGCGTGGGCCCATGAAACTCGTGCGGATCGTAGCGATACTCATTGTGTTCGAGGAGCCGGCCGAATTTGTAGGCGTGGACGGCCTCGTCGCCGTGCATCGGCCGGGCGTCCAGACGGCAGGTGCGCAAAAATAACGCGACAATGAATACAGCCGAAAAGAAAAACCAGAATTTTATCTGCCATTTCATTTAGCCGGCAGGCCGTAAACTTCTACCTCAATGTAGTTGTTCAGGTCATTGCTGGTATTTCCGTTGCTGTAACACCTGACATAGCGAGCCACAACACCCTTGGCGTCGATGAGCTTTCCCTCTGCGGTCTCTACGTAGTTCATATCGGTTCCGACGCCGAGACCGGAGGAATTATCATCATCATTATTGAAAAGCGTCCTGACGTTGGTGATGAAATCGGGGTCGTCGGCGACCTGCACGACAACGTCCTTATAGACGCGGGCCTGCTTGTGATAGTGCCAGATAACAATCGCGTAGATATTATAAGGCGCGCCGAGGTCGATTGTTATATACTGCTTAAACGGCCCCAGCTCCACGTAGGAGCCGTCAGCCGCCGCCTTGTCGCCGTCGGTAATCATTTTGATTTCACCGATTATGGGCTGCTCATCCGAGCTGGTCACCGGTTTATCTAAGGCGACGTTGGTCGTTCCTTTGGGGGCGTAAAACGGCGGCCGTGGCTTGCCCAGGGGTTTTTCGAGATTAGTGATGCCGCGAAAGTTCTGCGGAGTTCCCACGAACATCGGTTTTGGCAGGACAAGCGGAATCGGCTCCAAGTCGCCAGCGGGCTTTTCCTCAGCGGCTGCCGAGGCAACCGGCTCAGCAGCGGGGTTTTGCTCGACAGTCGATTCGACTCCCGGCCGAACGGCGGGCTGCGGCTCGGCAGCAGCATTAGCGTCCGATTGTGCGGCCTGCTGAGGTGATTCAGACGGTTTGCTCTGAGGCGACTTTTTGCAGGATGAAATTACCAAAACAAGCGGCAACAAAACCATCCCGGCAACCACCGGGGCTACGTAAAACTTTTTTAACAACATTTTATACACTGCTCCTTTGAAAAATATACTAAATTTAACGCCACCCTGTTCGTTTATTCATACACCCCGTCCACGAACTTCCGAGCAACGACAATGGCGACGTCAATTCAGGGAACTCGGTTCAGATGTATTCATTCAACAGGTTTTCAAGCATTTCCTGCCGGCCGCTCTGCAATTCCGGCTCGCCGTGTTCGAGGATGTATGATTCAAGCTCCTCAAATCCAACCTTCCGACCTTCAATTTTGGAACCCAGCTCTCCGGCCCAATCTTTATAACGCTCTTTAACGGCATTTTCCAGAACTTTATCTTCTATCAGCCGGGCGGCATTTTTGAGACCCCTGGCAAAGACATCCATCGAGCCGATGTGAGCATGGAAAAGGTCAACGGGGTCTATCGACTGGCGTCTGACGTGTGCATCGAAATTCAGGCCGCCGGTAGTAAAACCGCCGCTCTTCAGAATGATATACATAGCCATGGTCGTCTCAGCAACGTCTCTCGGGAACTGGTCTGTATCCCAACCGAGAAGAAGGTCGCCACGATTGGCATCCACCGAACCGAGAATGCCGTTGGCAGCACAAAACGCCAGCTCATGGCAGAAGTCGTGACCTGCCAGAGTTGCGTGATTGGCCTCGACATTGAGCTTGAAGTGGTCGAGCAGATTATATTTCTGCAAAAAGGCGAAACAGTTGCCCGCATCAAAATCATACTGATGCTTGGTCGGCTCCTTCGGCTTTGGCTCGATATAAAGCTGACCTTTGAAACCGATTTTCTTTTTATGGTCAACCGCCATCTGCAGCAGCAAGGCCATATGGTCCAGCTCTTTTTTCAAATCGGTGTTGAGCAGCGTATCGTAGCCCTCGCGTCCGCCCCAGAATACGTATCCCTGTCCTCCCAGCTCCTTTGTCACCTCCATAGCTTTTTTTATCTGACTTGCCGCGTATGCAAAAACTTTCGGTGACGGATTTGTGCCTGCTCCGGCCATAAACCGACGGTGTGAAAACGCGTTTGTCGTGCCCCAAAGGAGTTTCAGTCCGGTATCGGCCTGCAGCCTCTTTGCTTTCTGAACCATTATATCGAGGCGTTTATTTGTCTCTGCGAGGTTATCGGCTTCGGGAGCGATGTCCCTGTCGTGGAAGCACCAGAAGTTAACGCCCAGCTTGGTAAAGAACTCAAAGGCCGCATCCATAGTCATATCAGCGACTTCCATCGGGTCGGCCGAGTTATTATACGCCCGAATAATAGTGTTGCCGCCAAACTGGTCCGCACCCAGGTTCTTAAGGGTATGCCAGTAGCACACGGCAAAACGAAGATGGTCCGCCATTTTTTTGCCGAGGACGACCTCCTCCGGATTATAGTGCTTAAAAGAAAGGGGGTTTTTGGAATCAGGTCCTTCATACTTTATTTTTTTTACGTTTGGAAAATATTCAGCCATTTTGTCTGCTCCTATAAACTGTCAAGTAAACGTTTACTTTAGTGCGTACTTACACTTATTATAAACGTCTTTGCAGACGGTTGTCAATTTTAATTTAGCCAAATTATCTGACAAACATCTCAAGCACGCCGGCAAGGGCACGGGATTTCAGGCCCCTGCCTAATAATTTTCCATTTTACGCCAACAAACCGATAATTATGTGCTTTGCTGCATCTCGACAGTCGGGGGCTGCAAACCGATTTTGGCAAGTATGGCGTAAAGGACAAAGCCGATTACGAACGCGATTACCGGCGCCGGACTTATATAGCCAAATTTTTCGGCATTAATCATCGGCAGAATGGCAACCACAAAGCCGACCGCCCAGGCGATGTAGCCGGCAAAGTTGACGCCTCTGCGAGGCCCGGCCCATTTACAGCCGCTGAGCAGATAATCGGCGACCATCGAGCCGCAAATCGGCCCGAACGACGCACCGATTATGCTGAAAACGCCGACAAGATTCAGCGCCTTGCCCGTCACGGCCAGAATAATGGCGACTACTGCGCCGATTGAGACCGTGACGGTCTTGTTTGCCTTGGGGAACATAGTGCCGATGCTGTTTGCGGCAATAAAGGAGCTGAAACATGCGGGGGCAAAACTCGCTATTGCAAACAGGATAAACATCGACTTTGCCAGTGCGCCCCCCTGCTCACGAATGACGGCATCAAACGTGAAGCTCGTCATTAAAGGATTGGCGCCGTGTGCGCCTGCTACGGCAACAAGGGGCAGTCCCCCTGCTACTATAATCGCAAGGGCGATACCGACAAGACCGCCGAGCTGAACGTCCTTTTTGTTGCGATTGCCCATACCGAAATCGACACCGGCGGCGCCTGCCGTAGCGAAGAAGCCCACGACAATGGTTATCATCGTAAGAAATCCCATAAGGGAGTTACTTCCTTCTGCCGGCTTGAACTGGCCTGCCGAACCGACGTTGGTGAAGAAAACAATCAGAATCATAACCAGCGGGACAATCGGCAGAAACGTCGAGACCTTGCCGAGATACTGAATACCCTTTAGGGCGACAAATACGGCCAGTATGGCCCAGATTATCGCCACGATAATAAAGGCCGGGCCGGCGGTGAACTGACCGGTAAGAGGGTCAATAGCCGGCGGTTTACCGAAGGCCTGCAGGATAAAATCCGTTGAGACGGCTATGTTGACGGCGAGCCAGCCGAACTGCAGAATCCCCATCAGCAGACCCGGCATCAGAAACCCCCCCGCAGTGCCGTAGGTCGAGGAGCCGACAACGTAAAGCGGGTAGCCTGTCCTCATACCCAAAAGCCCCGGGACAAAATAAAACAAAAAGTGACAAATCAGAGCGGCAACAATCAGGCCAAGAATACTCAAACCCAGGCCCGCCTTCGACAGCGTCCCGTCGGCAATCGTCATATAGAAGACGACCCACAGGAAGATGCCCGCGTATGCAGGAGCGGTGCTGGCATACCACGGGGCGCGCTTGTCGGAAGGGTTCGGCTTAGCCATACTCAGATAGCTTGGAAGCATTCCGTTACTCATAATCGGTTCTCCTGAAAAATATGTTTATTTGACGGTTTTTTCCCGTTTCACTCACAATCTCCAGGGGGCACGTCCGGGGCGTGACAGCATTTTATTCGCACCGTCATCATTTATAAAGGATTCTTTTTCGGGGTCCCATTGCAATTTTCGTCCGAGCCGGACGGCGATATTGCCGATGTTACAAACCGTTGCGGAACGATGTCCGGTTTCGACATCCGCTGCCGGCTGCGTCCGCAATCGAACACAATCGAGAAAGTTCTGCCGGTGGTCGATGCTGCGATAAAGGCGAACGTCATTTGGGCCGATTCGTGGTCCAATAAGCGAAGAGGGGTTCGAAAAGAACCTGTTCCTGCTGACAAATATCCAGCCGGCGTCACCTTCAAAGCGAACGTGCGTTTCCGGGCCGCCGGGTTTGCCGGTCCTGCACAGCAGGCGGACTCCGTTGGCATAAGTGTATTCGATTTCATATCGAATCGGGGTCTCAAAAAGCCCTTCTTTTGGAAAATCACCCGTTCCGCGAACTTCTACAGGCCCGGTCGAATCCGAACCATTGCCCCACTGGGCGATATCCAGTATGTGCGCGCCCCAGTTAGTTAATTGTCCTCCTCCGTAGTCATATAAAAAATGCCAGTTGTAATGACAACCCTGTTCGATATACGGCCTGAAAGGCGCCGGCCCAAGCCAAAGGTCGTAATCAAGCCCCTCAGGCGGCCGGGTGATTTTCCACGCGAGAGGATTCGGCCTGCTGTTTTCGGGGATTTCGACTTTTATGGTATGCAGTTTTGCGATTCGGCCGTTGCGCACAAGCTCGCATGCGAGCCGAAAGTTTTTATCCGAACGCTGGTGCGAGCCGGTCTGAAGAACCCGGCCGTATCGTTTTACAGCATTGCACAAGGCCCGGCCCTCGGCGACATTAAAGCTGAGCGGTTTTTCGCAATAAACGTCCTTGCCCGCCTCTACCGCCGCAATCGAAATGAAGGCGTGCCAGTGGTCGGGCGTGCTCACTACCACTGCATCAATATCAGGCCGAGCCAGAAGCTCACGAAAATCGCTATACGATGAGTTCTCTGAAAGGCGTGCCATTTTCCTTGCCGGTTCGCGATGCTTATAATCAACTTCACAAACAGCCAGCACCCTCGTGCGGGGCTTGTGCAAAAAGGCCTTAAGATTAAGCGTACCCTGTCCGCCTGTGCCTATAATGCCTATGTTGATTTGATTAGAAGGGGCGGTTTGACCGAAAACCGACGAAGGCACAAATTCAGGAATTGTAAATGCGGCAGCGAGACATCCCGCGGACTTTAGTAAATCGCGTCGCGTTAATGGAGCTGACCGTGCGGATTTTGTCTTACTCATCACTTTTGTCCCGGGTTTTTGAAATCAGCTTCACCTCAACATCGGGCGGCTCGGCAAAATCATACCAAAGACGGTCAATATCGGCAACATCGGGCCTGTCGTGATGGACGTAAAACCGGTATCGAAAGACATAATCTTTGCGCGGCTCCATAGTCCAGTCGCCGAGCTGAGAGGGTGCGAAGTTGAAAAAAATATAATCCATATCGCCGGGCCACAGCCGCATCGGCTCAGGGTGTCTGAAATTGCCCGGGTGACTCATAATCGCAACGCCTTCGAACCGGCCCGCCGTAAGTCCGAACATATCGCACCACCTTGCGCGTGTGCCGTGCCCGTCTTTTCTCGTTTTGCCTTCACTGGTAAGGTAATCGCAATTATCCCCCCGCCAGTCGCCGGTTGCCCTGAAGCCCAGCCCGCCGTAGCGATACTTTAACTGGTGCAGGGGGCTTTGCGAAGCACATCGCTGGGTCGATATGAAGTCCCAAAGCCAGTACCCTTTTTGCGGGCCGCCTACGTTATATACCTTAATATTCCAGACCTCGTCGAGGGCGACTTTATTTGCGTTCGGGTTGAGGACAACGTGTTCCTGCCGGGCTGAAAAACCGCCGAATACGGGGCCGGATGCCGTTGACAGATATTCCACGAACCGCACCGTTCCCTGCCCTTTGGCAAGATTCCAGAAGTCAACTTTTCGTCCCTCGAATTCCGTAGCCGTCCAGGGCATCCAGATTCCAAAATGATGAACGTGGTCTTTGGGATGAATGGCCGTCAGGACCGAACCATCGGATGACCAGAGCGGATGTATGAAGCCGCTTCTAGCGAACCTTTCACTCGCCCCTTCAGGAGGCGGCACCACCGCGTCGTTGTATCTCAGAACATTGCTGTCTCCCACCGCAACATCGAGAAAGCCGTCCCGCTTCTGTGCCCTGACGGACGGCGTTCCATCTATAAGGGCCTTTCCTTCTGAAAGTTCGAACGTCCTTTTTTCACCGGGGCGGGTTGTGCCTGACAGAATCCACCACAATTTCGTCGGGCTTCCCTGCTCAATTTGGCTGTTGACGGGCACGCGGCCGGCGCTTTTGACCTCTTCGAGAATAATATGTCCAGAGTCAATACCGTCGAGCACTGTGCATAGGGGTGTATCAATCCGTGTATGTTTTCCGGCTTCGACGGTGATTATGGCAATCGGCTTTCTTTCTGGTTCCGCAGTCGATACGGACGGCCCGCCAGCCAAAGCAGGGGGATTCCAAACCAACGCAAATAAAAAAGTAAAACTTAGCCACCGCATAATTTTAGAATTGTATTATTTCGCCGTTGTTTTTTCAATTTCGCTTATGGCCGCAAGATACAGATAAGCTATCGCGAATAATGACAGGAATAAGGTGCTGTAGCGGTGAATCAGCAGGAGATTTTCCTGCCAGTGCGTGCCGAACAAGGGGAACATACTAAGGATGGCAGACAGTATTACCGGCAGCGACAGGGCCAGAATCAGCCAGAAACATATCTTGAGTTTAATCTCGTATTTTTCAGGCGGCGTCTCGCTTTTCGGCTGACGATTGAGAATCCGATTCAGCCAGGGCCAGTAGTTTTTATCGAGTCGATTTTCGTCCGCCCAGAGCACCGCAAGAATCGCCAAGCAGGCGGCAAAAATACCCGCGGCTATGGCGTGAATAAACAGCCACCAGCCCGATATCGCTTCGCCAATGACAACACGCGGGACAAAGCCGGTGACAGCCAGAATAACAAAACACAATAACGCAAGCAGGAACACCAGTTTTCTCAAAGCCCCGACCAGCGACCACTTCTGCTCAACGAAAAGAAGTGTCACGAATAAAACCAGCAGCCGCAGGGGGTCGAGAATGCGGAGGGCACGGTCTTTGCCGAAAACGTCGTCAAATTTTGGCCTGGATATGACAAAATGCAGGACTATCGCAGCAATTACCGCTACAAAACCCGTTATAGCAACCGTGCGAAACATATATTTACCTGAAAAACAGAACCCTAATCTTTTCCGACAACAACTTTAGTCACAAACCAAAGCGCCCTGAGCGTGTAAAGCAACAGAACGCCGGCAATTACAAACGATGACAAAATCGCCACGACTTTCAGCCAGGGACGGAATATAAACGACCAGGCAAACGCCTTTGTGTAAAAACGCGGAAGGTCTTCAAATTTGACCATTTCCACGCTTGTCCCGGCGGCTGTTTTCAAAGGAGAATCAACTGAAACAAGCCCGAACAAAAACGGCGAATCCGTCGTGTGGCAATCCTGACAATTGCGGACGCCCAATGATTGCGCAGCGGGCCTGACATCGTGAGCAATCGGCCACATATAAGGTGCGGCCCATTCGCTCCGGGCCGAAGCAAGCTTACCCGCCTCGTCGAGAGAGTACAGTTTACCTCCGCCGATATACACGAGCCTTGCTCCCTCGGACATATTTGGGGCCAGCAGGGAGAGTATTTTAGCGATATCATGCTGAGTCAAATCAGGCCAATCACCGACCTTGGACAAAGCGTCTCTGGTAATAACTTTCGAAGTCGCATCTTTGACAATATCCATATTAAGCGGTGTAACAGTATCGCCTGTCATCTCGGCCCAGTATGCGGGCCAGAAGATTTTATGCGGAGCGAGTTTGCCGTCCCGCTGCCTGGCAAAAACCGGATAACTAAGATGCGGCAGGACGTCGGGGGACGGGTTTGCCCCGGCCACACCAATGGCGTGCGCACGCGAGGTTTTTGTGTGAATGGTGCTTGCCGCAGGCCACGCGCCCGAATGACAAGCCGTGCAGCTTAGCTTGTCAAAATGAACGGGCGGTATGCCGGCGTGTTTCGGAACCGGCGCAGCGAAACGTCCCCTGACCGGCTTTGACGAACCTTCCCCGAGATGACAGCCCTCGCACGAAGAAACCGGCACCAATGGATTGTTGGAATCGCAGGACTCCCAGGCATATCCTCGCGTGATGTTGTGCTCCAAGCCGTGCGTATGGCAATCGACACAGGTCAGTCCCGCTTTAATGTGAATATCCTCGTCCGCTTTCCACTGCTCGATTTGGCCTTTATGAATATCGGCGTTCGAGTGACAGAAATAGCATCGCTGCCTCGGAATATCTCTCGATATATCAAAGCGGACCCAGTCATTGTGTCCGAACGCGCTTTTAGAGTATTCGACAGCGGGCGGTCTCAATTTCGTATTTTCTGAAATGAAAGGCGCCATGTAATCATAGTATTCGGGCAGGCCCTGCGTTGTGCCTGTGACATAAGCGAAGTCGCAGGAGGCGGTTGCGGCCCACCGGTAATTGCCGCGGATTATCTGCCAGGCGTAGCCGGCAGCGCTGCCCATATCAAGACCGGGGCTGGTATCGTGACAGGCCTGGCAATTTATCTCTAACTGGCCGGTGATATTCAGGCGCAGTATTTCTTCGGGATTATCGGTTTTATGGAGCATTTCGCCTATGCCGCCGCCGGGCATCTGCCTGCCAAAAAGCTCCAGAAATTTCATAGGCGTTACGCCGAGCTGTTCGGGCCTGAACGTGCCCGGCCAGGGCCTGTAAGAAAGCGGTATTTGAGTTGCAGCAGCGGCGTCGGCGAGAATCCAAGGCTGTCCTTTGCGGCCGGGATCGACGTTTGGGTCGGCGGCGTTAAAATGCCAGCCGGCGCCGATTATATCATAGCTGTGGCAGGCGCCGCAGGTCTGTTTCATCGAAAACGGCAGGACGGGCTCGTCGCCAGGATGAATCTGGTCCGGCTCTTTACCCGTCAGGGGTTCAGCAAGAAGAGGAATAAGATGCAGGGGCGTCGCCCTGCTGCCGTCAGGATTGTCGCCGAGCTTTTCGGCTGTATCAGCGGAAAATGCCGGTGCCAGGACAATCAGGCACAAAAGCACATTAATCGCTAATCCCTTTTTCAAAGCTCAAAGAATCCTTTCTTCGGTTACACTTTGAATTCTTCCGGCTTGAATTCGAGCTTGCAGCCGGCCTCTACTGCGTCATTGACCTTAAGCACCGTCACGGCGGTCTCATAACCTACATCGGCCGGACAGTTGAGCTTTTCTTTGCCGCGAACCGCGTTGAAGAAATTTTCGAGGTGCGGTTTATGATACGGGTCTTTCAGCTCGACCGGCAGCTTATACTCCTCGGGCGTAGGTGATTCACGCACGTCGGCCAAAACACCCGACTGTTCCGCACTTTCTTCTTTCTTTTC
The DNA here is from genome assembly GCA_964536225.1 of uncultured Pirellulales bacterium. Lineage (GTDB taxonomy): Bacteria > Planctomycetota > Phycisphaerae > Sedimentisphaerales > Anaerobacaceae > Fen-1362. Next base: position 16,316 of record CAZHVR010000045.1, read on the forward strand.
AGGCGGTGCGAGGAGATAGCCTTTCTTGACCCATTTGTCCCACTCAGGGGCTCTTTTTTCGCGATATGCCTGTCCCCTGCCGGCCGCCTCAGAAATAACCAACGTGCCTTCGTCTCCCATAAAGGTCTCGAAGTAGCCCTGGCAACTGTTGGTGGTGATTGTCTGGTAAAACGCCCTTACGGTCCCTTTTTCAGTCGGATATGTGTAAAGTGCCATAACGGTATCATACCACTGGTGGTCTTTTTTGTCGTAGTAATCGGTCCCGCCATTGGCGGCTACAACCTTGGGTGTTGCGCCGAGGAACCAGTTGTAAATATCAATCTGGTGCGAGCCGAGATCAACGATGGGCCCGCCGCCGAGACCTTTATACCATCTCCAGTTGCGGAACTGCTCCATCGACTTGAAACCGTATTTCTCCAGCGTCGCCTCGTCGATAGCGGTATTTTTCGGGTAGCCGAGGGGCTCCTGAACGGAACGGTTCCACTGACCGTTAACGGTCGTGATACGGCCCAAAAGCGAAGCATCTTTTAAGAGTTTTTCATAACAAAATCTGTAACGCGGATTACTGCGGCGCTGATGACCTATCTGCAATAATTTGCCGGTTTCTCCTGCGGCCTGCACCATTTGTTTGGCGCCTTCGAGGGTGTTGGACATCTCTTTTTCGCAGTAAACGTGCAGGCCCGCCTTGAGACAGGCAACGGTCTGTTCGGCGTGCCAGAAATCCGGCGTGGCGATGATGACCGCATCGAGGTCCTTTTCCTTGTCCAACATCTCCTTATAATCGACGTAATCGTTGTGCTCCTGCTTGTAGGCCTTCAGGAACCGCGACTGGTTCTGCTGGTTGTATGCGGTCCATATATCGCACAGGGCCTTGAAACGAATTCCAGGTATTTTTACGGCCGATTCGAGCAAGATTCTGCCCTCTGCGCCTGTACCGATAATTGCGACATTTATATCATCTGGTTTTTGGCTGCTCCCGGTCTGGGCGGCTATCATAGGTGAAAATATCAATCCTGCGCCGGCGGCGGCCGTGGAACACATAAACTGACGTCTGTTCATTTCACTTGTTAACTTCTTTTTGCTCATTATTGTCCTTTACGTTTTACAAAATCAACCAAACCTGCTTTATTCCCCGCCTACGACCCTTATTTATACTAACCAAATACGGTTTTTGTTGCAACTATAAAGTCCAGCCGGGGCGATAGTTGCGGCTGAGGAGTTCGTTTGCTTCGGGAACGTTCATAATTTTCATATTTGCGCCGTCCCACTCGATGCGGCCTGCCGTGCGGACGGCGATATTGCCCAGCAGGATAACTTCGGTCAGAGGCCCTGCATAATCGAAGTTCGAGCAGGCAGCCGGGCCGCCCTTGCAGGCGTCAATCCAGTTCTGCTCGTGAGTGCCGGCTATACGGGGAATGGTTTTCGGCGGGCGGTGCAAATCCTTCATTTTTGACTCAGGAATTATCCGGCTGTCCAGCATCACGCCTTTATCGCCGATGAAGATAACGCCGTTGTCGGGAAGGTCCCGCTCTTTTTCCAGCTCCGCCGGCCGGGGCGGCTTCAATCCCCCGTCATACCATGTCAGCTTAACAGGCGGCATATCTCCGCGGGCAGGAAACTCGTAGCGGACAATCGACGCGTCCGGGTATGTCTCTTTGTTTTTCACTTTTTCCCAGTTTTTCACGACCCGCGACGAAACACACGCTTCAACGGCAGTGGGCGAGCCAAGCTTTAACGGCCAAAATGCGTGGTCGATTATGTGACAGCCCATATCACCCAGCGCGCCCGTTCCGAAATCCAACCAGCCCCGCCAGGCAAAAGGATGATAACAGCGATTATAAGGGCGACTCGGCGCCGGTCCCAGCCAAAGGTCCCAGTCCAGCCCTTTCGGCACGGGCGGGGTTTCTTTCGGGCGGGCGATACCCTGGGCCCAGACGGGCCTGTCCGTCCAGGCGTAAACTTCGCGGACATCGCCTATTGCGCCTGCCCAAATCAATTCACACTGGACGCGAATCTCTTCATCCGAATGGCCCTGGTTACCCATCTGCGTGGCGACTTTTGCCCGGCGGGCCGCCTCGGTGAGCTTGCGCGCCTCGTCAATCGACCAGGTAAGGGGCTTTTGAACGTAAACGTGCTTACCCATTTCGACAGCCGCCATAGCAATCGTCGCGTGGGTATGGTCGGGGGCCGCGACGATAACGGCATCGATATCCTTTTGCTTTTCGAGCATCCTGCGGAAGTCTCTGTATTTCGCAGCATTGGGATGTTCCTGAAAGACCCGCCCGGCAAAATTCCAGTCCACGTCGCATAGTGCAACGATATTCTCACCTTCGCAGGCCTTGATGTTTTCTTTGCCCTGACCGCCGATACCTACGGCGGCGATATTGAGCTTTTCGCTGGGCGGTTTCACACCTGCACCTGCGAGGACGTAACGGGGTACAATCGTAAAGCCGGCAATTGCTGAGGCGGCACCTGCCATAAAATTCCGGCGGGAAACGTGAATGTTCGAGGTTTTGCTATTTTTTGCATCCCTACGCGCCATTATCAGGGCTCCTAAAAAGCATAATTATACATACTCATCCTGCTTTAATCAAGGATTACAGCCGGAGACGGTTTGCCCGCCCCCATACCCTAAAGAACAAAACCAGCCCCGTAATTGTCAAACCAGAGGCCGCTGTTTGAAGGCAGGACAAACCTTATTGTATCTTCAGGCCGAGATAATGTGCAAGATTATTGAACTGCTCAACCCACTCCTGTGCGGGCTTGTCGCCGGATTGGGCCTTTTCCCGCATTTGCGGAAACGTCGATTTGCTTATTCTGAAGAAAACGTTCTGGGCCGGCTGGATGTCAAGCTCCGTTAATATGGTCTTGAGTATCTTGATTATCTCCTCTATATGCTCCAGCAGCCCCGTATCCTCCGGTTTCTCCTCGAGCCGGGTCATTAAGCGGTCAATCTTCCTGCCCGCCTCGAACTGAATTGTGGCCTTGTCTAATTGCAGTGAAAACCCCGACGTCTCATCGGCCAGCGCCCTTAACCGGTCGGGGTCGGTCGGCTCGTCGCGTATCACCTTGCAAAGGTCCTCATTCAATATGAACTCAGCGGGGGCGGCCAGCGCCTTTGGCAGCGGCATATTCATTCCCCTCATCGCCTGCATTATCGCGTAGTTATGTTCGTACAGGTGCCGAAAGGCCGCCTCGATTTCCAGCCAGGTCGTCTGCAGCAACTCATAAAGAATGTTTCTCTGCTCGTCCTTGAATAAATGCCACAGCGAATAGTTGTTTCCCCCGAAAGAGACATTCATAAGACGCATCAGTTCATTCACTTCGCCTTTTTTGAAGGCGTTTCTCAGGTCCCGCCTGAGCGAGTCGAACAAATCATCGGACATGGCCCCCGTTGCCGCTGCGTTTATATACGGGTCGCCCCGGTACAGCGCCACGAAATCAATCGTATATTCTTCGAGAACAATCGCCGAAGCCATCCTTACCCTGCCGGTGACAAGCACCTGAATACCCGCTTCCTGCCGGTCGTACTTCTCGGTCGTGGCCGAATAGCAATAAACCTCTGCCTTCTCCCGCGGATAATCCCTGAATATGGAGCTGATTGCGAAATGGATCGCGACCCGGTTCAAATCGACGGTGTTGGGTTTGGCAAGCGTCTCGTAAACCTTCCTGCCGTCCGGAAACGCCCTCAGGTTGACGGGCGCTTTTTGCAGTATTTCTACGTACCTCCCTTCGAAGTCCTTTTCGCTTATCTCTTTGGCTAATTGAATGGCCCTGCATGCATACTGCATTATCTGGACCGCCTCTATGCCGCTGATGTCGTCGAAAAACCAGCCGCAGCTCGTAAACATCAGCATCGAATTTCGCTGCATCTCCAGCAGCTTTAGAAAAATCACCTTTTCCCCGAAAGACAAATCCCCCCCTGCCCTTTTGGAAATAAAATCTTCGACCTTTTCAGATGACCTGTCGTTAACGACTGAAATATACTCGTCCCTTGCCTTCCACGGGTCTTCGACAAACTGCCGCATCGATTCCTCGAAGACCTCCGCCGCCCGGTCTCGCAGCCAGTTCATCGCCTCCCGCAGCGGCGCCCGGTACTGCTGTTTGCCCGACGGGAAGCGGCCGTAATTACACCCGCAGTTACTCCGCCACCTCTCGACGCCGTGGGCACAGCTCCAGGAGCTGTTTTCGTAAATCTCGACCTCGTATTCCGGGGGGAATTTCTCAAGGTATTCGCCATAGTTGGTTATCTTCGCAAGTTTTTCCGCCTCCATAAAATGAAGGCAGTAGGCAAGCGCCATATCCGTGTGTCGAAAATGATGTCCGTATGTCTCGCCGTCGGTCGCAATGTGGGCAAGCTGATGCGGCCCGTTATTTTGCGAAAAAATCAATGCTAATTTTCTGGCAAAGACCTCGCCGTTCTGCAGAAGATTACCGCTGATGACGCCTTGTGTGGTCGGACCGTGGTAAAAGAAAAGGTTTATAGTCCGGCCGGAGGCGAGCCGGCAAAGGTATGCTTTTGTTGTATCAACCTGGTCTTTTGGGATGTTTTGCCAGTCGTTAGTGTCTATCCTGCGAACCCGCCTGGCCTGGTGCGGCGCGAGAATCGTAAATTTTATTCCGTGCTCGGCGAGGATATCGAGGGTTTCCAAATCCACGGCGGTTTCAGGCAGCCACATACCTTCGGGCTTTCGGCCGAACCGCTGCTCGAAATCATATATCCCCCACTTGACCTGCGTTCGTTTGTCCCGGCTGCTGGCCAGGGGCATAATGATATGGTTATACGCCTGGGCAATGGCCGAGCCGTGGCCGGAGAAACGCTTCTGACTTTCTTTGTCGGCTTCGAGAACGCTTTGATAAACGTCGGGAGCGTGCCTTTCCAGCCAGCTCAAAAGCGTGGGGCCTAAGTCAAAGCTGATTTTCGAGTAGTTATTTACTATGTCGATGATTTTCTTGTCGGGGCCGAGTATTCGTGAGGCAGCGTTGGGCCTGTAACATTCCTCGGTGATTTTATCGTTCCAGTCGTGATAGGGATAGGCCGAATCCTGCAATTCGACCTCTTCCAGCCAGGGATTTTCCCGAGGCGGCTGATAAAAATGACCATGGATACAAACGTAGTTCTCCATATTTCGCCTTGGCCGCAATAATACAGCATAAACAGAAATTCCGCTACACCTCGCTGATTATTTCTGCTGGATTTACGATAAAAAATACCTGCGTGCGACTGGGAATTAGATATTTATAAATAAATCCCAGGTCATCCTTCAGTCCCTTACTTCGCCGGTCCTTCATAATAAGCAGTAAAGCATAATGAATTAAGCAATCCCCTAATTGCCGCAGAACAGGCCAATCGTATATTCTGACATTCACAAAAGCAGTTTGAATTGGCTCTGTAAAATATAAAAAAAGCATTTCAAATCACCCTCCTCCAAAGCAGGGCGTGGCAGGGATACACGACGTCTCGCTGCCACGCCTATTCTTAATCCGGGGGCTCCGGTGACTGAAATAATCAATTGTTAAAGGAGTACGAAAATGCTGGTTTTAAGCAGAGGCAAGGACGAGTCGATTATGATAGGCGACAACGTCGAGATTATGGTCGTCGATATCCGGCGAAACAAAATCCAATTAGGGATAGTCGCCCCTAAAACAGTACCGGTTTATCGCAAGGAAATATACGGTCGTATCCGGCGGGAAAGAGAACTCGAAGGCAAAGAGCACATCTCATCCGATTTACGGCACAGAGATGTGATAAAAGTAGCAGTGTAACAATGATTTTCAGGGTTTTTCAGATAAATATCGCTAAAAAAGCCGTCGCCTTGTATGCACATCCCCTTTTAGAGTTAAATTAGGCAATAAGGCAAGGCGGTTTAAGGGATTTGCCTATTTTAACCAACAGACCCATTTTAATAAAATAAGCTTGTATCAGGGTTTGAACAAAAGAACGGATTCTTAATTTAAGGCAGGATTAAAAATGTCACAAACAGAAACACAAACTGAAACATCGCAGAAAGAAGCAACACCGTGGTATGTCTTGAATTCGCCCGAAATCGGCAAGCCGTTTCGGGATTTCTACGAGGCCTGTAACAACGAAGGCGTGCTCAATAAAAAGACAAAGGAATTGCTAATGATAGCCCTTGCGTCTGCATTCCGGTGTCAGCACTGCACTGAGGCACATATAAAGGCCGCCCTCGACGCGGGCGTCTCAAAAGAGGAAATAACAGAGGCGCTGCTGATTGCGGGTGTCGAGGCGGCGGGGACACAATTAAGCTGGGCAAAGGACATTTACCTGAAGTACCTTAACGGTCTGCATAAATAACGTTATTAAAATTAACGAAAAAATATAAACGGCCGGGGAGAACAAGCCGGGGCCGGCGCCTGTCGGAGGGCGCCGGCCGTTGTTTTATTCACTAAGGGTTCGGGAATTGTGCTCGGGACCTGCAAGCGATAACAGGAAGTCCTGAATTTTTCCCGCCAAATCGACAAGTGCGCTGAAGCTGGCCGGTTTGACAATGTAAAGAGAGCGTCCGCGGTCGAAGCCGTCTAAGACATTCTGGTCACGTGTCGAGGAGGTAAGGACAACAAGCGGTATGTTGTTAAGCGAGGGGTCGTTTTTCATATCATCGATGATTTCCCTGCCGCTCTTTTTGGGCATATTCAAATCGAGGATGACAAGGTCCGGCCGACGCGAGCGTGAAAACCTTCCCCTGCGGAGGAGAAAATCCATCGCCTCAACACCGTCATTAACGACCTTGAGACGATATTTCAAACCCGCCTGCCTGAATGCCTCCTTAATAAGCAAAATATCGCCGACGTTGTCTTCGGCCCAAAGTATTCTTATAGCCGGCTTGCCCATTTTCAGCTCGCTTTCTCAGTGTCTATAATTAAATAATGCTCAATATCCCGCTTTGTTCCGGTTTTTATTATATCAAAAAAGATTTGCGATGTCGATACTAAAACGGATGAAAATCCTTCCGCAGGCAATCCGCCAAAAGGACGGATGGCCCTTCAAACAGAAAAACCGTGCGGCGAAAGGAAATTTAGCAACTTGGAATTTGTCTTTCGGGACTTGGAATTAATTTTTGAAAATTAAAATTCGGTTTTGAAGCGGCGTAAGTCATAGAGACGGCTTGGAATTCGATTTTTGAAATTCAAAAAAGGGTTTTGAAGTGGCGTAAGCCATCCCGGCGACTTCGAAATTGATTCTGGAAATTTAAAAAACGGTTTCGAAG
>CAZHVR010000046.1:0-23523 GCA_964536225.1 uncultured Pirellulales bacterium
CGTCCAAATCGACCCTGCAGTCGGCGGTCAGGTCTGCCGGCGGACATAAACCGGCGTTTGCGGACCCGACTGATATGAGAATTGAGACAAAAAAATAAAAAATATATTTCTTCCGCTTGGTTTCCATTTCATCAACCCTTCTTATTTATTGCTTGTCCCCATTTGGATGTGTTTCTTATTATACCAGTTTCGGGACCGTGAATCAATGGCAAAATCCCGAAGAATAGCTCTGAAATTGCATAAATATGCCAGCGTAAAATATGGTTAAAAACGATATGCTTTGTTTTTAGGTGAAACCGGCGTTATCGGCGGATTATTTTGTTGAGTAACGATTGCCGTTCAGCAGGCCGAAGTGTTCACTTTGGGTCAGTACTACCCAGGCGCGCCAGTCGGCCTTTCGTATAAATATTGGAGTGATTGGCGTTACGTTTTTCAGCCAGACAAGAACCCCGAAACGGGCATTCATTTTTTCTCGCCAGTATTGCTCATCGCCGACGATATGCTGATTGTATTGCCTTTTCAGCTCGGCGATTTGGCTGGCGTTAAGGTTGTCGAAATGCTTTGTTGCGGCAATTGTCGCCGTTGCCATAACGGGACCCGAGCTGATTTTTAGAAATAGTTTATCACCCGGGCCGACCTGTGCCAGCCATTTATGTTTGGTTTGATAAAAGCGTGACTCGATGGTCTTGCGGCCGTCGAGAATAGCGTCGAGATACGGCTTTTTCAAAATGGCGAGATGGTGATTCATTTTATCTTTTATAATAAAGGCGGCGACTATTGGCAATAATTTTGACCGGTGGGTTTGGGCAATTTATAATTGGGGAATGAAAAGCATTTTAAGAAAGGTTCTCGGGGTCGTTCTTGTAATCATCGGGCTTGCGGCCCTGTTAACGCCCCTTACGCCCGGCTCGTGGCTGGCTTTAATAGGGCTGGAGCTTCTCGGCCTGCGGCTGATTATTGAGAAAAAGTTTCTAAACGATAAACAAAGGGCGGCAATCGCGAAGTTTATGAAGAAGTTCGGGCTTTCATCCCAAGGCGACAACGGCAATAAATCCGACAAACAGAAGAAGTGACAAGGGCGTTCAGCCGTGCCACGGGCGCTGCCTTTGTTTTGCCTTTTCAATGACTTTTCGAACGATAGTGCAATCTTCGGCGAGCTGGAAATCGAACATACCGACGGTGATGAAATCGGCGCCGTTTTCAAAGGCGTATTTGAAGCCGTCGGTCGGCTGTATTGCCCCTGCGGCAAGCGTCTTGAAGGCAATCCAGGGTTTCTCTTCGCTCTTGAAAAAGTCGATTGTTTCCTGCGGCTCAAGGCAGAAGATATTGTCGTGAAACTCATTGTGGTCTTCGGACTGCCTGCCGTCAACGCTGAACGGCTCGCGGTTTTCCTTAGGATGTGCCGACCAGTACTTGTCGTGGTGGAACGTTTTTACCCAGTAATCCGGCTGGATTTTGGCTTCTCTGCACTGCTGCAGGACATAAACCGAATGGCAGCCGATGCCCGCGGGCAGCTCCTTTTTTCTTATATGTTCGAGCGCTTTTTCAATAGCGTCTAATCGTCCGCGCTTGACTAAATTGTCGCAGGCGGCACCGTGCAGATATATCATTTCGGCGCCTTTATCTACGGCCTTGTCGATACCGGCAAGAGGATTTTCCTCCTGAGGAGTAACGTTGATTATGGCCTGAATTTTGCCGCCGGTGTCCTTTTTGTATTTGTTGATGATGTCTAATTGACTGTCAGCAATCAGGATAGTGTTAATGCCGTGCTTTTCGGCCAGGTTCAGTGTCTCGAAGATTTTGTCCTTCGTATTATATGCCTGGAAAAGCTTCGAGACGTAAATCAGGTCTCGCGAGTGCGCCCAGCCGCCGATGAGATTGCCTCCGAGGATTAATCGGCTGATTGTAATATTGCCTATTTTGCCTGTGGGAATTAGTGCCACTTTTGGCTGTTGAGGTTTCGATTCACTCGGTTCGGTTTTTTTCTCCAGCGCCGCGAGAAGAATTCTTTCCTCAAGGCCGAGGACGCCTGCTGCGCCCGCGATTGAGCCGGCGATAAGCCGACGACGATTCAATCTGTGCGACATAATTCGGTCCTTTCCGGGTATGGCTGTACTTTGCTATTATACAATGTTTAAACCGAATTCAGCAAGGTCTTTTTTTAGCTGGTTGATGTTCTCAAACAGAACTGTTCGAAGCCCGACCTTTTTTGCGCCGTCTATGAAGTCCCGTTTATCGTCGATAAAAAGGGTGTTTTCGGCAGGGGTTGTGAGCTGGTCGAGAGCAATCTCATAAATTTTTCTATCGGGTTTTGCTATGCCTTCGAGACAGGAAAAGACCATTGCGTCGAATACGCAGTATTTTTGCCTGCGTATCAATTCAACTACCGGTTTTTCGGTATTGGATAGAAGAGCGATTTTGCGGACGGCTTTCCTGAGACGACCCGCCAGCAAAAAAAGCTCCTGTCTTGGTCTGTACGCTACGGCAAAAGCATCCGACCAGAGGGAATCGACTTTCGGCATCGGCACATTGAGTCGGTCGGTCATATTACACCAGAACTGTTTTTCGGTAACCCGGCCTGTCTGAAAATCGTACAGACATATATTGAATGCGGTCGTATATTGCTCTACGCTGACGCCGAGCGCCTTTGCGCAGTATTCGAATAACCTTGGTGCGGGGTCTTCAGCGAGGACGCCTCCCCAGTCGAATATGATTGCCCGGATTTTTTCCATATTTGGCACAGCATATTTGAGAGCGGAATCAATATCAAGATTTCTTTGTATATCAAACCACTGGCTTAAATCGGCAGTAAAGAATAAGATAGAATAGACCGTAAGTTAATGGACCCTGGGCGTGATAAATTGGTCAGCGAAGTAACCGGGCGGCTGACTGCCGGCGGGGGGGTGGTAAAAGTCGCCGGGACGTGGGGGTCCTTTGCGCGCCTGCTGGCGGCGTATCTGTCAAAGCAGTTGTCCCGGCCGATTCTCTATGTTTGCCAGCATATTGATGACGCGGACAACGCCGTTGATGACCTTCAAACGTTCGGTGCGGAGGACGTCGAATTGCTGCCCGCCTGGGAAGGCGAAGAGGCAAAGGCCGACGCGACGGACGAAATTCGGGCCGAACGGCTGAAAGTCGTCGCTGGCTTATCTTCACCGATAACTCCTAAGCAAAATAAAAAACCAGTCATTGCATCATCAGTCCAGGCACTTTGTCAGCCGGTCCCGAAGCCACAACTGCTCGAACAGTTCAGTATCAGATTTGAAACCGGCAGGGCCGTTTCACCCGAAGCTGTAGCCGAATGGCTGGTTGACAACGGCTTTGAGCGGACGGACAAAGTTGACCTGCCGGGGCAGTTCGCAAGAAGGGGCGGAATCATCGATATTTATGCGCCTTTGCTCGAATTCGAAGATTTGGATTCCCGCTTGCGCGGGAATGACAATAAGAGAGAACTAACGCAGGCAATTCGGGTCGAGTTCTTCGGTGACAAAATAGAAAGCATTCGCGAAATAAATCTGGACACACAGCGTTCGACGCGGGAGATTCCCGCCGTTAGCGTCATATCGGTAATCTGCGGCGAAAACCTGGACCAGCGTGAGCTTTTTCCGAATATCCTGCCGGCCGATACGATTGTCATTCTGGATGAGCCGACGGATTGTGCGGACGTTGCAAAGGTTTATTTCGAACGGGCCGAATCAAAACAGCGACTTTACGACTGGCCTGATATTAGCAGGTCGCTCGAACGTTTTACACAGCTTCATATATCGCGGTTTGCGACCGGCGACCCTGCCGAATTTATCAAGCTCGACATTAGGAGCATTCAGCAGTATCAGCACAAGGCGACCTCCCTGTGGGCCGGACACAAGGAGGCGATTGCCGAGCTTGTCAGTGAGGCAAAACAGGGAAAACAGGTTTTTGTCTATTGCGAGGTTCAGGCCGAGACCGCCCGATTAAGAGAAATCGTCCTTCAGGAGCACGGTGAGATTCCTCCGCGATTCAAGCTGCTCAGGGGATTTGTCCATCAGGGTTTCACGATACCGTCGCTGGACGCCATCGTTATCAGCCATCACGAATTGTTCGGCCAGTTCGCGCTTCGGCGAAGGCAGCGCCCTATGAGGCCAAGCGCGCCAATTGATACTTTAGAAGACCTCCAGAAAGGTGACTACGTCGTACACGCCTCGTACGGCATCGGCAAGTTTCTCGGAATAGAAACAATCAGGGAAAAAAAGGATTCGACCCTTTCGACAAGCTCAGGGCGGGCAAGCTCACCGCAGGCCGGTCAAAACGAATATCTCACTATCGAATACGACGCCGGCGTCAGGGTGCAGGTCTCGGTCAATAATATTGCACTTGTTCAGAAATATATCGGCACAAGCCCCAAGCGCCCGAAGCTTTCGAAGGTTGGCTCGAAGAGGTGGCAAAAAGAAAAAGAAAAAGTCACAAAATCCGTCAAAGACCTCGCCGTGGATTTGCTGCAGTTACAGGCAAAACGTCAGGCGCTCGGCGGTTTCGCATTCGGCCCGGACACCAACTGGCAAAACGAATTCGAGGAATCGTTCCCGTATCAGGAGACTCCCGACCAGACGACCGTCGCGGCGCACATCAAACAGGATATGGTGCAGCCCGCGGCGATGGACCGGCTGCTTTGCGGCGACGTCGGCTACGGCAAGACCGAGCTTGCGATGAGGGCGGCCTTCAAGGCGGTCGAAAACGGAAAACAGGTCGCGGTGCTTGTTCCGACCACCGTGCTAAGCGTCCAGCACGCAAGGACCTTTACCGAACGCTTCGCGGATTTTCCAGTCGTGGTTGAGGTGCTCAACCGTTTCAAAACTGCGTCGCAGGCAAAAGACATAATATCACGCACCCGGGCAGGCAAAGTTGATATTCTCATCGGGACGCATCGATTGTTAAGCGGCGACGTGCGCTTTAAGGACCTTGGCCTTGTCATTATCGATGAGGAGCAGCGATTCGGCGTCGAGCACAAAGAAAAGCTCAAAAAACTTCGTGTCAATGTCGATATCCTGACGATGACGGCGACGCCCATTCCGCGGACGCTGCATATGGCGATGCTGGGCCTGCGCGATATAAGCTCGCTTGCCACTGCGCCGCTCGACAGGCGGAGCATCGTTACGGCCGTAACGCCGTATAACGAGGAGCTTATCCGAAGGGCGGTAATCCGCGAGCTGAACCGCCAGGGGCAGGTCTTTTTCGTCCATAACCGCGTAAAGTCAATCGAAAAGAAATGCTTGGAGATTCAAAAAATCGTGCCCGACGCCAGAGTCGCGATTGCCCACGGCCAAATGTCTGCGCACGAGCTTGAGCGCGCGATGATAGATTTCGTGCTGGGTAAAACCGACGTGCTTGTCTGCACGACAATCATCGAGTCGGGCCTCGATATTCCCAACGCCAATACGATGCTTATAAACGACGCCGACCGCTTCGGTCTGGCTGAATTGCACCAATTGCGGGGCAGGGTCGGCAGATACAAGCACAGGGCATACGCATATATGCTCCTGCCTTCGTCTCGGCCAATTACGCCAATCGCCGCGAGACGACTCAAGGCCATTGAGGAATATTCGCACTTGGGCGCCGGCTTTCGAATCGCGCTTCGCGATTTGGAGATTCGCGGCGCTGGCAATATACTTGGCTCAGAGCAGTCGGGGCACATTCAAATGGTTGGCTATCAGATGTATTGCGAGTTGCTGGCCAACGTGGTCAGGCAAATCAAGGGCGAGCCGGCCGAAGCGGCCCCGGCCGCCAATATCGATTTGGGTTTTGCATCGGCCATACCTAAAAACTATATCCCCGCCGACCGAAGCCGGCTGGATGTTTACCGCAGAATAGCAGTAGCCAGGACCAGTGAAGGATTGAAACAGCTCGCCGGTGAATTGGCAGATGTGTATGGTCCGCTGCCGGAGGAGATAAAATCGCTTCTCGATGTAGCACAGCTTCGTATCGCGGCCGGCTCTCGAAATATAAAGAGTATTGTGGCGCACGGCGGCAATCTTGTATTTTCATTTACGGCCGAGCCGGCCAAAAACGCAAAACGGCTGTTTAAAAACGTCGCTGCAAAATATACTATGGCCGACGATACTACTGTTTATCTGCACCTGCCGAAGAGCTATTTTGAACGGCAGACGCTGTTGTCGTTCCTTCGCAAAATTTTAGGAGTAAAAAAGCAATGAGCAGATTACCGGTTAACCGATTGTCTGTTACGGCTTGTGTCGTATTTCTGGCCGGGATTGCCTTGGCGATAAGTCCTTTTGAAAAGCAGCAGGTGAAGAACTTCAAGGTATCGACGCTAAAAGACCTGCCCGGCGTGGCCGTCGCGTTGAAAATCTCGCGGGACGACCCCAATACGCTGGGCTTGTTAAAAGAGCAGGACCTTCAAAGGGACGTTGAATTCGCTTTGCAGACCGCTGGTGTAGAAATCCTGCGGCCGACGCCGGACGTAGGCCTTTATGTCGTGATAGTCAAAGTGGCGATGACCGGCAGGGACGGCTTGGCCTGTGCGATACACGTCCAGTCGTCGCTGATGCAGATTGTCAGTTTGGAAAGAGACCCGTCCATCAGAACAGAGGCCAAGACCTGGCCGGCCGTGAGCGAGGCAACTTTCGGCGTCGTTCCGCTGAGTATGGCAAAGCGCGTGATTTCTCAGGCCGTAAAAGACCAGGCCAAAGAGTTCATCGAGGACTACAAAGCAGCTAATCCCAAAGTCGGGACGCATTGAGTGCGCACACCGGAGATTGAATTTGGTATTGTAAATCGGTATGTGGTTAAGTAAACTCTGGCCGCGATAAATTCGTTATTTTTTTGGAATGTAGGGTAATGAAGGCCAAGGGAATGGCAAGAAAACCGAGAGCAGCCGCAAAACAATGGTTCGATTTTCCGCGTGATTCGTATATGGAGCGCACGAGCCGGCCCGTTTATGCACTTGTGTTTCTGCTTCCGTTTATAATCTTCTATGAGTTGGGCACAATCTTTATAAACACAGACGTTCTCAGCCAGACGCAAGTCCGCGTCGTTGCGTTTGTCTGGGTGCAGGATTTACTCAGTTATCTGGGATTCGGCGGCAAATTCCTCTGGGCGGCGCCGGCGGTAGTTGTCGTCATCATACTTCTTGCCTATCAGCTTGTATCGAGCAAGCCGTGGTGGATTTCGGTTACCGACATGCTGCCGATGGCAGTTGAGTGTGTTCTGCTGGCTGTACCGCTTATCGTTTTGAGTTTGTTCCTGCACAGCTCATCGGTTCCTAAAAACAGCACTGCCGTCGATATTCCCTCTGTAGTGAAATGTGCAGTTGGGCAAAGCGACATTGTGCAGAAAGGCCCGACCCTGCTTGCCGATATCGTTACTGGTGTAGGTGCGGGCATTTACGAGGAGCTTTTGTTTCGGCTGGCGCTTATAGGTGTGCTGTTATTGGTTTTTCAGGATGTGCTCGGATGGAGCAGGAATAATTCGATTGTGCTGGCGGTGCTTGTTTCGGCGGCGCTGTTCGCCGCGCATCACCATATAGATTTTCTCTCCGGCAGGCCCAATCAAAGCGACCCGTTCGACTGGGCCAAGTTTGCATTCCGGACAATCGCAGGCGTTTATTTTGCGGCCTTGTTCGCCATCCGGGGCTTTGGAATTACAGCCGGCACGCACACATTTTATGACATCATCGCAACTTTGATTACCGGCCTGGCATTTGGACAATAAAAAAGTCCAGTTTGCAGCCGGCGTGATATTTTTTTTGCAAAAATCTCGCTTCTGTTAGTCATTTAGCCCCCGTGATTTGCGAAATTACCGTCCTATAAACGCCATAAAAGCCGTTATCAATACTGATAATGGGCTTGATTTAAGGAGTGCTTTTTTTATATAATGAGGTTGTGGAAAGTGGATTCAACTATGATTGTTAGGACGTAAGTGACGATGGAATCACCGCAAATCAACGTAGCAATCGAGGAATTATCCTTCAGCTTATTCCAGAGGCCCTTGCACCCCGAGCTGTTCAACATTTACGCAAGCAGGAAACTCAAAACCGGGAAATACGAGGCGCTTATCTGGGTGACCGGGTGCACGCACGTCGTCAGCGTTTATTCGGGCGACGTCTGTCTCACCGAGGTCATCAGCCCGCCCAATCAGTTGCTGCCTGAGCGGGGCCTGATTGAGCGGTTTCAGTTCCGCGGCCCGCGCAACCACAAATGCACTTTAAGCAAGGGGGTCAGTTATATGACCGATTTTCAGGTCGAACGGCTCAACGTCAATCTCTACCGTCAGAGCTTCACCGACCTCGAACGGTTCGGCCGGGACCGCGGCGTGTTCGTCAGATATCCGGAGCTGGAAATAGACGGCTTACAGCCCTTCTGTTACGTTGATTTTGAAGCGCGCAAAACCGAGCTGCATATCCATACTTTTGCCGCCTACCCCGACCAGGTTTCGATTGTCAAGACGCAGTCGCTGTTCGACTTCCGCTAACAGTCGAACTGTCTCCCTCATTTATTATTCACGCCTTTTGCTGTGCGTGTGTTTTCAGTGCGTCTATTTTTTCGCGGATTTCCTCGGCCATCCGGCTGTTGGGAAAATCGCGGATGATTTCCATTCCCGTCTCAAGCGCCCTGGTCCACTGCTTTCCTGATACGGCAAGTGAGAACTGAACGCCGAGATTGTGCAGCTTGGTGCGAAATACGTCTCTTGCGCCCTC
Organism: uncultured Pirellulales bacterium; assembly: GCA_964536225.1. GTDB lineage: Bacteria > Planctomycetota > Phycisphaerae > Sedimentisphaerales > Anaerobacaceae > Fen-1362. The sequence continues at coordinate 8,687 of CAZHVR010000046.1, forward strand.
CTGCAGCGCAAGTCCCTCGTTGGGCGTCAGATACTGGTCGAGCTCTCGCAGGATTTCCAAACTTCGGTCAGTGGCCCGGCGCTTGACCGCGTCGTCCCATGCGTTAAGCAGCACTTTTTTACGCTCATCTTTTTTATCGGAAAGCCGCTGCTGCATCGAAAGGGCCTTTTCGTTATTGGGATATTCCTTTATCAGCAGGTCAATCTGGGTGCCGGCCTTGACCCACAGGTGATTGTCAAGGAGCTTTTCTATGTGTGCTATCGACTGGCTCATTCTTTCGGTGTCCGTCGCGTCGCGATATTTGTCGGCCTGTTTGTGGAGCTGTTCTGCCAGTTTCTTATAGCCGGTAGTGTGGTCGATTTTGTCAATTATTTCGTAGGCCGACTCGAAGTCCTTTTGCTGCAGCTTGTCGAAGACGGCGTCTCGGAGGATTTGCGCATCGCTGTCGCGAAAGGCAATGGCCCGGGCCGTCTCGCTCAAACGCGTGCTCTGGTTGACCTGGCTGAGGGTCTGGCGCATTTTTTCCAGCTCACCGGAGACCTTGTCTAATTTGGAGCTGCTGTCGTTTATAACGTCCAGCGTTTTCAGGGACGTCGCGAGAATCAGTATTATGGTGAGAATGAGCACTATCGCCGCCAGCATCCAGAGAATAGGGGGTAACTGATTGTCTTGTTTGGTCTTAAGAACGTCTGTAAACAAAACCAGAACGACGACGACGATTATAACGCCGTAAGTTAAGAGCATATACTTGGCGAAACGCCCTATCTGGCCGCTTTTTCCTAAGTCCATAGCCGCTCCTTTTTAACCCCCGCCCAGTATTGGTCGGGAGCATAAGAAAATAGTTGCTGTCTGGATTCTGAAAATCATTATAATATTTGTTTGGCGTCCATGTCAACAGCGAACGAGACGCTGTCAGCCGTCGTATGGTTCATCAGTTTTAGGAGATATTAAAATGAAGCCGGCCTCAATCATCAGCTTTTTAATCCTGCTGGCGACAGCCGCCTGCAGTTGTATGGGTGTTGAAGAGTCAAACAGTAACGCGGTCATCCAGGGCAATAACAAATTCGCCCTCGACCTGTACCAGGAGCTTCAAAATCGGCAGGGCAACCTGTTCCTCTCGCCGTACAGCATATCGACCGCACTGGCTATGACCTGCGCGGGGGCCAGAGGGCAAACAGAAGAACAAATGGCAAAGACGCTTTGTTTTCCTTCGATAAGCCGCAACCAGTTCAACGAGGAGTTCGGCGACATTATCAGGCAGCTGAATGAGGCGGGTCAAAAGGGGGATTACGAGCTTGTCGTCGCAAATGCTCTGTGGGGACAAGAGGGTTATAAATTTCTTAATAGCTTCCTTACTGTTGTCAGGAAAAACTACGACGGCTGCCTGCAGGAGGTTGATTTTGCCAAAAATGCCGACCAGGCGAGAAAAACAATCAATGCCTGGGTCGAGGAAAAGACCCGCGACAAGATAAAGGAGCTTATCAAGCCGGGAATGGTCGATGCGATGACCCGCCTGGTGCTGACAAACGCTGTTTACTTCAAGGGCAAATGGGCAAATGAATTCAAGCCTGAAGAAACGCAGGATGCGCCTTTCATGCTCCTTGACGGCCGAAAGGTCAGCGTCCCGATGATGAGCCAGAAGAACAGATTTGCCTATACACAGACCGACACGCTGCAGGTGCTGGAGATGCCCTATGTCAACGATGAGCTTTCGATGGTGATACTGCTGCCTAAAAAAACAGACGGCATCGGCGACGTAGAAAGAGAGCTTGCCCGCGGCCATCTTGAGGGCTGGCTTGACAGGTTGCACAAAGTCGATGTGAAGGTGTTCCTGCCTAAGTTCAAAATGACCAGCGAGTTTGAACTGGCCGACGTGCTTGCCTCGATGGGTATGCCGGACGCCTTTTCAGGTAAGGCGGACTTTTCCGGTATGACCGGCAGCAGGGACCTTTTCATATCGGCTGTGGTCCACAAGGCATACGTGGACGTCAACGAAGAGGGAACCGAGGCGGCCGCTGCCACGGGTGTCGTGATGACGCTGACCGCCATTACGCCTGTGCCCGTCTTCAGGGCCGACCACCCATTTGTTTTTATCATCCGCGACAACCAGACGGGCAGCATTCTGTTTATGGGCCGGCTGGAAAATCCTGCTGGATGATAAAATCCTGACTTTCGCCACTGAGATTGGCTAGGCGTTGTTTTTTATAAACATTGCTGTTGAATAGTTGAAACTTCTGTATTAGTTATTGAGACAGCAAAACAATGGTTTTTGCGTTAAAATCAACCGTTGACAAATAACAACATCCTATCCTAATCGGCAAATCGCATTCATTCAGGAGCGCTAAGACAACTCTTACCACTGATACATAGAACGGCTTTTGCGAGTAGTTTTTCGGCCTCTACACAATTGCCCAAAATGGTTTTCTTATAATCTCGACCAGGTATGAATTTTGCACGTATAAAATATATGGCCGAAAGAAGAGAAAAAAAAGGACGAGAGCCCGTAAAAGACCGGTCGATAGACAAGGCACGGCTGGCAAACGAGCTTAATGAGCTGGTCAGGCAATTCGGCGGGTCGGCTGACCCGACTTATAAGCGGCTGGTGGTCCTGGCAAAGCAGGCCGAGGACAGCCAAAAGCAAATCAAACACGATATTGATTATCTTAACGAGTCCCTCGATTACCTGCGTGTCTGCATCAAGTATTTGCTGCTCGATATCGAAGCCACTCGCAGAGAAAACGACTACCTGCGGAAGCTGCTAAACGACCAGGGGCACGAGGAAGAATAAATGCCTTCGACGGGCTGTAAGCCCGCGTAATACTTTTGTAATCTTTTGTGACCCTTTTCTTTACTGAATCTTTGGCGGTGTTCCCTTGGGCGTTTGCTGCATCTGATGCTGCATTTGCATCTGCATCATCATTTGAAATGCCATCATCATTTCCTGCAAATGTTCCTTGGGCAGGGCGGCATCAAGAGAAAGCGTTCCTTTTCCACCAGCCATGGCTGCGAAGACAAGGTTGCTTTTGCTGGGGATATTTATCTGCGGCATTTCAGCAGGCATCATCCCCGACATCATTTTTAACAGACGCAGATAATTATAGGTGAATATGACGTCCCATTTGTCCGCATCCGGTATAATCGCCATTGCTTTCTGCATTTCAGAACAGAGCTGTGCGGGCGGCCCCGCCTTGACCCGGTCGATGAGCTTGTAAATGGCGTTGGGGTCGCTCGATATTCTGCAGACCCACAATCCGTCGATGGTTGTCCAGCGATAATCAAAACCCGGTCCATACATCGCGTTAAGCATCTGGGCTTCGGGCAAATTCATATCGGCAAATTTCATACTCAGGGTCGCCGCGTCTATCGGTATGCCCTTATAGCTATCGACCCCCCGTTTGATACTAAAACTGGTTTCCATCCCTATGCTTTTATAAAGGTCGTCGAATACACTGCCTTTCCACATTTGCATGAATTCGTCGGTTACCCTGTTGAACTGCTCTGCGTTTTTAATCGCCAGAACGTATTTGGCCTCGAAAAGCGGTTTGGCGTTGGGCTCTGCCGAAACTGAGCACAAAAGACGGTCGCCCGTCGAATCTATCATCTCATTGCAAAGTGATTTTATCTTCATCATATTCGCGGAATTCGGGTCTTCTCCGATTGCCTGCGCCAGGATATCGATAGATTTGGTATTTATTTTTTTCATCAACGGGTGGTTCATCCAGCCGATGAAATTCATTGCGGCCCCGTCCTCGGCAAAACCTGCCAGGTTGTTTTTGGCTGGATGTTCACCTTCGGCAACCAGCGCCGAGGCCATTTCACTGCCCGCAAGGGCATTGATATTGGTCCTGAAGTTCAGAACGTCCGGGCTGGGATTGCAGGCAAGCGTTACCGAATTCGTCTGCTGCATAAAATCATTCAGTACCGTTCCTAGGGCGCCCATTATTTTGCCCACCCCGGCCGGCGGCTTCTGTGCCTGCAATTGCTGCTTTCTTGCTCTCAGCGATTCTATCTGTTCGTTGATACTTGCGATTACGGGACTGTTCGGGTCAGCGGTGGCCAGCCGGCTTTTTGTCTGTTCCAAGCGGTCTATCTGCTGCTGGATACCTGCCCCCGGGTTTTCCGCCTGTTTTTTTATTTCCTCGATGCCGTCGGCGATTTGTGTTTTATAAACTGCCGAAATTTTGACTATATTCGCGTATGCCCATATTGGCTCCGAGGTTGCCTGTTTGACCTGAGAGGCGTCGAGAGATTTTATTAAGCCGGCTGCTCTTCCGCTTTTGATTGCCCCGGCCATATCGCCGAGCTTGCCGTAACCCTTTGACATCAGGGCAAACGAACCGACCTGCTTTATAAAAAACTGTCCCTTGGGGCCGGTCCCTACGGTTGATATGCTGTTGCTGTCGGGCTGACTTACCCTGAAATTAGGGTCGATAACCTGGCTGTAGTCGGTGACGGGCAGTAAAAAGTATATGTCAGGTGCCTGCTCTGCGGATTCGGCAGTGGCGAATATCGCGAAGCTGCCGTCGAGGTCGAATCCCTTAAGCTCGAAATTGCCGAACATCATACCAAGCTGGCCTTTGATAAATCCGGCTGTTGTTACCGGGGCAATGCCCATCAGATACTGGTCGAGAACACCTGTGGTTTTATTGAGATTATTGATTCTCACGCAGAAAAGCACCTTAGCCGGTATCGTTTCCAGCACCGCATCGCTTTTTTCAGCCCCCTGTAACGATGCAGGGGCAAATGATGCCAAAATCGTCATTACTGTTATTACGCCTGAAAGCACGTGCCTTGACATTATCGAACCTCCCAATAGTTTTTCCCTAATATCGGTCTTCACTCCCGGCCGGCCACACCCCGGCTTTACGCCCTTATATAACTGTAGAAAGGACTTAATTCAAGAAAATCTCACCTCGATTTTCAAGCCGACAATCAGGGTTTTCAAGCATTTTTGTGAGCAAGTCAAACCCTGTTTTAGCCGATAAAACAGCTTAGCAGAGGACAAATGGTTCGGTAAATGAACATAAGCTGCTCCGCGGCAATAGAATGTAACAGGAAAGCCATTTGAAACTTCGACAATCGTTGACAATACTATCAGATAGAGTAAAATAAGAACTACGGAGAAGAAAAGGGCCAAAGCGTTTATTTATCCGCCGGTGGTGGAACAAACATTAGAAGATGCTTTCGAGGTAAAAAATGTTCGAGCGATTCACAGACAGGGCACGTAAGGTTATGGCGCTTGCCAATCAGGAAGCGCAGCGATTCAATCACGAATATATTGGAACCGAGCACATTCTCCTTGGACTGGTCAAGGAAGGGAGCGGCGTCGGGGCGACCGTTTTGAAAAATCTCGACGTTGATGTGAAGAAGGTGCGCCTCGAGGTTGAAAAGCTCATCCCGACCGGCCCTGATATGGTCACGATGGGAAAGCTGCCCCACACGCCCCGAGCCAAAAAGGTAATCGAATACGCCATTGAGGAAGCAAGGTCTCTCAACCATAACTATGTCGGCACGGAGCATTTACTGTTGGGTCTTTTGCGTGAGACAGAGGGCATAGCCGCACAGGTCCTGATGAACGTGGGCCTTCGGCTCGATGACGTTCGCCAGGAGGTCCTGAACCTGCTCGGTGCCGGAGTCGATACCGAACCCCCCGGACTCGGTATGAAAATGGCGGGGCCGGCGGCGGGAAGCAAAGCCAAAAGCAAAACCCCCGCGCTGGACAGCTTCGGCAGAGACCTGACCCAGTTGGCAGCAGACGGAGAACTCGACCCCGTAATCGGCAGAAAACGTGAAATCGAACGATTGATTCAGATACTCTGCAGACGAACAAAAAACAACCCCGTCCTGCTGGGAGAGGCCGGCGTCGGCAAGACCGCCATCGTCGAAGGACTCAGTCAGCAGGTAATCAATAAGCAGGTGCCGGAGATTCTCAAAGACAAGCGCCTCGTCGTGCTCGACCTTGCTATGATGGTCGCGGGCACAAAATACCGGGGGCAGTTCGAGGAAAGAATAAAGGCCGTAATTAACGAGGTCAGGAGGGCAAAAAATGTCGTGTTGTTCATCGATGAGCTGCATACCCTCGTCGGCGCAGGTGGCGCCGAAGGCGCAATCGATGCCTCCAATGTCTTAAAGCCCGCCCTTGCCAGGGGCGAGGTGCAGTGTATAGGGGCTACAACGCTCGATGAGTACCGTAAACACGTCGAAAAAGACGGCGCCCTCGAGAGACGTTTTCAGACCATTATCGTTGACCCGCCCTCGAAGGATGAGACGCTCGATATCCTCAGGGGCCTGCAGGACCGTTATGAGGCGCATCACAGGGTAAAGTTCACCGATGAAGCGCTTTTCCAGGCCGTCGAGCTTTCGACCAGGTATATCACCGGCAGATGTCTGCCTGACAAGGCCATCGACGTTATCGATGAGTCCGGTGCTCGTGTCCGGCTGAAAAATATGACACCTCCCCCGGATTTGACGGAGCTTGAGAGTAAAATCGAAAAACTTCAGCGTGAAAAGGACGAGGCGGTCCGAAGCGCCGACTATGAACGGGCGGCTGCACTCAGAGACCAGACGCAGCAATTGCTCAATGAAAAGGCCCAGATGCAGAAAAAGTGGTACGAGGATAACAAGGAAGCGACCGGCGTAGTGGATGCCGAGGTCATCGCCGAGGTTGTCAGCAATATGACGGGCGTGCCCCTTACGCGGCTCGAAAAGAAAGAGACGCAGCGGCTGCTCGAACTCGAGGCCGAGATTCACAGGCAGGTTGTTTCACAGGACGAGGCGATTTCCGCGGTGGCAAAGGCGGTTCGCCGTTCCAGGAGCGGTATGAAAGACCCCAACCGCCCGATGGGCTGCTTTATCTTCTTAGGCCCCAGCGGCGTCGGAAAGACCCTGCTGGCCCAGGCCCTGGCCGAATTTATGTTCAGCGACAGAAATGCCCTTGTCCGGCTGGATATGAGCGAGTTTATGGAAAAGCACAACGTCAGCCGGCTCGTGGGCGCCCCTCCGGGATACGTCGGCTACGAAGAGGGCGGTCAGCTTACCGAGCGAATCAGACGCAGACCGTACGCGGTCCTGCTGCTTGACGAGATAGAAAAGGCGCACTTCGACGTTTACAATATACTGCTGCAGATAATGGACGAGGGTCGACTGACTGACAGCTTCGGAAGGAGCATCGATTTCAAGAACGTGGTTATCATTATGACAAGCAACATCGGCGCAGAGCTGATTAAAAACAGCGGCGGTTTCGGATTCGGCAAGAAGACCCCCGAGGCGAACTACGAAAAAATGAAAGATATGCTTCACAAGGAGGTCGAACGGCATTTCAGGCCAGAATTTCTCAACCGTGTCGATGACATCATTGTTTTCAAGCCGCTCTCGAAGGAAAACCTGACGACGATAGTCGAATTCGAGCTTGCCAAGGTATTCAAGCGGCTGACCGAACACGGTTTCAAGCTTGAACTGACCCCAGCCGCGAAGGAATTCCTCATCGAGAAGGGCTACAGTCCCGAATTCGGCGCTCGCCCGCTGCGAAGGGCCATCGAGCACTATATAGAAGACCCGCTCTCGGAAGCGGTCCTGCGCGGTGAATTCAAAGGAAAGAATCTCATCAAAATAGACGTCCAGGACGAGGAGCATCTCAAGCTCGAGGGCGTCGAGGCGCCGCAGCCGAAAAAAAGCGAAAAGGCACCCGTCTAAAGCCTAATTTTCTCCAACAGTTTTGTTTGTTGGAACAGGTTGTTACTTTGACGTGAGTTCACGCTCCAGCATAGTTTGCTGGCTGCTCAGTTGCTTTTCAAATTCCCCGCTGTCCAACCACTCGACCCGGCCGTCAAGCCGAAGCACAATCGCGCCGGGCCGGAAAAACAGCGAATGGTAGTCCTTTTGCACGTAGGCCAGAATTGTATCCGGCGGCGAATCAAAAGTTATCCACCGTGCCCTGTATTCTATGGTGCCGAGGCGGACCTGTCCTTCGAGTGACGTCTTGATACTTTCTACGTACGATTCGGGCGGTATCGAACCGTTTTTCTGCTTGTATTCATCAATGATTCGCCCGAGCTGTTGCATTGCCCGCATCGCCTCCGAGCGATTAACGTGATTTTTCAGTTCGACCATTCCAATGACCGCCGCGGCAGTAATCACTATCACAACGGCAAAATTTGTCAGAATCTGTCTTTGCTTTTTGTTCATAGCTGCGCTGCCCTTTTCCCTGAATCTTCTGCTATCGTCACTCGTCCGCCTTGGACGGACAATTTTCCTTCGGCGAACAGTCGAATCGCCTCCGGGTAAGCGATACATTCCTCTTTAAAGACCCTCGCGGCGAGTGTTTCAGGCGTGTCATCGTTTTTCACGGGACAGCACCGCTGCACTATAATAGGCCCGCTGTCATATTTGTTTGTGCAGAAATGAACGGTGCATCCGCTTACCTTGCAACCCGCCTTCAAAACCGCCTCGTGAACGTGATGCCCCCACATTCCCTGTCCGCCGAAGCTCGGCAAAAGGGCCGGATGTATGTTCATCACCTTGTTATCATAGCGGGGAGGAATTTTCCAAAGGCACAGCCATCCGCCCTGCACGACAAGCTCAACGCCGGCCGCCTCAAGCTCCTGCTCTGTGTGTTTGCTGAAATCATCTATGTCCGGGTGGTCTTTTTTGCGTATGACTTTGACATCAAGCCCGGCATTCCTGGCCCTTTCAACTCCCGCCACGGTCGAACGCGAGCTTATAACGACTCCTATTTCGGCGTTGAGATTGCCCTGTTTAATTTGTTCGAGCAGGTTCATCAGCGTTGTGCCTCCGCCGCTTATCAATACGCCAAGACGAACCGGCTTTCCCTTCTCGACCCTTTTGGCCCTCACTTCGACATCTCCCTCTGTATCGAGGGCGCGGTTGGCAAGCGCGTCGGCCTGCTTGTTATTCTCTCTGAAAATATGCTGAACCTGCCAGGTCTCGAAACCTGCCAGCATCTCCACGGCCCTGGCAAACAGAGGTCTTATTTGCTCGCTTTTGACTTTGTATTGCCCGTTTAACTGCCTGACTAACAGTTCGCTGTCGCTGAAGATTGTGACTTGCTTTGCGCCGAGCGCTTTGGCCGCCTCGAGTGCCTTGTGAATTGCCGTATATTCAGCGACATTGTTTGTCGCCTCGCCGATGAAAAATGCCCTTGCCTCTAATTGCCTGCCCTGCGGGTCGGTCAGCACGTATGCCGCAGCGGCCGGCCCCGGGTTGCCTCTGCTTCCTCCATCGATATGAGCAATTATCCTGTCTGACAACGTAACGTCTTCCTGATAATCTGTTTGCCTGGTATCCCGATAACCTGATTTATTCCTGTGAAGTGCTAAGCACCAGGATGCGCGTGCAGATGGGACAGCGGATTACTTCGTCTTTGGACATCAGCATATTTACGCACTCGGCCGTAACGCCCATAAAACATCCCCCGCAGGTGTAAGAGCCCGCTGCGCCTCCCTGCTGCTCGATAATTGCCACGGCCTCACCGTCGTATGTCTCCGCGACCCGCTTGAAAATCTCCAGATGCTCTGGGGGAACATTGCTTGCCGCCTCGTTCCACTCGCTCTGTATCTGGTCTATCTCGGCTTCGTACTTCGTCGCCAGCTGTTCGGATTCCTTTCGAGTTTGTTCCAGCTTTGTCTTCTGCTCGTCTATCTGCTGCTGGATTTTCTGGCATTCTGTCTGGTCGGCTTCGATATCCTTCATCAACTCGAGGATCTGCGACTCAATCTTGGAGTTGTCGGCCCGGCTCGTATTCAGCTGAGTCAGAACCGCGGCGTATTCCTTGTTTGTCCTTGCCGTGTTCAGCGACGCCCTCAGCTTGGTAATTTCCTCGTCCCGGCTTTTCAGTTCGAGTTCCAGCCGGTCCGACTGTATCGTCGTAAGCTGAATCTCCTCTTTCTTGGCTTCGAGGGCGTTTTGAAGTGTTCTAATCTGGTTTTCCTGGAGGATGACGTTTCTGCGGCACCTGGCGAGTTTCGCTTTGGCCGCTCGCAGGCGGTTCTCTACACTTTGCAGCTTTATAAGCGCCTGTAGTACTGGACCCATCTATCGCCTTTCAAAATAGCTCATCATATTGCCAAACACATAATTATGCCGGTTGGGGCTGCTTGTTGCAACAGCTTTCTAGCGATTTTTTATCAATTCAGCTTCAATCGCGCCGGTTCAGCTTGACCTGACTCGGCTGGGTCAAAAGCGTCCTTCCCCGCACCACCAGTCCTCGCTGCTAATCGGGAAACCGCGTTTCGATACTTCGCCGAATGTGTAATATACCCTGCCTGCAAAAAATATAGAAGGCGGGTACCTGCGGCATTCGCCCCGCTTGGCCTGTTCCCCGTGTTCAGCGAGCCGGCTCCACCACTTGCATTCTCTGCAGTGTGTGTAAGTGTGTTTCATTTTTTCTCCCTGTAGCACAGCCATCTTGGCCGTGCTACGGCTACAACCTGCCGCTGCACAGCCGTTCGATATCTCTTGTGACTATGTCTGCTATGATTGGGTTCCACTCTGCCGGCGATGCCTCCCGTATTTCGTCTATCGTCCATCGGGCCGACACGGGTGCGGGATCGGAAACGACCGAAGACGGGCTTTTGCGACGGGAAGCGGTCATTTGCCGGTGTCCGGCCATTATGTCCCGGGCCAAGTCGAACTGCGGAATGTCGGATTCCTGATTTCCTGATGACCTGATATCCTGATTTCCTGGAATGATGTCCTTTGCCCGCAGAATATCGGGTTTCTGGTATCCCGATACATCGGGATCCGGATTGAATTGTTTTTCGTTAACTGCCATTTTAATCTGTCCGGCTATTTTACTCTTATCTATATTAACACTTGGACGGTCTTAATTCAAGATGCGGCAAGCGGGGATATAAAATAAGGGCCTGCCCTCTTACAGGCCCTTCGCGTTTGATTCAGCCGGTTTTGCTGGTCTGATTATTCATCCTGCGTGGTTTCGACCGGCTCCGGCATAAGTTTTTCAGCCTTCGATATCAAATCGACAAGCTCGATAACATCGGCGTTGCCTTTGAATTCCTTCGGCAGGTCCTGTGCCTGTTTCAGAACCGATTCGAGAGTTGCTCCTTTTGCCCAGTAGCTGTGGCGAAGAATTTCGGCAAACTCAGCCGCCGTCGCGGCAAGCCGGAATTGTTTGCTCGAACCGTCGAAGTCGCGATTCAATTGCTTGGTGCCGATTGAGCTTTTGAACTCCGTAACGGCGTCACCCTCGGCGTCTTTGTATCGCACATAAGTGGTTGCGATTTTGCCTTTCTTGTCCGGCCACAGCTTTACCTCGTAAAGGGCCGTCGCCGAATGGCCGGCACCTACCTCGCCGCCGTCGTATTTATCGTCCCGGAATTTATCGTCCGGCACGTCTCTGTTCTCATAGCCAATCAGCCGGTAGCTCCGCACGACATCGGAATTGAAATCGACCTGCACCTTGACGTCTCTTGCTATTACCTCCAACGTCCCGGTGAGGTTGTCCTCGAAGATGCGTTTCGCCTCGGCAATTGTGTCGATATACGCGTAATGGCCGTTGCCCCTGTCGCCTAATTGCTCCATCAGCACGTCATTGTAATTACCCATCCCGAAACCGATTGCCGAAAGTGTAATACCCTTGTCTGCCTTTTCTTTGATGACCTTCAGGATGTTGTCGGCGCCGGTTTGCCCGACGTTGGCCACGCCGTCCGAGCAGAGTATTACGCGATTGATACAGCCCTTTTTGAACGCCTTTTCGGCCATCTCGTAACCGATTCTGATTCCTTCTTCGGCGTATGTCGAGCCGCCCGATGTAAGCTGCTCAATCGCTGTCAAGATTTCGTCCTTTTCATCGAGCCCCTTGTAGCCCATCACCTTTTGACCCCTGCTGCCGTATATGGCTATCCCGATTTTGTCGTCGGGTCGCAGATTTTCGGTTAATATACGAAGCGACTTTTTAACTAAGCTCAGCCGGTCCTCGCGCGACATCGAGCCGGATACGTCAATCACAAACGTCAGTATCGCCGGCTTGCGGTTTTCATCACTTACTTGTCTGCCTTTCAATGCCAGCCGAAGCAGGTAACTGTTTTGCCTGCCCGTACCGAACTGCCAGGGCGCTGCTTCTGCGTATAGTGCGAAATCGTCTTCCTGCGGCGCCGGATAGTCGTATTTGAAGTAATTTACGAATTCCTCGACCCGGATAGCGTCGTTCGGCGGCAGATGGCCGTCGTGCAGATATTCTCTCGCGACTGTGTAACTGCCCGTATCGACGTCTATGGCAAAGGTAGATAAATGGTCGTCCTCGGTATCGATGAACGGATTAACGCCGTAGTTTTTGAAAAACATCGCGTCAACGTCTTCGCCGTTCGGCGGCGTCGTCCCGCCGTGAGCCATCGGCGGCCTACAGGATGGCTCTGCTGGAAGGGGGTATTTGCATATCCCGCGGATGCGTTGGCATACCGCTGCCGATTCGGGCTTGGATTGTAAACCCAGCCGGCTCGGCTGAGCTTTCTCCTTACCATCATAATACAAGCTTTCCCCCGAAATGGTCAATAATCGGTCCGCTTCATTCCCTTTAGCTACTACCAGTTGCTTATTGTTTATCGCGTTAGCTACGGCCTGCTTCAATACAAGCGCCTCGTTGTTATTAGGGTCTATCGCAAGGGCCAGCTCAAGCTGCTTCAAAGCATCCTCATAACGTTGCTGATTCTTGAGGTTTGTCGCATTTGCCAGTATCTCAGCGACCTTTGCCTTGGACAAATCAGTTGCGACGATTCCTTGCGTTTTGAATTGTGTGGTTGTCGGCTGCTCAATTTTTGCTTTTGTTTCTGCCTTTTCACCAATCTGTGTGTACTCTATATGTGCTTGCTTTAGTACCGGACTTGCTTTTGGTTCCTCTTCTGCCGGCCGCTTTGTTAACGCGAGTTCCATACTTTCTTTCAATTCATTCTTTTCGTCTGCTGCTCGGCTCGCAACTTTACCCAGTTGACGCCTCACGTTGCTTTGACCTTGCATCACTAACGCAGCCAAAACACTGCAGGCGACAAGTATTGCAGCTGCGTATGCGAATATATTTTTAGCCGTCATAATCGTGCTCTTTCTTTCTCTCGCGGATGTGCCGTCTCCGTGCAATTCGTTTATTGCTTTAGTTATCAGTGAATCTGTAAACGCCTTGTTCGGTTTATCATAATCGCCGGCCAGCTTGACTAACCGCGAGATGTTTTTTTCAAATTTATCGTTTCCATTCTCCATACTTTCTACTCCTGTCTATTCAAAAGCCCGCCTTAAGGCGAGGTCTCGCCATCCCTAAGGGATAGCGGACGCCAACTTCTTTAGTTGGTCGCGAAGAGAATTTCTTGCTCTGTAAAGCAGGTCGTGCACGGCCTTTTCAGTCACTTCCAGACGTCCGGCAATCTCAGCGGCCGAAAGCCCGTCGATATATTTTGCCCTTAAAACGGATTGATGTTTGTCTTCCAGCTGCGAAAGGGCGGTGCGCACCATATCGGCGGTCTCTTTGTTCTCAAGCAGCTCATCCGGCAGCGGCTCGGTATCAATCACTTCGAGGTAGATACTGATGTCGCCGTCTACACTTGGCCTGCTCGCCCGTTTTCGTATTTCAAGCCGGATATTGTTGCGGGCGATGCCGAATATCCATTCTTCAACGCCACCTTTGCCAGGGTCATAAGTATTTCGTCCGCGGACCGCGTCGAAGACGGTCTTCTGCACAAGCTCCTCGGCAAGTGACGGGTTAGGCCAGCTCTTCAGGAACATCCCATAAAGCTGCGGAATCACTGTATTTAACAACGCTCGCCATATCTCACTGTCGCCCTCGATGAGTCCCGCCTGTTCTTGTTGTTTCGGCTCCTGTTCCACCTGCTTCCTTTATGCTTAACCGGTTCCGGTTTTCATAATATATTATGCGCAGAACGCCCCCATTACTCACATTTTTTTGGAATTCTTGTTATCCCGTAGGATACGGTTGTTTTTAACCGTTTTGTGCGGGACCTAAGGAAAATTGTGCGAATTCGCCCAACGGGTATTGTTTCAAAAGGGTGTTAATCTCGGCGACTGTTACTGCTTTGACTGCCTTTACCTCTTCTTCTATCGGTCGATACTGACCGAGATACGTCCAGTGGAAGCCCAAATCGACTAACCGGCCCATCGGCAGTTCGTTTTTTATCACAAGCGCGCTTAAGACCTTGTTTTTGGCCTTGGTCAGCTCTTCTTCTGTCACTCCGCTTTTGGTCGCGTCCGTGAATATTTTATTGACCGTCCCCATCGCCTTTGCCGCATTTTCTCTTGCACAGCGTATATAGGTGAAGAAAGCCCCTGTGCCGTCCATCGGCGCATACTCCATCGACGCGGTTTCGGCTGTCGCCTTGTCCACCAGCTCCCAGAAGAATCTCGAACCCGTCCCGTCGCCGACTATGACGCCTAAAAGCGCCGCCGCGTATCGTCTCTTGTCTTGGAAACTTACGCTTGGGCTCATCAGGCAGATATGCTCGCGGACGAGATTGGGTTTTTCAACCCGCTGTTCCCCGCGATTGCCCCGTGTGTCGCTGATTTCCCTTTTGACATCGTGTTTTTCCCAGCCACCGCAGCCGGCTTCGATTAAGTCCTTAATTTTGTCCCAGTCGAAGTTGCCCGCAATCGCCGCGGTCATATTATTCGGTGCATATCGGCCCGCGAAATATCCCCGCATCTGCTCAGCCGTCATCGCATCTATCGATTGTTCTGTCCCTAAGACGCTGTGCCCGCAGGGGTGTTTTCCGAAATACATCGCCCTGCACCTGTCTAAGACGTCGTAATTCGGATGGTCCTTATACATCGCGATTTCTTCTTTGATGACGTTTTTTTCGATGCCG
>CAZHVR010000047.1:0-23014 GCA_964536225.1 uncultured Pirellulales bacterium
AGAAAACATCGAGTAACGCCTCGCTACCCGATGTTTTCCGGAGGGGAGAAAAACTCTGTTCTGCTTTTCTCCGCTTATCGGCTAATACCTTAATGTGACTTTAACTCATAATCATTCCTTTCATTTCGTCCTATAATAAATACGACGGCCGGCCAAAAAAGTTTCTCATATTAGAGTACGGCACGATTTTATGCCAAATAAGGCATGATTTACTGCCAATGCGGACTCTACTGGCAAAGCGCCATCGGCTCATCGAGCCGGCTTTTTCGCCGATAAATAGTAATCCCTTTGCAGCCGAGGGTGTATGCAAGCCGGTAGGCCTTTTCAACGCTGGATTTTTTGGCCCGTTCGGAGAAGTTTATGGTCTTGCTGACGGCGGCATCGCAGTGCTTTTGGAAGACCGCCTGCATACGGATGTGCCATTCGGGCGCAATATCGTATGCGCACTTGAAAATTTTGCGGATTTCGGCGGGTATTTGGTCCATTTTCTGAATGCTGCCGGTCTTGAGAATCAGGCGGGCAAGTTCTTCGCTGTAAAAGCCCTGTTCTTCGGCGATTTTTTTGAAGACGGTATTTACCTGCAATAATTTTTGCCCCGAAAGGACCTGCCTCATAAATACCAGCGAATAAAGCGGCTCGATGCCGCCCGAGCAGTCGGCGATGATGCTGATTGTGCCCGTGGGCGCCACGCAGGTGATGGCGGCATTTCGCATCTTCAGCTTTCGGGAGCTGTCCCAGATGCTGCCTGCCCAGTTAGGGAAAGGCCCCCGTTTTTCGGCTAATTCGCTGCTTGCCTGCCGTGCGGTCTCGTTGATGAATTTCATTATCGACTCGCCGAACTTGACGCCCTCCCGGCTGTCGTATGGAATACCGAGCATAAACAGCATATCCGCAAAACCCATAACGCCTAATCCGATTTTGCGGTTTGCCCGGGCGATTTCGGCGGTTTTCGTAACTGGATAGTGGCAGGCGTCGATAATATTGTCTAAGAACCGCACGCTGAGCTTCACCGTCTCGCCAAGCGCCTGCCAGTCAATATCCGGTTTGTTGCCGTCGGCTCTTACGAATTTTGCGAGGTTGATGCTCCCTAAGATGCAGGCCTCGTAAGGCAATAACGGCTGTTCGCCGCAGGGGTTCGTCGCCTCGATGGCGCCTATGGCGGGAGTCGGGTTGTCGCTGTTGATTCGGTCGATAAATGCCAGCCCGGGGTCGCCTGTATTGTGAGCGTAGGTGATTATCAGTTTCCACAAGTCGCCGATTGTAAAAAATCGCTTGGCCGCGTCTGGTGGCACAGCGTTCTCGTCTGAAATCTCGAATAAATCCTGTATCGTGTAATTGTTGAGGTCGATATCCTTTGGCAGAAAATATTTTCGGCCTGTCCTGGGATTTTCGACGATGTGCGGGGTGTCGGGTGTTTTTTCGAGCGTGTCCATCCACTTGTCGGTGACTTTTACGGAGATGTTGAAATTCGTAAAGGCCTTCAAGTCCTGTTTGGAATGCAGGAACTTGAGAATGTCCGGGTGCGTAACGCTCATCATTCCCATATTCGCGCCTCTGCGGAAAGCGCCCTGCTGAATCGCGTCGGTGGTATAGGAAAATACTTTCCAGAAGGAAATGGGGCCTGAGGTCGTCCCGCCGCTCGATGCCACCCTGTCGCCCGTGGGACGCAGCCGGTCCAATGAAAACCCCGTCCCTCCGCCTGCCTTTTGAATCAGGGCGGTATCTTTTATCGTCTCGAATATCCCCTCGATACTGTCCTCAATCGGCAAAACAAAGCAGGCGCTGAGCATTCCCGTTTTTCTGCCTGCGTTCATAAGCGTCGGCGAATTAGGCAGAAACTTCAATGAGGATAAAAGCTCGTAAAAATTTCTGTGCCATTGGTTTATTTCGTCTTCGCCTGCGCCGTAATTTGCCTCCGTCGCTGCGACAAGATGGGCGACCCTGCTGAAAAGCTGCCCCGCTGTCTCGATAATTTTTCCCTGCTCATCCTTAATAAGGTAGCGGTTTTCAAGCACGGCAACAGCGTTTTCACTCAGTGCCGGTTCAGGCCCCGGTGGCTGGACTATCCGATGGTTTGTTTGCTGCATTTTTCCGTTTTTTGTAGCACGGCCATCTTGGCCGTGCTACAACTTTTTAAGCCACTTGAATCTGAAGACGTCGCGGATACGTTCCGTGAAACGCACGCCAAGCCGCTGTGTGCTGGTTTTGAACTCGCTTCGCTTGAGGTCTTCCGTGGTCGGCCTTGCGTTTTTTGTTCCGAATACGGCCGCAAGACCGGCGGCAATGAAACCGAAAATTGTATGTCTTTGTCGGCGCACAATCATAATTATCTTTGAATTGCTACTTTTGTCGCTGCCAAAAGTTCTTCACCCGTCCGGCTTTCTGTCGAAGACCGTCCAAGGAGCTGGTGCTTTTCGAGGATTTCGGGTTTCTCCTCGTAGTATCTCGTTACCGCCGACGTGCCGCCTTCGGCCGCCCCGGACGTTTTATATTCGTGCTCCAACAGCCAGGCGCTTATCTCTTCATTGTATTCGGCGGGGTAAATCAGAGCCGTGACAAATTTATTGTTACTGTACTTCGCCAGGTGAGCTTTCGCTTTGCAGGGCAAATCGGTTTCGACGCCGAGTTTGACTAAGCGTTTGTAATCATCGCGTGCGGTCTCGACGTCGGCGGAGTAAAAAAACATCCCCGCTTCGAGCCGGAAGATTTCCCGCCGGACGCCCTTTAGCTCCAGCCGGCCGTCGGGATATGCCCTGTGTATCTTGTATGCCTTGCAGTCCTTGTATCTCTCGCTTTCGAAAAGCTCCGCCGCCTCCTGTGCGGTGAATCCCACTCCCGTATGGTCGCCGAAATCGACAACATACAGCCCGACGTATCTGTCCGGTTTTTCCAGTTTTGGCAGTTTCACAAGTTGCTATTTTAACCGCATATTCCGCAGATTGCACAGGTTTTTTTATCATCAGGGGGACCGGAATTGTGTTGACGGGTATTGTAGCCAGGTTAGAATTGTAAACGAAGAGAATAGTGGAGAGTAAGGCATAATGAAAAATGCGGATTTCATACACTTATTTGTCTCCTCAAAACGGCATCCCAATATCAACCCTTTTGCATGGAGGTACAGAAAATGGAAGCAGAATCGAGCTGGCAGAGTTTAATAATCACGCCTATCCGTGAGATGCTCACCAAAATTCTGGGTTATCTGCCCACACTGCTGGGTGCTTTGATAATCCTGATAGTGGGCTGGATTATCGCCAAGATAATCAAACGGCTGATCGAGACGCTGCTCAAGGCAATCCGCTTCGACACTCTGGCGGACAAGGCGGGCATAACGGGAATCCTGAAGAAAGGCAACTTGAAAGTCACGGCCAGCGAGGTCGTGAGCGGACTGGTGTACTGGCTGGTAATTATTATGGTGCTGGTGATGGTGGTAAATGCCCTTGGTCTTTCCGAGGCGTCCGGAGTCCTGGCCAGCTTGTTCGCATACGTCCCGAACGTCATAGCGGCTTTGTTTGTTCTGGTGGTGGCGATGTTTCTGGCCAGCTTTGTGTCGGGGATAGTCAGGACGGCCGCCGGCAACGCCAATTTGCCCAGGCCGGAGCTCTATGCCGGGGTGAGCCGATGGGCGATTATAATCTTCGCCGTCACAATTGCGCTCGGTGAGCTTGGTATCGCTACGCTTCTGGTTACCGCGACCTTTAATATCATTCTCGGCGGAGTGTGTCTTGCTCTGGCGCTTGCGTTCGGTTTAGGCGGCAAAGATGCAGCGGCAAAATACCTCGACGAATTAATGAAAAAACGCTCAAAATAGAAAATCAGCGGCAGGTTAATCTCTCAGACAATAAGACGGTTCGGCCAAGTGAAGGTTGCGCTGAAAAAGCCGTGCGCAATGAGGAGATGAAATGCGCATTTTCCCTTGCCGTTTCGATATAATAAGGGTATAGTGGTAAACGTCTGAAAGGAATGAGGTTTATCAGGGATGGTACTTTGGGGTGAGAGGTTGACCCGGTGCATAGTCCGAAAAGTTCACAGGAGCAGGGCAACGTTGGCGGTCAGGACACGGCTTTCGCCGTTTTAAGGACGTCTTCTGACGCATTTTCCCGTCGTTTTTATTCCGCATTTTTGTGTGCCGGCATATATCTGTGCTTTTTCCTTTCCGGGGCTACGGCGCTTGTTTTCGAGATTCTCTGGAGCCGGCAGTTTGTAACGGTGTTCGGCAACAGTCCTTATGCTATAAGCATCGTGCTGTGTGCTTATATGACGGGGCTGGGTTTCGGAAGCCTTTTCGGAGGCCGGCTGGCCGACCGCGTTTCGAACCGTGCGGGACTTTTCGGACTCATTGAGGCGGTAGTGGCTGGCTGGGCAATGGCAATTCCGCTGATGCTCGGCCTGTTGAGGACAATCGTGCCGATGCTCGCGGCGCTTTCGCCGGAGTCATTGCTGGCAAGTACTCTGGTGCGATTCGGATTATCTTTCGCGATACTGGTTGTGCCCTGTCTTTTGATGGGAATGACCCTGCCTTTACTGGCACGCGCGGTTACGGTGTCAAAACGGTTTATTGGTTCGCGAATCGGTACGCTATACGGGTTGAATACACTCGGGGCCGCTCTCGGCTGTTTTACCGCGGGTTTCTGGACGGCCGGCAAGCTCGGTTTACACCAGACGAACCTTGTGGCTGTCGGCGTCAACTTCGCGATAGCCGTTGTTGCCGTGGTCCTGTCGAAGCCGTTGTCGCGAGCGGTTGCCTCTTCTTCAGAGGACCAGCAGGCCGTTTTGAACGGACGGGACAAAACCGACGAGCCGGCGATTGGCCCGGCACTGCTTCTGGCCGTTGCCTTTGTGAACGGTCTGGGAGGGCTGGCCTGTGAGGTACTGTGGATTCGCTATATGTCGTTTCTGCTCAATTCGACTTATGTGTTTCCGACCATTCTGTGTTTTTATCTGCTCGGACTGGGTCTGGGCGGACTCATTTACGTCCTGCTGGCGAAGTGGATTCGCCGGCCCGACAGGGCGCTTGGCGTAGTTGAGTTGATGCTTGCTATATCGGTTCCGGCAACGTTTGCAGCCGGCGCGATTATATTCGCCGGCGGGCCGCCTCGGCCGATGGGACTTAGGCAGCTTGCCTTTATAACAGTATCCGTTCCGACGGTGCTGATGGGTGCGGCGTTTCCGCTGTTGTGCGCGGCGTATGGACGGCACGTGCAGACGCTCGGCAGGCGGGTCGGCTTGCTTTTCGCGGTCAATACGGCTGGAACTGTGCTGGGCTCACTTTTGCCGGTGTTTGTGCTGGTACCGGTAGTGGGTATCCAGAAAAGCATAATGTTGGTATCGGTGCTGTACGGGGCAATGGGGCTGGCTGTGCTTGCCGGCGGTGCAGGGGAGAATCGGCGAATGGCTGTCAGTGCGGCCGGCGTTTATGCCGCGGTTTTGGTCGTCTTTGTTTTATTAGTGCCGTCGAATTTGTGCCAGCGTGTGTTCCTGGCTACTGATTTTACTCTTGCCAGACACACGGACATCCAGTTCTACCGCGAAGGCAGGACGGGCACAGCCATTGTGACGCGCGACCGCGCGAACAATTGCAGGACCGTTTACATTAACGGCGTGGGGGAGGTGCCTCTGCTTTACCCGCACGAGCTGTGTTTCAAAATGATAGGCGACCTGGGGCCGATGCTTCAGGCCGACCCCGATGAGGTGCTGATGATATGCT
Source organism: uncultured Pirellulales bacterium (assembly GCA_964536225.1). Taxonomy (GTDB): domain Bacteria; phylum Planctomycetota; class Phycisphaerae; order Sedimentisphaerales; family Anaerobacaceae; genus Fen-1362. Next base: position 5,705 of record CAZHVR010000047.1, read on the forward strand.
TCGGCGGCGGAGTCGCCGCCGGCGCGACCTCGCAGATGCCTGAGGTCAAACATCTGACAATCGTGGACCTCGAAAAAAGCGTGGTCGAAGCGGCCGAACTGCTGCCGGAGGAAAACAACGGGCTGTTATCAAATCCGAAGGCGCACGTCGTGATAGACGACGGGCGCAACTATATAATGATGTCGCATAAGAAATGGCCCGTGATTGTCTCGGATTCCACCCATCCAAAAAGCGGCGATAGCTGGGTGCTATATACACGGGAGTTTTATCGGCTGGTGCAGGAGCACCTTACCGACGACGGCGTCTTTATCGAATGGGTGCCCACGCACAGATTATGCACCGAGGAATTCAGGATTATCGTGCGCACTTTTCAGTCGGTCTTTCCTCATACCAGCTTGTGGATTACTCACGGTATAGACGAGCAGGGACGAAGCGGCGCCTATTCGCTTCTTGTCGCTACGCCGCAGCCGCTGAAAATAGACGCAGGCCTTCTCAGGCGGCGCCTCGGGGCCGAAGCAGTTCAGCGGGACCTCGAGCCGTTCGGCCTGAATACTGTCGCGGGATTTCTCGACACATTTTTATGCGCCGAGGAAAAGCTGCGGCAATGGACGGGCGACGGGCCGGTCAATACAGACGACCTGCCTTACACTCAGTATGATACGCAATATTCGAGGGGGGCTTTGTTTGAAAGTGCCAATTTCGTCGGGCTCATGGAGGACGTCTGGAATTATCTCACTGATATGGGCAGCCAGCAGCAGGCAAACGAGCTGCGAAAGGAGCTGTTTTTGCGAGCTAAGGTTACTCGCCTGGCTTTGCTTGGGCAGTTGGAAAAGGCATACGCCGTTCTGCCGCAAGACGTGCGCTACCGGAAAATGCGCAGCATTTATGAGCAGATGTCGGATTATATCGAAAAGCTTGCCGATATCTACAGTGACAACCTGCAGGTCCTGCATTCGCTGGCCCAGCTCAGGGCTCACGGGCCTGGCGGCATGCAGGGGACAGCGCACGTATATGAGCGCATACTAAAACTCGACCCGGCCAATGCGTCGGTCCTGGACAAGCTCGGCATTATCAGTGTAAACGCCGGACAATTACAAAACGGCGAAGAGTATCTGAAGCGGGCGGTGAATTTCTCGCCGGGGTTCGCAGATGCTCAGTTCAATCTTGCGGTTTGTCTCTTTAAACAGGGTCGCATCGCGGCCTCGGCCCTGCACTTCGGCAAAGCGGTGGAGCTTAACCCCCGTTCGAGAGACGCCCGGCTGTATCTGGCTTTAACTCTGTTCCGGACAAGCCGCAAACAGGAAGCACTGCCTCACGTGAAATATGTGCTGAATTCGGACCCGAATGACCAGGCAGCCCTGCTTTTGCAGGCGGAAATAGAAAGACGGGACAAAACCGCATTCGAAAAGTAATTGCGGTTTTGCTATACGCTATGCGGCAACTTATTCAGGGGGCAAATCTCGCAGCGAGGAGTCGGCTTGCAGAAATCCTTGCCCAAATGGACCAGCAGTGCGTGATACTCGTTGAACAACTGAACATCCGCCGTTAGGCGTCCCTTATGGGAGCAGGCGAGATTCGATTCGAAAAGCCCCTGGACCTGGTGGTAATCAGTGTTATGTTTGATTAGATGATGACGCAGGCAGATGCGGACGGTGTAGGCGTCAATGACGAAGACGGGCCTTTCGAGGGCGTAAAGCAGAATTGAGTCGGCCGTCTCGGGGCCGATGCCGTTTACACTAAGCAGTTCCCTTCGAAGCCGGTCGGTGGGGATTTTTTCGAGATTTTTCAGTTTGCCGCAGTATTCTTCGAAGAACCAGTCGAGAAAGTTTTTCAGCCGTTTCGCCTTTATGTTGAAATAGCCCGCCGGCCGAATCAATCCGGCCAGTTTGGACTTGTCGAGCTTGTGAAGCTTTTCGGGAGAAAGCAGCTTTGCTCTTTTGAGGTTGGCAATTGCCTTTTCGACGTTGGTCCAGTTGGTGTTCTGGGTCAGTATTGCTCCGATGATGATTTCAAAAGGCGTATCCCCCGGCCACCAGTCCTGCGGCCCGAAGCTTTCGTAAAGAATGTCGTAAATGTGTTCCAGTTGCTCTGACAACGTGGATTTTCCTCGTAACTGCTTTATTGCCAAAGAGTTAAGATGTTTTCGCTTGTGTATCACGCATTATAAACAAAAAAGTTTGTGTATCATATATTCGATTTTGTGATACACAAATAGATTTGAATGTCATAGGTGATACACAATATCAGGCCCTTACTATTCTGACCAATTTACTAAACATATACACGGACGGCATTGAACCGCCGGCGGGCCTGACAATTTCTATTATTTTATTTTTCTCAAGAACCTGAAGAATTCTCATAGCCGTTATTTTAGGAATTTCTGACTCAGCTATAAACCGTGTGGTAGTTAAAATCGGCGTTCTAAAAAGGGTATCAACCGCCTTGATGGCATATCGAGAACGAGTGACGGCGGAGACCTTTTCTTTCTTAACTTCATACAAATCAAGAATCGCTTTGGTTTTCGCTGTATTTACCTGTGCCTGCTCAAGAATTGCTTTGAGAAAAAAGGATATCCAGCCCAACCAGTCATTATCTTTGCTGACTGCCAGAAGTCGCGCATAATACTCCTCTCTATGTGCCTCAAGGTAGGCACTGAGATAAAACATCGGGCTGGACAGCATTTTCTTTTCATAAAGAAACAACGGCATCAGGATTCTGCCGACCCTGCCGTTGCCGTCAAGATAAGGATGGATAATTTCAAACTGGGCGTGAACTATGGCAAGTTGAACAAGGCAATCATCTTCCCTGAAGTGGATATATCTTTCGAGATTGGACATACATCCCGATACTTTGAGCGGTTCAGGAGGAACGTATGTTGCGTTATCGATCGTTGAACCGGACTTTCCAATCCAGTTCTGGATTGTTCTAAATTCTCCTCTGGCTCTGTCTTTGCCCCGCACGCTATCGAGCAGAATATGATGGATTCGGTTAATGAGATTGAGATTCATCGGGCGGGTTTTAAGCTCATCAATAGCATAATCCATAGCTCGCCTGTAGTTCAATATTTCCGTTATGTCGTTTTGCCTGGATTCTTGACGTGGTATCTGACTGGCTCCTTCGAATGCAAGAACCTCTTCGAGCGTTGCCTGAGTCCCTTCTATTTTAGAAGACAGTACTGCTTCCTGTGTTGTGAGGGGACTTAAAAGGACTCTCGGATTTATAACCGCCTGAAGCATTCCATCATATCTGGCCAGAGCAGCGTTAGCAGGACCAATGAATTTTATAAATGGTTTCCAGTCAAGTTTTTCAATGGACAATAGTCGAGGAACATAAGGTTTCATATTTGTATCACCTCAAAACCAATCTTTCCTGAAAGGAATACCAAGGCATTGTGGGGGAAATGGGCTTTTATGTCAACACCCTGTCAGAATGGCGAAGGAGAGCTGATTATACTGCCAAAAGTGGTTTGGAGCAGGTAGGGCTGGGGGCGACTTATTTAATTTAACATCTTGTCTGAAAAGAGGTTAGAACAAAGGGCTGGCTTTACGGGTAGCATTGGTATATCATTTGCAGGTCCTAATACCCTTGGGAAAGAAAACCGGACAATGGTTTCACACAGATAATAGTAAGGAGAGCATAAAATGGCGGTAAAAGAGCTGGCGTTTGAGGTTGAGGCCCGAAAGGCATTGTTGAAGGGCGTGGAAAAATTAGCTGCGGCGGTAAAAGCTACACTGGGACCGAGAGGCCGCAATGCAATCATCGATAAAAGCTGGGGCGGGCCGACCGTCACGAAAGACGGCGTTACAGTAGCAGAAGAGGTCGAGCTTTCCGACAAGACCGAAAATATGGGCGCAAAGCTTGTCAAGGAAGCTGCCAGCAAGACCTCGAAGATAGCAGGCGACGGGACGACAACGGCGACCGTGCTGACCGAGGCGATGTTCAAAGAGGCGTTTCGCAACCTCGCGTCAGGCGCCGACGCAATGTCCCTCAATCGCGGGATGCAGGAAGCGGCTGCGGCGGTCGTTGAAAAATTGAAAACACTGTCAAAACCGGTGGATATCAGCAGGAAAACGGACATTGCCAACGTGGCAACGATATCGGCTAATAACGACGCCGAGATAGGCGGCACGATGGCCGAGGCGTTTATGCGATTAGGCAAAGACGGCGTCATAACCGTCGAGGACGGCAAGGGGCTTAAAACAACCATTGATTACGTTGAGGGTATGCAGTTCGACAGGGGGTATCTGTCGCCTCATTTCGTGACAAACCCCGAGACGATGACCTGCGAATTGGAAAGACCCCTGATACTGGTTTACGAGGACAAGATAAGCAACGTTGCAAAGCTGGTGCCGCTGCTGGAAAAGGCGGCCAAATCAAAACGGGCGCTGCTTATTATCGCCGAAGACGTCGAGAGCGAGGCGCTTGCGACCCTGGTGGTGAATAAATTGAAAGGGATTATACAGTGCGCGGCGGTCAAGGCGCCGGGATACGGCGACAGACGGAAAGCGATGCTGGAGGATATCGCCATACTGACCGGGGCCGAGCCGATTTTCAAGGATTTGGGTATCGAGCTTGAAAATATCGGCGTCAAACAGTTGGGCCAGGCCAAAAAGATAACGATAGACGGCGACAACACGATTATCGTCGAAGGGGCCGGCAGCGAAAATGCGATTAAGGGCAGAATTAAACAGATACAGGGCGAGATTGAAAAGACGACAAGCGACTACGACAAGGAAAAGCTGCAGGAGCGATTAGCAAAATTGACGGGCGGGGTCGCGCAGATAAACGTCGGAGGGGCCAGCGAAGCGGAAATGAAGGAGCGAAAGGCGCGGATAGAAGACGCCCTTCACGCGACGCGGGCAGCGATTGAGGAAGGTATTGTGCCCGGCGGCGGTGTCGCGCTTATTCGGTGCATCGACGCGGTTAAGCAATTGAAATTAACAGGCGACGAAAAGACGGGTGCCCAGATTGTTGCAAAATCGCTGACCAAGCCGTGCTACTGGATAGCCGCCAACGCCGGCGCTACGGCAAATCTGGTGGTGAGCAAAGTCGCAGAAGGCAAAGGCGCATTCGGGTATAACGCCGACAAGGACATATACGAGGATTTGATAGAAGCCGGCGTGATTGACCCTGTGAAAGTTACGAGAATCGCGATTCAAAACGCGGTGAGTATTGCGGGCTTGCTGATGACAACGGATTGTGTTGTGACGGAAAAGCCCAGGGAAGGTAAAGAGCCGATGCCCGGCGGACATCCCGGCATGGGCGGTATGGGAGGAATGGGCGGAATGGGTGGAATGGGTGGCATGGGCGGTATGATGTAAATAAGGAATTGTGATGCGGAATTTCAGAAAAGTATTGATACTCATTATGATTGGTGTAACAGTCACGGCGTTATCGGGATGTGCACAGCCGGCGAAAAAATCGGATAGCAGGGAGGCCGGCTGGTCGCCGCAGCAGAAATGGTTCAGCGACGCCAAGTTCGGCTTGTTTATTCACTGGGGCATCTACTCGGTATTAGGCGGTGAGTGGAACGGCAAAAGCTATTCCGGCGAGTGGATTATGGAGCAGGCCAAAATTCCCGCTGCGGAATATGAGAAAATCGCCGGACAATTTAATCCCGTGAAATTCGACCCGGCCGAGTGGGTGAAAATCGCCAAAGACGCCGGTATGAAATACATCACCATTACCAGCAAGCACCACGACGGATTTGCTATGTTCGACTCGAAGGTCAGTAATTACGACATTGTTGACAGCACGCCTTATAAAAAAGACGTGCTGAAGATGCTGGCCGACGAGTGCGAAAAGCAGAATATGCCGTTGTTCTTTTACTACTCGCAGCTCGACTGGCGCAACCCGGATTATTTCCCGCGCGGGCAGACCGGCCATAACGCGGGCAGGCCCAACAGCGGGGACTTCGATAAATACATCGATTATATGAACGCGCAGCTCGCCGAGCTTTGCAGCGGAAGATACGGCAAAATCGCGGGAATCTGGTTCGACGGATGGTGGGACCAGCAGAAAAGAAAAGGAAGCAAGCAGTCGAAGGTCAACTGGCGATTGAAAGAGACCTACGACCTGATACACCGGCTGCAGCCCCAGGCCCTTATCGGCAGCAACCATCACGAGGCGCCTTTCGAGGGTGAGGATTTTCAGATGTTCGAGAAGGGCGTTCCGGGCAAGGACGTCTTCAGCGAATCGGGCCATGTGTCGCAGCTTCCGCTGGAGACCTGCGATACAATCAATGGTTCGTGGGGGTATAAAAAATCGGACAGGGGATTCAAAAGTTCCAAACAGCTTTTGAAATACCTCATTCGCTCGGCCGGATACGGCGCAAACTTCCTTTTGAACGTCGGCCCGATGCCAACTGGCCAAATACAGCCGGAATGCGTCGTTCGCCTGCGGGAAATGGGCAAGTGGCTTGCCAAAAACGGCGAGTCGATTTACAGCACTCGCGGTGGACCTATGCCCCCTCAGGACTGGGGCGTGATGACGCGCAAGGCGAACAAGTGCTACGTTCATATAATCAAGAGGCCTAAAGAAAAGCAGCTTGTTTTGCCGGGGACGGAACAGCTCAGGGTGAAAAGAGCGTATCTTTTCGGGGATGGGCAGAAAATAAAATACAGCAAAAACGGTGATATTACCCTCGACATTAACGATGTGTCTATCGACAGGGTCGATACGATAGTAGTTCTTGAAATCAAAAAATAAGAATAAAGGCGTGAGCATTAGAAGGAGATTAGTATGAAACTGGTGCCATTGGATGACAGAGTGGTTATAAAGCAGTCGGAGGCGGAAGAGAAAAGCACGGGCGGAATCATATTGCCAGATGCGGCGAAGGAGAAGCCGCAAAGAGGCAAGGTAGTGGCGGCGGGGCCGGGCAAAATGAACGACGACGGCAAACGCAGCGAGATGAGCGTAAAGAAAGGCGACGAGGTAATTTACGCTAAATATCTCGGCAACGACGTCGAGATAGACGGAGTCAAATACGTGATACTGCACGAGAACGACATACTGGGAATCATTGAAAAGTAAAAAAAGAAAAGCATAAAAGAAAAACTGAGAGGCGGAAAATATGGCGAAGCAAATGATATTTGATGATGCGGCAAGGACCCAGCTTAAGGATGGCTTGTCGGAGCTGGCCAACGTGGTGAAAGTGACACTCGGGCCGACTGGCAAAAACGTGATACTGCAGAAAAGCTGGGGCTCACCCAAGGTGACCAAGGATGGCGTATCCGTGAGCAAGGAAATAGAGCTCAAACAGCCGTTTAAGAATATGGGCGCCAAGATGGTTAACCAGGCGGCCAACAAGACGGCCGACGAGGTCGGCGACGGAACGACGACGGCTACGATACTGGCAGAAGCGATATACACCGAAGGGCTCAGGCACGTCACCGCCGGCGCAAATCCGATGGCGATACAGCGCGGAATAGCAAAGGCAGTCGAGGCCGCCAGCAAATTCATCAAAGATAATTCAACGCCCGTGAAAGGTGACGATATTGCCAAGGTAGCGACAATAAGTGCCAACAACAACCCATCGGTCGGAAAACTAATCGCTGAAGCGATGGAAAAGGTCGGTAAGGATGGCGTCATAGAAATAGAAGAAGGCAAGGGAACCGAAAACGAGGTGAACGTCGTCGAGGGCATGCAGTTCGACAGGGGATATATATCGCCTTACTTTATGACGAATCCCGAGACGCTCGAATGCGTGCTTGAAGACGCTTACATACTGCTTCACGAAAAGAAACTTTCAAATGTGCGGGAGCTTATACCGTTGTTGGAGAAAATCGCCGGCGTGGGCAGGCCGATTCTGATTGTCTCGGAGGACGTGGAAGGGGAGGCCCTTGCCGCTCTGGTGATAAACCGGCTGCAGGGCGTCTTGAAGGTCTGCGCGGTAAAGGCGCCGGGATTCGGCGACAGGCGAAAGGCAATGCTGCAGGATATGGCGATTATAACCGGCGGCGAGGTAATCAGCGAAGACCTCGGGATAAAGCTGGAAAAAATTGAGCTGTCGCAGCTTGGACAGGCAAAGAAAATCGTCATCGACAAGGAAACGACAACGCTCATCGAAGGCGCAGGCGCCAAAAAGGACATTCAGGCCCGGTGTGACCAGATACGCAGCCAGATAGAAAAAACAACGAGCAACTACGACAAAGAAAAACTGCAGGAGCGGCTTGCGAAGCTTACCGGCGGTGTGGCGGTGGTAAAAGCGGGAGCGGCTACAGAGGCGGAAATGAAGGAGAAGAAAGACCTTCTCGAAGACGCCCTGCACGCGACAAGGGCCGCCACCGAGGAAGGCGTTGTCGCAGGCGGAGGAGTGGTGTTCTTAAGGGCGATAGCCGAAGTCGAAAAGGCAAAGGTCAAGGCCAGGGGCGAGGAAAAAATCGGGTTCGAGATAGTGGCCGAGGCCCTGCGCAAGCCGACAATGCAGATAGCGGACAACTCCGGTGAGCACGGAGACGTGATAGCGGCCCAGCTGCTGGACCGGCTGGATAAAGAGAAAAACATCGGCTACGACGCCAACGCCGGCCAATTCGTTGATATGCTAAAGGCGGGCATTATCGACCCGGCCAAGGTCGTAAGGACCGCCCTTGAGACAGCCGCATCAGTGGCGGGACTGATGCTCACAACCAGCGTGCTTATAACGGACCTGAAGGAAAAAGAAGAAGACGAAAACGAAGAGCCGATACCGGGAGCCGTTAAATAGTTTTGAATTCTGAGTTGATAGCCGTTGGCCCCCGATAAATTGGGGGCTAACCATATAGATATGGCCAAGAGAGATTACTACGAAGTTCTTGGGGTCGCAAAGAACGCCTCGCCGGATGAGATAAAGCGCGCTTACCGGCGAATGGCGATAAAGTACCACCCGGACAAAAATCCCGACGACAAGAAAGAGGCCGAGGCCAAATTCAAGGAATGTGCCGAGGCATACGAGGTCTTGAGCGACCCCGAAAAGCGCCAGCGGTACGACCAGTTCGGCCACGAAGGACTCAAGGGCGTCGGTGTGCGGGACTACTCGCATATGCGATGGCAGGACGTATCGAGCATTTTCGAGGACATATTGGGCTTCGGCGACCTCGGCGACCTTTTCGGAATGGGCGGACGCGGCCGAAGAGGCGCAAGACGCGGTCCTGCTCGCGGCTACGACCTGGAAACAATGGTCGAGCTGTCATTGAACGAGGTTGCCAGGGGCACGGAAAAAACAATAGAGTTCACACGCCAGGACCTGTGCGCGGAATGCAGCGGAACGGGCTCTGCCCGCGGGACAAAGCCCGGTGCGTGCCCGACCTGTGGCGGCAGCGGACAGGTCGCAAGGGGCGGCGGCTTTTTCCAGATGGTATCGACCTGCCCGAAGTGCCGCGGAACCGGAGAGGTGATTACCAACCCGTGCAAAATTTGCGGCGGAAGCGGACGGGTGCCAAAGAAACGAGTCGTCAGTGTCAAGATTCCAGCCGGCGTGCACGAGGGTCAGGGGGTCCGCGTGGCGCAGGAAGGCGAGCCGGGACGCAACGGTGGGCCAAGGGGCGATTTATACTGCTACGTCAGGATAAAGCCCCACGAGTTTCTCGAACGCGACGGAAGCGACCTGATTGCGGTCGTGCCGATAAGTTTCACGCAGGCATCGCTGGGCGCTACGATTGAGGTGCCCAGCTTGGACGCAATGAAAGAATTGAAGGTCCCGTCGGGGACACAGCACGGCAGCGTCTTTCGTATAAGGGGACAGGGGCTGCCCGATTTGCGGACAAGACGCACAGGTGACGAGCTTGTGCAGATAATGGTTGAGATACCGACACGGCTTAACACAAAACAGGAAGAGCTGCTCAGGGAATTTGCAAAGACCGAAAACAAAAGCGTATTTCCCAAGGCGGGCAGTTTCGTTGACCGGCTGAAAAAATATTTTGGCGGTATTTGAGTATGTTTCCCAGAAAAAAAGAAAAACCAAAAGAACAGCAGCAGCCGGCTTCGGCTGAACAGGAAGAAAAACAAACTGAAAACGATGAGCAGTCAGCATCAGGGCCGCAAAAGCAGGCTGAACAAATGCAAAAGCAGATAGAGGATTTGAAAAAAGAAAAGGACGAAATATTTGCCAAATTGCAGCGGGTGGCCGCGGATTACGATAATTTTCAGAAGCGCTCCGCCAGGCAAATCGCCGACAGTGTCGCATACGAGAAGGAAAAGATAATAAAGTCGCTGCTGCCGGCGCTGGACAATTTCGAGCACGCGCTGGCCAATTCCGAAGGTGCCGACGCCGATGCGATATTGATGGGCGTGCGGATAGTTTACGACCATATACTCGATGCCTTAAAGGCGCAGGGTGTGGAGCAGATAGCCGCGGCCGGCAAAAACTTTGACCCTGCGATGCACGAGGCGATTGTGCAGCAGTCCGACCCGGGCAAAGAAGACGGCGTCGTCCTGGGAGAAGTGCAGAAGGGTTACAAGCTCAACGGCCGGGTGATTCGCGCCAGCAGGGTCGTTGTCAATAAAGTACCCGCCGCCGAAGAGCAATGGCCTGCCGATGAGGATGAGAACAGAGACACTCAATAATTATGCCTACCTACGAATACAAATGTAGCAATTGCGGACACCGCTTCGATCAGCTTCAAAGCATAACCGCAAAGGCGTTGCGCAAGTGCCCTGAATGCGGCAAACCGAAACTCAAACGGCTAATCGGGACCGGTGCAGCCGTATTGTTTAAGGGTTCCGGTTTTTACGCGACGGATTACAGAAGCCAAAGCTATAAAGATGCGGCCAAAAGGGAAAAGCCCGAAAAAGCCAAAGAGACAAAAGAAAAATCGGCCGCGCCTGCTAAATCAGACGCTAAAACCACAGGCCAGGCAAAAAAGACGACCGGCAAAGGCAAATCAGATAACTAATCTGCCGTAAACTTCCTCGATTGTATCGACCATTGTCCCGGGGGCGAATTTCGCCTTGACGCTGTCCCTGCCCCGGCTGCCTAATTTCTCACGCAGCGATTTGTCCTTAATCAGCTCCTCACAGGCGGCAGTCAGCTTATCGACGTTTTTGGGATCGACTAATCGGCCCGTATTCTCGTTGACCACTTCCTTTGCGCCGTCAACGTCGAAAGATACGACGGGCCTGCCGCATAGCATCGCCTGGGGCAGCGTCCGGGCCAGCCCCTCGCGCAATGAGCAGTGGACAAGGATGTCCGAGGCCTGTATCACAACCGGCATCCATTTGGGAGCAAGCAGCCCTGTGAACCGGAAGCGATGACCCAGACCCAGGTCGTGGACTGTTCTTTTGTATTTGTCCGCCAGTGTCCCGTCTCCGACGAAAAGCCAGATTACGTTCGGAAACTTCTCAGCCAGACGTCTTGCCGATTCGATGATAAATTCGTGGCCTTTGAGGTCAAACAGTCGTGCGATAGTAACCAGGACTATGGCGTCGGGCAAAATAGCGTATTTCCGGCGAAACTGTTCTCTCTGCTCGGAGGGGGCGGGTTTCAGGAAGTCATCCTCCTCGATGGCCGAATATGCGGTGGTGAATTTATCGGGCGAGCCGATACCTGCGGCAAGTGCCTGTGTCGTCATTGCCTCGGCTACGCTTATAAAGGCGTCGGTGCGCCTCGCAGCCGCTTTCTCAGCCGCGATATAAAATTTATTTATAAGTGAATTTTGATAGGGATGAAACGCAAGCCCGTGGATTGTATGAACTATCGCCGGTTTTGGTCGTTGGGCGTATGCGGCGAATCGGCCCAATACGCCCGCCTTGGCCGAATGGGTGTGAACGATATCGGGTTTCAGATGCTTCAGCAGGTCCTTAATCGCGACGTATGCGGGTATGTCGTAATGCGGATTTATCTGCCTCCGGAGGTTGTCGAAAATAACAAACTTAAACGGCTGGTTTTCTGCCTGCTCGTATAAATCGCCTTCCGGCCCCAGCGCCGGCCCCGTAACCAGCGTAACATCGTGCCCGCGCTCGGCTAACAGCTTGCACGTTATTAACGTGTTCTCCTGCGCCCCGCCTAATATCAAACGTGTTATTATGTGAACGATTTTCAATGTTTGATCCACATAAGGCAAAGACCTTCGGCTGGCGCTATGGGGCCTGCGGCCCGGCGGTCCCTTGCATCGAGAATTTCGGTTATTTTTCCCGGTTCCATCCTGCCCACGCCGACCTCAACAAGCGTCCCGACGATATTCCTGACCATATTATAAAGGAAACGGTCGCCCTCGACATCTATATAAATCCAGTCCTTTTCGTCGTGAGTATTGTGCCCGGCATGTTGCGTATTGTCTTTGCGCGACGAATAGGCCTCACAACGGAGAATCGTGCGGACCGAATCGCTCCGATGGTCGTCGGCCGAGGCGAAGGACTTGAAGTCCTTCTGGCCGACCAGCAGCTTCGCCGCTTCGTTCATCGCGGCAATATCGAGCTTTTCAGGCAAATGCCAGCACTGATGAACAAAAACGGGCCTGGCCCGGCCTGTGAAAATAGAGTACCGGTAGAGCTTGCATTTTGCGTCCCCGATGACGTTGAAGCCCATAGGGACCTCGACTGCCTCGGTGATTGCGATATTTGCCGGCAGACGGTCGGTTATGGCCTTGACGAAATTTTTTGTTGGGATTGGGGAGTCGATTTGTATGAGGGCGACCTGGCCGACGGCGCTGACGCCCGCGTCGGTCCTCGATGCGGCGGTAACATTGGTGCGCCAGCCGAGAAGATTGCTTACGGCGTTGATGAGCTCGCCCTGTATCGTGCGTTTGTCGGGCTGGATTTGCCAGCCGTGGTAGCTGGTGCCGTCGTACGAAACAGTCAGTTTTATATTACGCAGCGCCATTGTCAAAAAAACGAAGTCCCCTCTTAACGCCGGGATTGTCTGCCAAACTGGAGTTACAGCAGTTTTTCAGCGATTTGAATCGCGTTCAGGGCCGCACCTTTCCTGAGCTGGTCGCCCGCCACCCAGAGATTAATACCATGGTTTTCCGGGATGGACAGGTCCTGCCTGATTCTGCCGACGAATATATCGTCTTTGCCGGTGGCGTCGATGGGCATAGGGAAACGGTTATGCTCACGGTCGTCGAGAAGCGAAACGCCCGGGGCGCCTTCGAGAAGCTTCTGGACCTCGTCGGGAGTAATCGGCTCGGTGAATTCGAGGTTGATACTTTCACTGTGCGCCCGCAAAACCGCGACACGAATACAGGTTGCAGTGACGGCAATGTCGGGACAGTCGAAGATTTTCCTGGTCTCGTTGACCATTTTTACCTCTTCCAGGTTATAGCCGGCCGCGTCCAGCGCGGAGTTATGACTGAACACGTTGAATGCGAGCTGATAAGGCAGCACACGTATTGTCGGCTCTTTGCCCGCTAAAATCTCACGCGACTGTTGCTCCAGTTCGAGCATAGCCGACATACCGGCGCCCGATGCGGCCTGATAGGTGCTGACGACCATCCTTTTGACGGGGTTTGCCTTGTGCAGAGGCCAGACCGGAACGATGCCGATAATAGTAGAGCAGTTCGGGTTGGCGATTATCCCCTTGTGCTCCTTTATTTTCTGCGGATTGATTTCCGGGATAACTAAAGGTACGTTCGGGTCCATTCTGAAAGCCGACGAATTGTCCACCACCACGGCGCCCGCTTTTACCGCCGCCGGCGCAAAGGTCTTGCTGCGGGCGGCCCCCGCGCTGAATAACGCTATGTTGACCCGGTCGAAGCTTTTTTCAGACAGCTCTTCGACGACGTAGTTTTTGCCTTTGAACGGAATTGACTTGCCGGCGGACCGGCTGCTGGCCAAAAATTTAAGCGAATCGAAGGTAAAGTCCCTCGCCTCGATAATTTTCAAAAATTCCTGCCCTACGGCGCCGGTGACGCCTGCGATTGCAACGTTACAACCCATACCAATACTCCTTAAAACATCATAAACAAGGGCAGCCGAGGGGCTGCCCCGCAATTTACCAGGTCCAAACGAACTATGTATTCTAATAATCTTATTAGTGAAATGCAAGGGGCAACCGGCCGTTGATTTAGCGTCCGGAGCGGACTAAGTAATCCGCGTTAAGACGCTTGTCGGCTGGCGTAATGCAGGTCGCGTGGAGTATGTACTCGCCCGCGGGCAGTTTCTGAAGGGGCAGCGAGAACAGATACGCCCGCAGGAAGTCCTGCCAGTGGTTATTGTTAAGGCCCGGGTCCGTCAGTGCGATATCAGGCCAGATAGCCAGGCGTTTGCCTTTCGGGTCGGCAGAACGCTGCACGTGCTCGAACAATTCGAAACGAAAAACAGCAGGCGATTTTATCTGCGAATCGAAGGCATCTAAAAGGCAGATATAAACGGTAAGCGTCGAATCACGTCCGGCATCCGGGGAGTATGTAAGGGCTGTCAGCGGCAGAATGTCTATTCGCGCCGGGCCGAAACGCTCGCACGCCGCTGCGCCGGATCGGGCAAAATCGAAGGGAAAACCGCCGCCGGAAGGCGAGCTGTCACAGCCGGAAAACAATGTCAGTGCCGTGATAAAAAGCAGCTTCAATGCAATACTAACTATTCTCATATTGAATATTTCGGCGTGTGTTTGGGTTTAGTTGAATGAAAAAAAGCGGTTAATTACTCAATTTTGCACCGGCACGGCCTTACAGGTCGTTATCGAGGATGTGGCCGAGGCGGTATTTTTTGGTGCGTAGATAATTTACGTTGTGAGGCCCGGGTACTGCCCGAAGCGGTATTTGCTCGACGATTTTGATTCCATAAACCTCCAGCCGGCTGACCTTCTTCGGATTATTGGTAAGAATTTTGACCTGTTTGAGGCCGAGGTCGCGGAGGATTTGGGCGCCGATGCCGTAATCTCGCCTGTCAGGTCGCAGACCTAATTTGACGTTGGCGTCAACGGTGTCGAGACCCTGTTCCTGCAGCTTGTAGGCATGCAGCTTGTTCTTCAGCCCGATGCCCCGGCCTTCCTGACGAAGATAAACCAGCGCACCCTTGCCGGCCTGCTCAATCATTTTCATAGACGTGATTAGCTGATACCCGCATTCGCACCTCTGCGAATGGAACAAATCACCGGTCATACACTCGGAATGAACACGCACAAGCACTGCCTCGGGGTGTTCGAGTGGATTGCCCTTTTCGTCTAAGTCGCCGACGCCCCCTTTGCACAGTGCAAGGTGGGGCTCAGGCGAGGAAAGCGATTCGTAGCCGATTAGTTTGAAATCGCCGTAATCGGTGGGCAGATGAACCACCTCGACGCGCCTGACCTGCCTTTCCCGCTGAAGGCGGTACTCGATTAGTCGGGCGATGGACGTGATTTTGAGATTGTGCTTCCGGCAGAATTCCAGCAGTTGTGGCACACGCGCCATTGACCCGTCGTCGTTCATAATTTCGCAGATTACCGCCGCGGGCTTGAGCCCGGCGATTCGCATCAGGTCAACGGCCCCTTCGGTTTGTCCCGCGCGGACTAATACCCCGCCGTCGCGGGCACGAAGCGGGAAGACGTGACCCGGCCGGGCAAAATCGGAGGGCCTGGCGTCGTCGGCAACCGCCTTGGCAATGGTATGGGCCCGGTCGGCCACGCTGATACCTGTAGTAACGCCCTGTATGGCGTCTATGGAAACCGTAAACGCGGTGTTAAAACGCGCGGTGTTGTCGAGGACCTGCGGGTGAAGCGCAAGTGCGTCACACTTTTCACTCGTCAGCGGCAGGCAAATAAGCCCCCGGCCGAATCTGGCCATAAAATTAATGGTCTCGGCAGTGGCCTTTTCCGCCGCGCAGACAAGGTCTCCCTCGTTTTCACGGTCTTCGTCATCGACCAGAACTATCATTTTTCCCGCCCGAAGCTCGTCGAGGACCTCGGAAATAGGGCTAAACTGTGTCGCCATAGGATAAGAATTACCAGCAATTGACCGTAAGGTCAAGTGCGAGAGGGGTTATTGAGATAATTAGCGATGGCAGAGGCACCCTTTTTCCCGTCGCCCATAGCCAAAATGACCGTTGCAGAGCCGCGGACAATGTCGCCGCCGGCAAATACGCCGGGAATGCTGGTCATAAGGTTTTCGTCGGTTTCGATATAATCCCACTTATTGAGTTTCAGCCCCGGCGTCGTTTTGGTCAGTAGCGGATTTGCGCCCGTCCCGATGGCCACGATTACAAGGTCGCAGTCGATAGTGAATTCCGAGCCGGGGATTGGCACGGGCCTGCGCCTGCCCGAAGAGTCCGGTTCGCCCAATTGCATCCTGATACATTTCAGCCCGCGCACCCAGCCCCCATCATTACCCAGCACCTCGACCGGCGCGGTCAGCATCTCGAACCTGATATCTTCCTCTTCGGCGTGGTGCACCTCCTCGACTCTCGCGGGCATTTCCTTCTGGCTTCGCCGATACACAATCGTGCTTTCTGCCGCGCCAAGCCGTTTGCTCGTCCGCACCGCGTCCATAGCGGTATTCCCGCCCCCGATAACGCACACGCAATTGCCGCGAACTATGGGGGTATCGGAATCAGGATTATAGGCCTCCATAAGATTTGCCCGTGTCAAATATTCGTTGGCCGAATAAACGCCCTTGAGGTTTTCGCCGGGGATATTCATAAACACCGGCAGCCCCGCGCCCACCGCGATAAAGACGGCCTGGAAACCTTCCTCGTTCATAAGCTGCGGTATTGTCACCGTCCTGCCGACGATGACGTTGGTCTCGATTTTGACGCCGAGCGCTTTCAGGTTTTGGATTTCCGCATCGACGATTTTCTTCGGCATACGGAATTCCGGGATGCCGTAAACTAACACGCCGCCGGGCTTGTGAAACGCCTCGAAAATCGTTACGTCATAGCCCTGCTTGGCTAATTGCCCTGCGCAGGTGATTCCCGCCGGCCCTGACCCGATGCACGCCACCTTTTTGTTCTTCTTTTCGAACGTTTTTGGGGTCGCCTCGCCGCCGTGCTGCATCTGGTAATCGGCGACAAACCGTTCGAGCCAGCCGATTGCCACGGGCGTATCGCTTTTGCACCGGACGCACGTCACCTCGCACTGGATTTCCTGCGGGCACACCCGCCCCGTCACTGCCGGCAGGTCGTTGTCCTGACGAACAAGTTCCGCAGCACCTAAAAAATCGCCCTGCGATATCAATTTGATAAAACCCCGAATGTCGATTCCCACCGGACAGCCCGCAATGCACTTGGCGTTCTTGCATTGCAGACATCGCTGTGCCTCGCGTATGGCCACCTGCTCTGAAATACCGAGATTGACCTCTTTGAAGTCCTTGTTCCGCTCGTCGCCCGGACGCTGCGGCATCTCCTGCCGCGATATCGCCATCCGCTCTTTAGCCGTCAGTTTTTTTTGTTCATTACTTGGGTTAGCTTGCATTTGTGTTCTTCGTA